>JAYVQK010000279.1:0-4165 GCA_043757005.1 Verrucomicrobiaceae bacterium
TTTCGGCTTCATGCTCGGCATCCTCATGCTGTGGGCGAGCGCGGGCACGGTGACCTTCGATGGTCTGGCTGCGCAGACATCGGTGCTCGCGAAGGACCCGGTTTTCCTCTCCGCCGCCGTGTTGCTCGTCTTCTGCGGTGCAGTCGGGAAGAGCGCACAATTTCCGCTGCACACATGGCTTCCCGACGCAATGGAAGGCCCGACACCTGTCTCCGCGCTCATCCACGCCGCGACGATGGTCGCCGCAGGCGTTTACATGCTCGCACGCGTTGCCTTCCTGATCGAACTGCCCGAGGCCGCATTCGCAGCCCACACGATCGCCTGGGTGGGGGGCATCACGAGCATCCTCGCCGCGCTCATGGCCACGCAGCAGGACGACATCAAGCGCGTCCTCGCGTACTCCACGCTTTCACAACTCGGCTATATGGTGATGGCCAGTGGCCTCGCACCTGATCCGCACGGCGGGACAGCGATGTTCCACCTCTTCACGCACGCCTTTTTCAAAGCACTCCTCTTCCTCGGCTCCGGCGCGATCATCCACGCACTGCACCACGAGCAGGACATCTGGAAAATGGGCGGCCTTAGCAAAACGATGCGCGTCACTACGCTCACGTTTGCCATCGGCACGCTGGCGCTCACCGGTTGCCCTGGGCTCTCCGGCTTTGTATCGAAAGACGCGATCATCGCCGCCGCCTTCGAGCACAATAAGGCGCTCTTTGGCATCGGTCTCGCCACCGCTTTCCTCACCGCGTTCTACATGACGCGCCTCTTCGTCGTCGCCTTCCTCGGCAAGCCCCGCAGCGAAGCCGCTCACCACGGCCACGATTGCCCCGCGCGCATGACTTGGCCTTTGCTCATCCTCGCGCTCCTCAGCATCGTCGCCGCCTACGGCACGAGCGGATGGTTCATGCACGAGCATGAGCACAATGCTATCGTCCCCCTGCTCGCAATCGGCGCGTTCGTCGCAGGCACCGCCGCTGGCTGGGTGCTCTACACGGGCAAGGACAAAGAGCCGCTTTCGCTGCCGCTCTTCCGCAACAAGTTTTACCTCGATGAAATCTACGGAGCCATCGTCGCAGGCACGCAAGACGTGCTCGCCTACATCGCCAACGGCGTGGACTCGTTGCTCAGTGGCTTCGTCCGCGTGCTCGGCATGGCGGCGTGGAGCGGCGGTTTCGTCCTGCGACTCCTGCAATTCGGCAACGTGCAAGGCTACGCCTTCGTCTTCGGCCTCGGCGTAGTGGGGCTCATGTATTACCTGATTTTCCGCTGATGACCTTTCTTAACGTAATCGTCCTACTGCCCATCCTCGCTGCCATCGCGGTCGCGCTCGGAGCCCCCGCACGCAAGACCTCGCTCACCGCCGCGTGGGCGCAACTCGCTTTCACCCTCGTCGCACTGCTTGGCTACGACCGCACGCTGGGTGGCTTCCAGTTTGGCAGTCTGTGGAATGTAGCGCCTGCTTGGAAAATGGGCATCCGTCTCGGTGCCGACGGCCTCACGCTCGTGATGCTCCTGCTCACCGCGCTCGTCACCGTCGCCGCCATCATCGCCACCCCGCGCATCGAGAAACGCGAAAACCTCTTCTACGCCTGCCTCCTCCTCATCAGCGCCGGCGCAACGGGCGCATTTGCCTCGCTCGATCTCTTCTTCTTCTACGCCTTCCACGAGTTGGCCCTCATCCCCACCTTCCTCCTCATCGGCATTTGGGGAACTGGCGAGCGGCAAGTTGCGGCTTGGAAAATCACCATCTACCTCGCCATCGGCAGCATCATCCTGCTCATCGGCCTCTCGAAGCTCTACCTCTCCATCCCCGAGGCCGCGCGCACTTTTGATATGACCGAGCTCCCCGCGCTCGCCAAGAGCATCTCCGTTGGCGACCAAGCGACCGCCTATATTTTCATCCTCATCGGCTTCGGCATTCTCATCTCGCTCTTCCCGTTTCACTCCTGGGCACCGACCGCCTACGCCAGCGCGCCCACGCCCGTGGCCATGCTCCACTCCGGCGTGCTGAAAAAATTTGGCCTCTACGGCATGATCCGCATCGCCATCCCCATGCTCCCCGAGGGCGCGAAACAATACGCCAACGTCCTCCTCGTCCTCCTTGTTTGCAGCATCATCTACCTCGGCCTCGTCACCATCGCCCAGAAGCGGCTCGACCTCATGCTCGGCTATTCGAGCTGTATGCACATGGGCTACATCTTCCTCGGCATCGCGGCGGGGAATGTCATCGGCATCAGCGGAGCCGCCCTCCTCATGCTCGCCCACGGCCTCAGCATCGCCGCGCTCTTCGCCATGTGCGGCTACCTCCGCCAGCACACCCCTTCCCTCAAATTCACCAGCCTCGGCGGACTCGCCAAGCGGATGCCCTTCCTCGGATACGCCTTCGGCATGGCCGCCTTCGCCAGCATCGGCTTGCCCGGTTTTGCCAACTTCGCCAGCGAGATGATGGTCTTCTTCGGTGCCTTCAAAAGCGGAGCCACCGCTGCATCGCTCACCTTCTCCGGCACGCAGATCGCCACCGTCTTCGCCCTCTGGGGCGTCGTCATCAGCGCCGTCTATATGCTGCGCGCCTACCGCCAAATCTTCATGGGCGAGCCCCTCGCCAACACCGCCACCGCCACCGATCCCACCTGCTGCCAACGCCTCCCCATCCTCCTCCTCCTAGCCGCCCTCCTCCTCGGCGGCATCTGGCCCAAGAGCTACCTCACCTTCATCCAGCCGAGCGTCGAAACGCTGCTCACGCGCTAATTCCATGCAACAAATCCTGCCTGCCATTTCGCTCGAAGTCACCGTCGTCCTCCTCGGCGTGCTCATGCTCCTCGCCGAGGCCTTCGCCAAAACCGCCGACCGCTCCCACATGGCGCGCTATGCCATCGGCGTCCTCCTCGCCCTCCTCGGCTTCAGCTTCTTCACCCAAGCCGCACCCGCAGACGGCGGCGCTTTCTGGCACTTCTACTCCGTGGATGCCACCGCGATGTTCTTCAAACGCATCGCCCTCGCCACCACCGTCCTCGTCCTCATCATGGCGCTCGAATACCGCCACGTCCTCGCCCGCTTCATCCCCGGCGTGCAACCGGGGCAGGGAACAGGCGAGTTTTACACCCTCCCCGTCTTCATCTGCGCCGGCCTCATGTTCATGGCATCGGCGGTGGATTTCACCCTCATCTTCGTCGCCCTAGAGCTAGTCACCATCGGCTTCTACGCCCTCGTCGCCTACATGCGCCGCAGCGCCCAATCGCTGGAGGCGGGCGTAAAATACCTCATCCTCGGCGCCCTCAGCACCGGCTTCCTCGTCTATGGCATCACCTGGATCTTCGGCCTCACCGGCGAGACCAATCTCGCCGCCATCTCGCAGAAACTACACACCGGCTTTGCACCCGGCGGTGCTCTGGTCGGCAACGAGACCGCCCTCCTCTTCGGCATCCTCCTCCTCATCGTAGCCCTCGGCTTCAAAATCGCCGCCGCCCCCTTCCAACTCTGGGTGCCCGACGTTTACCAAGGCGCCCCCACCCCCATCACCGCCTTCCTCAGCGTCGGCAGCAAATCCGCAGGCTTCATCGTCCTCATCCGCATCCTCGAAGTCTTCCTCGCCGTCGAAGTCGTCCGCACCAAAGTCATCGCCATCCTCACCCTCCTCGCCATCGCCACCCTCCTCTACGGCAACCTCGCCGCCATGCCGCAGGATAATCTCAAACGCCTCTTCGCCTACTCCAGCATCGGCCACGCCGGCTACCTCCTCATGGCCCTCGCCACCATGGGCACCAGCCCCGCCCTCGCCAAAGAAGCCGTCTCCTTCTACCTCGCAGGCTACCTCCTCATGACCCTCCTCAGCTTCCTCATCCTCATCATCGTCGCCCGCCACAGTCGCGGCGACGACATCCGCCACTTCCACGGCCTCGGCAAACGCTCCCCCTTCCTCGCCTTCGCCCTCACCCTCGCCATCGCCAGCCTCGCCGGAGTCCCACTCACCGCCGGATTCGTCGGGAAATTCCTCGTCTTCAAAGCCGCCGTCAGCGCCGGACAATGGACCCTCCTCGCCGTCGCCATCCTCGCCGTCGCCACCGGCTTCTACTACTACATCCGCATCATCGCCGCCATGTATTGGCAAGAGCCCAACGACAACACCCCCATACAAATCAGCCCCCTCGCCCGCGCCACCATC
>JAYVQK010000280.1:0-16303 GCA_043757005.1 Verrucomicrobiaceae bacterium
GGGATGAGCTGCGCCTTTTTATGTATCCCGAGGAGGAGAAAAAGAACCGTGCGAGCAAGCAGATCAAGACGGAGCAGGAGGACGGGGTGAAGGCTTCTGATGAGGTGACGCACCCGACGCAGCCGTATGTGGAGATGAGCTTTGGGATGGGGACGGATGGCTTCCCGGCGATCTCGATGACGCAGCATCACGCGCTGAAATACTGCCAGTGGCTCAGCGCGCGGACGGGGCATTTTTACCGTCTGCCGACGGAGGCGGAGTGGGAATACGCGGCGCGCGCGGGGACGACGACGAAGTATTTCTGGGGCGATGATGAGAGTAAGATCGGCGAGTATTGCTGGTGGGGAAAGAACAGCGATTTCAAGTATCAAAAGGTCGGCAAGAAGAAGCCGAACCCGTGGGGGCTCTACGACATCCTCGGCAATGTGATCGAGTGGACGATGGATCAATACGACCCCGCTTTTTACGCGAAGATGCCTGCCAAGAATCCGTGGAATAAAGCCACACTCCCCTACCCGCACGTGGCCCGTGGCGGCTCGTGGGATGATGAGGAGCCTGTGAAACTACGCATCGCCGCACGCCGCGCCAGCTCCGCCGAGTGGAAGCGCCAGGACCCGCAGCTTCCGAAAAGTGTGTGGTTTCACACGGATGCGCAGTTCCTCGGCTTCCGCATCGTGCGCCCGCTAAAGACGCCGACGGCGGAGGAGATGCAGGCGTATTGGAATACGGGCGTGGAGAAGGATGATCCACGGATGAATAAGGCGGACTAAACTTGCTGATTCTGGCTGGCACTCTCGTATGCGTGTCGTTTTCGATACCTCGGTTCTGGTCGCTGCCGCTCGTTCGCGGGATGGAGCGAGCTTTGCTCTGATCCATTCGATTCCTTCACCGCGCTTTCAAATTTGTCTTTCCGTCGGCCTGTATTCGGAATGGCAAGATGTCCTCACTCGGCCCGAACACCTTCCTCCCGGACAAACTGCCGCCAAGGCTCTCAGCTTCCTTCGCTTCCTCGTAAGACAAGCTCAGACTCAAGATATATTTTTCCTTTGGAGGCCATTCCTGCCCGATTCGGATGATGATATGATTCTGGAACTGGCTTTTGCCGCTGGTTGCCGCTATATCGTTACCCACAATATCAAAGACTTTCGCGGCTGCGAGCGACTCGGCATCGAAGCCATCACGCCGCGAGCCTTTTTAGCCATCGTCACCAAAAACTAAAAACTATCACGCCATGCACGCACTCACCGTCCAGTTTCCAGACTCCCTGCATCGCAGCATCCAGACACTCGCCAAAGAAGAGGGCTATTCTGTGGATCAATTTCTCGCCAGTGCCGCCGCTGAAAAGATGGCAGCCATGATGACGCTGGACTACTTACGCCGCGAAGCCGCACAAGGTCGGCGCGAAGATTTCGAGGAATTCCTAGCTGCCGTGCCCCATCGCCAGCCCGAGGAAAGTGACCGCTTGCCGGCCTAAAAACCCGCCTCCGTCCTTGCCAGCACGGGCGCGGCGGGTAAGGTGGCGGGCTACAACATGGCTGCCGAATTTCCAAACCGACCTGATCCGCTGACTGCGCCGCAGCACTTCGCCGTCGTGGCCAGCCGCTACAACGAGGTGTATGTGGACGGGATGATCCACGGGCTCATCCAGGAGCTGACGATCATCGCCCCTGCTTCGGAGATTTCGCTCGTGCGGGTGCCGGGGGCATTCGAGATCCCGCTCGCCGTGCAATCGCTCGCCCGCACGGGAGTGGTGGATGCGGTGCTGGCCTTTGGCGTGATCTGGGAGGGCAAGACGCGCCACGCGGAGCTGATAGCCAGCTCGGTGACGGATGCGCTGATGAGGATCAGCTTGGAGACGGAGGTGCCCGTTTTAAATGAAGTGCTCGTGGTGCAAAACGAGGAGCAAGCCGCCGAACGCTGCCTGCCGGACGGCGAGCTAAATCGCGGCATCGAGGCTGGGCGCGCGGCGGTGCGGATGCTGCGGATGTTCGATGAACTCCGCAGTGGGAACTGATCTTTTACTACATGAGCAAACGACGTGATGGCCGCGAAGCTGCGGTGCAATATCTTTACCAACTCGACATCCACGGCGATCTACGCCTCGACCTTAGCGACGACTTCTGGAGCATCCGCGAGTCTTCCGCCGCCGTGCGGGACTTTGCAAAAAGCCTGATCGCTGGCGTGCAGGAACATCGCGCGGAGGTGGACGAACGCATCGCGAAAGTGGCGCAAAACTTTACCTTAGATCGGCTGAATACCGTGGACCGGAACATCCTGCGGCTCGCGGTGTATGAGATGTTTTACAATTTCGACGTGCCGCCCGTCGTGGCGATCAACGAAGCCATCGAATTGGCTAAAGCCTTTGGCGGTGAGGACAGCGGGAAGTTCGTGAACGGCATCCTCGACAAGATCAAACTCGACGTGACGCGCCCGCTTCGCGACGCGCCCGGCGCGAAGAAGCCGTGGCAGTCCAAGCCACAGCGGCCCCATTTCCCGAAGCCCACACAGGAAGCACAGCACTAAGCGATGGCGTTCGGTTTTCTAAAAAACCTCTGGCAGAAGATGACGGGGAAGCCCGTGGATTGGGACGAGCTGGAGGAGGCACTCATCCGCGCAGATCTCGGCTTGCCGATGACGCTGCGCATTATGAAAACCCTCCAAGATCGGCCCGAGAAACCCACCGCCGAGAAGGTGATGGAAGTGTGCCGCGAGGAGATCGTGAAGATCCTCCCGCGCGAGGCGTGGATGCTGCGCCCGCTGGCCTCGAAGCCGAAAGTCATCCTCGTCGTCGGCGTGAATGGCACTGGTAAAACGACGAGCACTGCCAAGCTCGCTGCGCTGCTTAAGCGGCGCGGGCACAGCGTTCTGCTCGTGGCGGCGGATACTTTCCGCGCAGCGGCCATCGAACAACTCGCCATCTGGGCCGAGCGCATCGGCTGCGAGATCGTGAAGGGCCAATACAATGCCGACCCCGCCGCGCTGTGCCACGACGCTTACCAAAAGGCGGAGAAACAGGGCATCGAATTCATCCTCTGCGACACCGCAGGCCGCCTGCACACGAAGCACAACTTGATGAACGAACTCAGCAAGGTGAAGCGCGTGCTGCAAAAAGCCGACCCCGCTGCGCCGCACGAGACGCTGCTCGTGGTAGATGCCACGACGGGGGCGAACGCCGTGTCGCAAGCCCGCGAATTCCACGCCGCCGCGCAGCTCACGGGCATCGTCTGCACGAAGCTCGACGGCAGTGGCAAAGGCGGCGTGATCGTCGCCATCCAAGACGAACTGAAGCTCCCCACCCGCTTCATCGGCACGGGGGAAAAGGCCGAAGACTTCGACTTCTTCGACGCACGATCTTTCGCCGAGCAGATGCTCTAGCGTCCGTCCGTAAAAAGAGCTTCCCTCCCCTTCGCCCGTTCAGCCATCGTCGCGCCATGCCTACGCCGCTTGTCTTGGCCATTGATATTGGCACTTCTTCGACTCGCACCGCGCTTTTCGATGTCGCGGCGCACCGCCTCCCCGGCACCACTGCCCAGCAGAGCTACCCGCTTTTTACCAGTGGCGACGGCGCGGCGGAGCTCGAGCCGGGGGCGCTACTCGGCGCGGTAAAGACGTGCCTCGCGGAGACGCTGGCCAAGCGCAGGACAGATCCCATTTTGCGTCAGCAAGCCATCGCGGGCATCGCAGTGTCGTGCTTTTGGCACAGCCTCGTGGGGTGCAATGCGAAGGGCGAGGCCATCACACGCATCATCACCTGGGCGGACTCGCGATGCTGTGAGGATGCGGCTCGGCTGCGCAAAGAGCGCGACGAAGCAAAAGTCCACGCGCAGACCGGGTGTATGCTGCGGGCGAGTTTTTGGCCTGCCAAACTCGCGTGGCTGTGGCGCGTGGAAGAGCGTCTCTTTTCCCGCGTAAAGCAATGGATGTCGCCCGCCGAATGGCTCCAGCTCCAGCTCGCGGGCGATGCAAATTGCGCCATCGGCATGGCGACGGGCACCGGGCTCTTTGACCCTACGGCGCTCGCGTGGGATGCCTCCATGCTGCGGCTCGCACGGCTTTCGCCGGAAATGCTACGCCCACTCAGCGACCTGCCCTCGCCCGTGGAAGGCCCGCTGGCACAGCAATTCCCCGAGCTGCGCGGCGTGCCGTGGTTCCCCGGCATCGGCGACGGCGCAGCCAGCAATCTCGGCTGCGGCGCGACGCACAGCGGCATCGCCGCCATCAACGTCGGCACCAGCGCCGCCATCCGAGTGATGCGCGAAGGCAAGCACGCGCGCGCGCCGCTCGGGCTTTTTTGCTACCGCGTGGATGCCAAACGTTACCTCGTGGGCGGCGCCGTGAGTAATGCCGGCAACCTTCGCGCGTGGTGCCTCCGCGAACTCCAGCTCACCGATGGGCCCGAGCTGGAACGCGCACTCGCCGCCCGCCAAGGCCCGGACCACGGGCTCGTCGTGCTGCCTTTCTGGACTGCCGAACGCGCGCCGAGTTGGAATGAAGACGCCACTGGCACGATCCACGGCATCCGCCAGAGCACGACTGCGCTCGATATGCTGCAAGCGATCACCGAGGCCACCTACCACCGCATCGCGCGCATCCACGAGCTACTTGTAGCGGATGAAAAAGCGCCGCCAAAACTAATTGTCAGCGGCGGCATCCAAAAATCCGAAAGCTCGCTCCAGCGGCTTGCCAGCGTGCTCGGGCAGCCACTCTACCCGAATGACGAGCCCGAGGCATCCATCCGAGGAGCCGCCATCTACGCGCTGGAAAAACTCGGCTTCCCCACGACCGATCACAAACTCACCCACCCCACCAAACCGCAAACGCGCATCGCGCGGGAATACCATGAGGAGCGAGAGAAGCAGCGGCGGATGGAGGCGGTGCTGGGGTAGGGAGAATGGCGAGTATGCTGCAAACTTCGAACTCGGAACTCTGAACTTCGAACTTCGAACCTTGCTGCATCGAGAGCGCCGTTCGAAGTTCAGAGTTCGAAGTTCAGAGTTCGAAGTTTGCAGCGGTTCCTTTCAGAGCGTTGATTTAATAGCCGAAAACGTTTTTTCGCGTGGCAAGGAGAGCGCGTGCGCTACCCGCGCTCTGTGCTTCGCACAATTCAATCAGCGTTTTCCTAATGGAACCCTCTCCTCACAGCTTTTACACACCTCACACTATGCGCCATCTCATCCCAGCTCTCTTTATTTTCACCATCGCCCTGCACGCCGCCTCGCCGCTGGAGGATAAGGGGCGGCCTGTCTCACTCGATCCCGCGCGCACGCCGGAGGAGACGGCGCGGCTGATGAAAGTCCCGCCGGGATTCCGCGTGCAAGTCGTCGCCGGGGAGCCAGAGCTCGTGCAGCCCATCGCCTACACCACGGATGATCGCGGGCGGCTGTGGGTCGTCACGAATACGAACTACCCCACCTGCCCCGGCGAGCCAAAGGACAGCATCCTCATCTTCGAAGACTTCGACGCCGAGGGCCGCGCACACAAGCGCACGGTGTTCTACGACAAGCTCACGTTCGCCAGCGGCATCGCTGTCGGCTTTGGCGGAGTGTATGTCGGAGCCCCGCCGAACCTCCTCTTTTTCCCCGATAAAAACGGCGACGACAAACCCGACTCGGAGCCCGTGAAGCTGCTCGACGGCTGGGGAAATGAGGACACTCACGAGACGCTGAACGACTTCACCTGGGGCCCGGACGGCTGGCTCTACGGCACGCAGGGCGTCTTCACATTTTCTAATGTCGGCAAGCCCGGCGCACCCGCCAGCGAGCGCGTGAAATGCAACGCGGGCGTGTGGCGTTACCACCCCACACGGCACGTCTTCGAGCGTTACTGCGAGGGCGTGAGCAATCAGTGGGGGCTCGACTGGAATGACCACGGCGAGGCCGTCTTTGCCGCGTGCGTGATCCCGCATATGTGGCAGGCCATCCCCGGCGCGCGCTACTCGCGGCAGGGCGGTCAGCATGAGAACAAATACACCTACGACGACATCAAGACCATCGCTTGGGGCCGCTACGAAAAGGCCGCGTATTGCGGAGCCATGTTTTACCTCGGCGGCACTTGGCCTACCGAGTGGCGCGATGCGTTCTTTTTCCACGACATCCACATGAACAAGCAGCGCGCCGAACGCATGATCCGCGACGGCAGCGGCCTGCGCAGTGAGAAGCTCACCGACTTCGTGGACAGCGCGGACAAATGGTTTCGCGGCCTCTCCCCACAGCTCGCGCCGGATGGCAACGTGTATGTGAACGACTGGTATGACCGCGTGCCCTGCCACCAACAGCGGGAATTTACCGACCGCACGAATGGTCGCATCTACAAGATCAGCCACGAGAGCACCCAGCCCGTCACCGTGGATCTCGCGAAAGCCACCGAGGCCCAGCTCGTGCAGCACCAGCACAGCAGCAACGAATGGCTCGTGCGCCACGCCCGCCGCCTCCTGCAAGAGCGCGGCCTCACCGCCGACGGCACCGCCGCGCTGGAAAAAATGCTCACCGACGACAAAGACGACACGCGCCAACTCCGCGCACTGTGGACTCTCCATAGCTGCGGTGCGCTCAGCGAGGCCACCGGCCTTTCTGCGCTCCGCGCGAAAAGCGAATACGTGCGCGGCTGGGCAGCACTACTCCTTTGCGAAAGCGAGAAACCCAGCGAGCCCGTCGTCGCCGCCCTCGCCACGCTGGCCAAAGCCGACCCTTCGCCAATCGTCCGCCGCCAAGTCGCCAGCGCCGCCCAGCGCATCCCCATCGCCAGCCGCTGGCCCGTCCTCTTCGCCCTCGCCGACCACGCCGAAGACGCCGCCGACCGCAATCTCCCCCTCCTCCTCTGGTATGCCGCCGAGCCCGCCGTCGCCGCCGACCCCACCCGCGCCGCCGAGCTACTCGTCGCCTGCAAACTCCCCAAGATCCAAGAATACATCTCCCGCCGCATGGCCAGCGGGAAATAGGCGCGGGAGTTGATAGTGGATAGTTGATGGTTGATCGGAAGCGCCCCACTAGCGCAGCCCGCACCGCGACCTATGCAAAAACTCGGACACATCTCGGAAATTCCCGAACAAGCCTCCACTTGCCACGGACAACCCTCCCGTCCTCCCGAACAACCTTCCGACCTATGCGAACACACCCCTCAATTCCAAGAACACCCTTCCAACGCAGCCGAACAAGCTTCCCATCCTTGCAAACACCCCTCCAAATCCCGCGAACAAGCCTCTCAAATCTGCGAACAACCCCCCATTTTTCTCTGACAACCCTCCCATTTCCCCGAACAAGCCTAAAAAGCACCCCAAACTATGCCCCATCCACTCAACCAACCAACCAAACCGAAACATCATGTCGCCTAAAAAGCACCCCAAACTATGCCCCATCCACTCACCCCACCCCACCTTCCCCTACCCCCGCCTGCGAAACCACCGAAGCATCAGCGGCACACGCAGTCTCCATTGGCCGTTGTCGGCGATCACGATCAATTCGTGGCGGACTAGCAAGCGGCGGATCGTGTCTTCGGCGGGGGGCGGGAGTTCATCGGCAGTGCGGAAAAATGATGCACGTTGTTAAAAGTGCCGGTGCGATTGGATAGCATTACGATTTCATTTTTCTAAGGGCGTTATTTTTCGCGCTGGTGTCATCGGGGGATAAGATGCGGGTTGAATTGTTTGGTGCCGTTCCACAATGTCGTGTTGTTCTATGAAAATCACCGCTGTCAATCTCCTGCCGATGCCCGAACTCGGGCTTAAAGCCGTTAAAATGCAGAAGCTCGGGCAGGTTGTTTTAATTGCGGGCAAGAATGGTGCGGGGAAGACTCGTTTTTTCGAGAAATTGGCGACATGGCCGGGACAACAAAAACATGCGATCTCGCATTGGGACAGCATCGCACGAAATAATTTTGAGCTGAGAAAAGCTGATAATCGTTCTGAGAGCCTTGATTCGATGCGCCGGAATTTTTTTAACGCCAATAAATTGCCCACTATTCTGGACGATTTTACAGTCGAAGGCACATGGCCCCCGAATTTTGTCCCCTTTGTCCCGAAGAGGCTGGATTTGACGTTGCCTTCCACTGAGCCACGCGGAAACACCAAGACCCACTCCAACAACATCGAAACGGCTCTCGGCGTCGATCAGCTTGCAGGCGGAACGCTCGCACGAATCATTGAACTTCAGGCAAATTGGCGCGAAGCGAAGCACAACGATCCGAGCTATCCGCCCGATGAGTGTGCTGACGTGATTCAGCGGTATGAAAACTTTCGCAACCTGATTCGTTCGCTACTAAAAACCGAACTGTCCCGCCACGGCCAAGAGGCGACGCTTTTTGATCGCCCGATTGAGAAGGCCAATCTGTCAGACGGACAAAAGGTGCTCCTGCAACTCGCCGTCGCGATTCATGCTCAAGGCGCGAAGCTCTCAGATGTCGTGCTGCTCATGGATGAGCCGGAAAATCACCTCCATCCCGGTGCGCTTCTGGATGTGGTGGATGCGATTCTACCCCATCTCGACGGCGGGCAGATATGGATCGCTACACATTCACTCCCATTGCTGGCGCACTTTGATTCTTCGTCTCTGTGGTGGATGGAAGACGGCGACATCAGCTACGCGGGGGACAAGCCGGAGAAAGTCCTTCAAGGATTAGTCGGAGATGATGAACGGCGGGGGAAATTGGAGGTATTTCTCGGCTTACCAGCGATGCTGGCGAGTTCCCGCTTTGCGTATCAGTGCCTCCTGCCGCCCGCTGTAGTGGACACTCCAGCGGGCGATCCGCAGACAAACCAAATCGCCACGTTGCTAGAGAAGCACCGACCCGGCGAGAAGCTGCGCATCTTGGATTTCGGTGCAGGGCGTGGGCGGCTAGCGGCGGATCTTGCCGACGGTGGCTATGAAGCGTCCAAGTTGAAAGAGCGAGTGGATTACATCGCGTTCGATCCGTGCCCCGCCCATCGCGATGCGTGCCTCTGTGCAATCGAGCGGCTTCACGGCTCTTCGGAACACCGCTATTTTAACGATGAAAAATCTCTGCGTTCCATAATCCACGATAAAACGGTGGATGTCGTTGTGATGTGCAACGTCCTTCACGAAATTGAGCCCTCAGAGTGGACTTGTATCTTCAGCGAGCAAAACTTGGTCCGGCAGCTTCTTCGCGAGGATGGCTACCTTCTAGTCGTGGAGGATTACCAGATGCCCGTAGGCGAGAAGGCCCACCAAAAAGGGTTCCTCGTTCTCGATACTTCACAACTACGCAAATTGTTCAAGGTGACTCTCGATGATACCCAGTTTTCCCATGCCGATGCGCGTGGCGATGGTCGCCTCAAGGCGCACATCATCCCGAAGTCTGTGCTTGGTCGCGTCTCCAGCGACTCGCGCAAGGATGCCCTCCACGACCTCGCGCACATGGCAAAAACGGAAATCAAAACGCGGCGAGCCGCTGACCCGACCTACAAGAATGGACGTCTCCATCAGTTCTATGTGCAGCTATTCGCAAACGCGCAACTGGCGCTTGAGGAACTCGGTTAAGATCGCGACGGACAAAGTCCGCCTGATGAAGACGTTCCTGCTCATGGGGCGTGGCGAGCGAATGTAGTGGTCGTTGTATTGTTTTTTTTCTGCGTGACACGTCGCTGGGGCTTCTTACTTTCCTGAATTCAACGATGGGGCGCTGAAATAGTGCTGTGTCGCAATTTACATAAAAAAACAACACACCACTAAGAACCACCATTTGTATGCCTGAACAATCCACCACTCCGCCTGCCACTCCCACTCCTTTGCCTGCGCCGATTCACGAGCAGCCGCCGGGGTATTTTAACCAAGCGCAGCTCGACGACATCACGAGTGCCGAGGAGCTGCTGGCGGTGGCGGGTAGCGATGCGCATAAGGCGAGGCTGGGCGCGGAAGGTTTTGGCGATGCCGAGCGCACGCTGCTCCGCACGGCCACGGGCCAAGCGCGCACGAAGACGACGGAGACGGGGCAGGCGGGGGATAAAAAGCGGGCGGCTTCGCTCAATGCGCAGGGGGCGCAGCGCGATTTGATCGAGATGCTGCACGGCATCCAGAGCGCGGCGAAGCAGAAGAAACGGCTGCTCGATGCGGATGAGGATGCGGCGACGACTTTTTCGCTCGAAGGCTACCTCATCGGCACGCGGCTAAACCCGAATAAGGCGACGCTGATCCAAAACGCGGTCGCGCTGCTGGCAAAGGCTACGGCGGATGCGCTGCCGGGCTTTGACGCGGCCCGTCTAGGGCTCGTCGCCACGGCGATCACGGACTATAAAGACTCGAAGGACGAACAAGCCGGTGCCAACGAAGACGCCGGTGGCGAACGCATTGCGCGCGATAAAATCATCAAACGCATCAACGCTCTCTGCGCTGCGATGCAACACGCCGCTGACCGTGCCTACCCTTACACGGTGGAGGAAAACGCACCGGCAAGGACATCGTTCAAGCTGGCGGTGGATCGGGTATTCAACGGCTAATACCGAACGCCTGAGATAAAGAGACGGTAGAGAAAAGAGGCGAAGCCCAAGGATCGGCGACAATTGAAGACCGACGTAGTCATTCCTGTCGCTGTCCTGAATGGCACTCAGATAAGCCCGCTCACCAAAGGGAGCGGTGTCTTTGCCGCGTAGCGGCAGCCTGAGGGGGGCCGTGGGCTTTAGCCCACGGAAAGAGCGAGGCGGGTTGCGTCGCGGAGCGACGCCTGAACAAGACGCAGCAAGCACGAGCCGCTCTCAGCCGTCGCTCCGCGACGGGCGCTCGGTGCGCGCGACCGTGGGTTAAAACCCACGGCTACCCTCGGGCTGTCGCTACTCGGCAAAAGCAACGCACGCTTTCAGAGAAAAGGAAGGTGTCCATTTCCGTCCTTATCTGAGTGCCATTCCCTTCTGCCCCTCAATAGCGAGTTCGCAGAGGTTCCCTTCAGTCTCTTTGATTCCAAAAGATGCTGTAGGGAGCGCGCGGAATGGGTGGAGTTTCATTTTCCCGCATCATGAGCGCTGGTAGAGGTAGAGGGTGCGACCGAGGGTGTAGCTGGAGGTGTCGCTGAGGTAGTTGCCAGCGTTGGAGCCGCCGAAGGTGAGCATTTCATTGCCAGTCCAGACGGCTGCGTGCCCTGTCCGTGCAGTGGGTGCAGCAGTGGGAATCATGCTTGCCCAGGTATTCGTCGCGGGTGTGTAGCGCGCTCCGTCGGCCAATCCGCCGAGATTGAAGCCGCCCCAAATAAGCATCTCGCTGCCCGTCCACACGGCGCTGTGATTGGCCCGCGGAGTGGGGGCGTTGCTGCTGCTGATGGCTGTCCAGCTATTGCTCGCCGGGCTGTAGCGCGCGCCATCGCCGAGGGTCGTGGCACCTGAGCCGCCCCAAATGAGCATCTCGCTGCCGGTCCAAATCGCACGGTGGGATTCGCGTCCCGAGGGCGCGCCTGTGGCACTCATTGCGGCCCAAGTATTCGTGGCGGGGTTGTATCTTGCGCCATCGTTTAGCCCGGCGCCGTTGTAGCCGCCCCACACGATCATTTCGCTGCCAGTCCACACGGCGGTTTGATTGTGCCGGGCAGTGGGCGCGGAGGCGGTGGAGAATGTGAGCCATGTATTCGTCGTGGGATTGTAGCGCGCGCCGTCGTTGAAATTGGTAACGCCGTTATCTCCGCCCCAGACGATCATTTCGCTGCCTGTCCAAACGGCGGTGTGGCGCGACCTGCCCGCAGGTGCTCCGGCAAGAGTTACGGGTTTCCAGCTATTCGCGGCAGGATCGTAGAGCGCGCCGTTGTTTAAAAAGCCGCCGCCACTGCCTCCCCAGACGATCATTTCTTTGCCAGTCCACACGGCGGTGTGCTCGTCGCGTGGGGTGGGCGCTCCGATAGGGTTCACGGCTGCCCAAGTATTCGTCGCCGGATTGTAGCGAGCGCCGTCGCCGAGGGTTGCGCCGTTGTAGCCGCCCCAAATAATCATCTCGCTGCCAGTCCAAACGACGGTGACGTTATTGCGCGCGGAGGGGGATGCGCTGTCGCTCCGCTTTTGCCAAAGGTCGGCGATAATGACTGCGCCGAGCTTCGCGTAGCCAGCGCCCGTCAGCGTAGCGTTCGGGTCTGTGGCGGAAAGGACGAGGCCGCTGCTGGGCACGCCGCTTTGGCCGTTGGCGTTTAAATTGGCCACCGCTGCGCCCGTCGCGAGCTGCGTATTGCCGATGCTGCCAGCGGCGATATTTGCGCCAGTGAGGCCCGTGAGCGCAGAGCCGTCGCCGCTGAAGGTGCCGCTGGTCGTGCCGCCAAGGGTGAGATTCGTGCCGAGCGCGAGCGTCGTATTTCCGCCGAGGGAAACGCTACCACCGCCGGTGAGCCCGGTGCCTGCATTGATGGTGAGGGAGGAGCGGACGAGCTTTGCAATCGAGACGGAGGCGTCGGCGAGCTCTGCGGTGCCGATGCTGCCGGGCGCGGGGGAAATGGCGCGCGTGATCTCGATGTCGAGTTCCGCTGGGTAGCCGCTGCCGGGGCCTTCTTTTGCGCCGAGGAGCACGTTCGTCGCACCGCTCGCGACGAGTGCAAAACCGTAGTTGCCGCTCGGCGAGGTGCGCCACGCTTGCACGGTCGAGGTGACATCCACTTCGACGAATTTTTTCCCCACCACCGCCGCCGCTGGGAACATCGCGACGGGCGAAGCAGAGACGCCCGGAGCAAGCGTAGGAGCTGTCTCGCCCCACAACGGGCCCACGGGCAAGACGGTGTGGATGGCGATGTCGCCGGGCTTCGTGACCTTCGGGAAATAGACGCGCAGCCGTGCGTTCGTGATCTCCGCAGGCAGCACACCGGCGGGCAGGCTCTGGAGATTAAAGAGCACGTAGCTCGTGCGCGTGGCGCTCACCGCGAGCGTGCTCGCTTTGCCGGCGACAGCGGTGAGTTTGCCTTTGAGCGAGGAGGTATCCTGCACCGGCGGGAGCACGTCGGAGTATGCGCTGGCAGCGAGTGCGATGAGTAGAGCGAGTGGTGTTTTCATGGTGTGGATAGTCTGAGCGGCGGAGACGGTGGCGCACTACCAATCTGCGCGGATGCGGAAGAAGCCTGCGGGGCCATTCCCGATGTCCACGCTGCGGGCCATCGCGCCTTCGGTGCCGGGGAGATTCGTATGCGGGGGGACGGCGCTCCACGTCGCGGGAGTGAGGCTGGGAGAGCTTTCGAGGGTGTAGCTCACGCCAGCGCGGCTATCCCACGTGAGGCTGATCGTGTTCCCGATCCGTGTGGTGCTGGTGATGCGGAAGGGGTTCGTGATCGTGTAGGTGTAGGTGGCGATGGGGCTGAGGCTGGAGACGTTGCTGGCGACTCCGATTTTGAGCACGACGGTTTTGTTTTTCGGAGTGCCGGTGGGGATGATTTTCAAAGGGATGATTTTTGGCGCGGGCACTTTGTCCAAGTAGAAGGTGATGAAGTTGCCCGCCGTCTTGTAGTCCACGCCGTATTCGGCGGTGCTGCTGGCGTCTATCCAGCAAAAGAATTCCTGCTGGCTCGGCCACGTGGTGTAGCCGGGCGGGAGCGTCATGGTGATGGGGATATTCACGGTGCCCACCGTGTCGTCGCTGCTCGCGCCGCTAGTGCTGAAGCCGGTCTGCGGCATTTGGCCAGGGATTTTCACGGGGAAATAAAACTGGCTCGAATCCGTGAGGACGCGCGTGGGCGTGCTAAATGTAGGGGCGATGCTGTAGGTCGCGTTGCTCGCCGTGGCGATGGGCGAGACGAGTGTGCCGTCCGGCACGGTCATTTGCCAAAAGCCGCCGGTCGCCGCGACATCGCCCGGGCCGGTGCTGACGGTGAGCGGCCCATCGGTCGCGGGATCGTAGGAGCGCCCAGCCACGGCGATGGAGCCGGAGATGGTGCGCGGTGTGCGGATGCGGGTGAAATTCACATTCGCGACGCTCGTGGAATAGACGTTGATGTTGCCGCTGCTGGTGCTGCACGTGAAGGTCCCGCCGTCGTATAAAACGGAGAGTCTATACGTATTGAGCCCCGGTGCATCGTAGGGGAGCTGGATGCGGTATTTCCCATCCGCCGCCGTCTCGCCCGATGCGGCGAAGATCGCGGAGTCATACGAGACGCCATTGGCCACGCTAAAGTTGTTCACGATGGCACCCGCGACGGGGTTGCCATTTTCATCATTCACCACGCCGCTGATGCTGAGGTGCGCGGCGAGACCGCCGGTGACGGTGACTTGCGAGGCGACCATCTTTTTCCCGCCCTTCATGTCCGTGACGGTGCAGCGGACGAGATACGTGCCAGCCCGCGTCCACGTGTGCGTGCCCTGCGTGGCGAGGCGCGTGTCGGCATTGCTGCCGCCGGTGGAGACGCCCGCCGTTTGGTCCTGGTCGTCAAATTCCCAGTAGTAAGCGAGCGTGTCGCCATTCGCGTCGGAGGCTGTGGCAATGAAGGTTTTCGCGACACCAGCGGCGATGGTGACGCTGGCTGGTGCGACGGCTAGAGCGGGCGCGATATTGGCGGGGAACGGGCCGCGATGGACGACGACATCGAGCGACTCCGGCGTGGTGCCGCCTTTCTGGATGGGGGTGATGTGGATGTCTGCCTCGGCGTCGCTGTAGGTGCGCCCGAGCGCGAGCGGCGCGTCGTGCATCGTGGCCATCGTCTCGCCTTTTAGCCCACGGCTGCCGGGCGTCATGTCTATGAGATACGTGTTGCCCGCAGTCGCCTCATACGACTCCGCGCCCATATTCACGAGTAGCCCCTCCTGCGTGCGCGCGGCGTCTGCGCCGGTGATCGCGCGGCGGTATTCCAGCCAGTAGCTGTGAGTCGGGTCGCGCTGGATTCGCATCGCGTAGGACTTCCCCGCATCCAGCACGCCTTGGTCGAAAGCGTGGATGCGATAAGTGCCCGATGCCGCCGACGTGGCGATGCTCTCCAGCGGCAGCCAGCCGAGCGCATATTTCCAATAAGCGCCCGCATCGCGATCCGGCGGGAGCGGCGGGATGTGCGTCTCTTTATTGCCCATGAGGTCGAAGACGTTGCCGTATTTGTTTTCAAAATACGTGTTCCTCGGCAGCGGGGAATAAAACGTGGAACGCGACCAGCCCCACGCATGGCTGAGGCCCAAGTTGTGGCCGATCTCGTGGGGCAGCACGGTGAAAACATTCGCGTAGATTCCTTTACCGAAAGTCACTGCCGTCGCGTAATTTCCCTGCCCTAGAATGAACCCGGTGGCGACGATATCCAGATCGTAGTTGTCCGTGTCATACATCGCAGGAGTCGCCGTGCCGAGGCCGACCTGGCGGGCACGCGCGCGCACGTCGTCTGCAAAAGAACCGGGCTCAAACCAGCGTGTAAATTTCTTCAAAGGACTGTCGGAATTGAGCGGCGCATCGTAGGCCGTGTAGCTCACTCCCAAATCAATCTCCGGCAACACGGTGAACTCGACGGTGAGCTTTCCATAAGACTGCTGCGCCATAAACGCACTCATCTCCGCAGTCATCGTTCCATTCGCGATATTCCCCCACCCCGAGAGTGCGCCCGTGCTGCTCGGCACATCCGACGGCCCGCCAAAGTCCGTGAAGCGCACGGGGATGATGAGCACCTTCTTGTGCCCCGTCGTCCAAGTCGCCGGTGGCGTGGCCACCGCCGTGAATGGCAGGATTAAAAAAGCAAAAAAGGTGAAGAGCCTCATGCCCTGCAATGTGAGCAATCGGCATACGCTCACAATGGAACGATGGTGGTATCGCCAGACAGCGGCGAATTGCCGACAGTCTGTGAATACATGAGCTTGCTTGCTGAGATTCCATTCTTCTTCACCAGCGTTTTCCCGTGGGTATTCGTCTGGACTGGCGTGTGCTTTGCCGGCGATGCCGCCAAGGAAATCCGCCGTGCCTGTGCGAGCAAACGCTGGCCGACCGTCGAGGGTATCGTCGTGCTGGCTCATCTCGAAGAAACCGAAGTCGGCGGCGACGACTATTCTCACACAGCATTTACTCCGGCCATCGAATACCGCTTCACGCTGGGCGGTGTCTCGCGCGTCAGCCGCAGGGTGGCGAACTGCGCGATCCACCCCGGCAGTCGGCAGAGCGCCGAGGCCGTGCTGGGGCGCTACAAAGTGGGCCGCACCGTCCGCGTCTATTGCTCGCCACACGATTCTGCGGTGGCGATTTTGGAGCCGGGCTTGCGGTGGCCGCTCGTGGGGAAACTACTTTTCGGGCTGCTACTCTTGGTGGCGGGGGTGGCGTTGCTTTGGTTTTTTAGAGCGTCAGAAAGCTCACGCTTTCCGCTCTGACAATACCTCCAGCGCCCGCAACGTCGCGGCGGTGCGGCCTTCTACGCCGATCTTTTCAAAGATGTGGTTGGTGTG
>JAYVQK010000281.1:0-4149 GCA_043757005.1 Verrucomicrobiaceae bacterium
ACACTGTCGGAATGGCGAGCGACTGGCCCACCCGCTCGTTCCTCGCCCGCCAGAGCGGGGTCTTGCCCCCGCACTCCAGAGGCGTCGCTTCTACCCGCGCACTTGGCCGGTGCCGCGCAGGACGTATTTATAGGTCGTCAGCTCCTCCAGGCCCATGGGGCCTCGCGCGTGGAGCTTGTCGGTGGAGATGCCGATCTCTGCGCCGAAGCCAAATTCACCACCATCGGTGAAGCGTGTGCTGGCGTTCCAATAGACGGTGGCGCTGTCCACTTCGGCGAGGAAGCGCTCGGCGGTGGCTTCGTCATCCGTCACGATCACGTCGCTGTGGTGCGAGCCATTGGTCTCGATGTGCTCGATGGCTTCGCTGAGGGAATCTACGACGCGGACGGCGAGGATGAGTTCGAGGAATTCCGTGCGGTAGTCGTCTTTTTTTGCAGGCACGACGAGTGCGGCACTGAGCGGCGAGAGCTGCTGGAAAGCGCGCGCGTCGCAGCGGAGTTGCACGCCTTTCGCGAGCAGTGCGGCTCCCACAGTGGATGTGAATTTCCCCAAGATGCTGGAGTGGACGAGCACGGTCTCCAGGGCGTTGCAGACGCCGGGGCGCTGGGTCTTGCCATTCAGCACGATGTCTTGCGCCATGGCGAGGTCGGCGGCGGCGTCCACGTAGAGGATGCAGATGCCGTCGTAGTGTTTGATGACGGGCATCCGAGCGTGGCTCACCACGGCTTCGATGAGGCCTTTGCCGCCGCGCGGCACGATGCAATCCATATACTGATCCATCTCGCACATCACGCGCACGGCCTCGCGGTCGGTTACGGGGATGAGCTGGATGGCATCCGCGGGCAGCCCTACTTTTGCCCCGCCGCGAGCGAGTGCGGCGGCGATGGCGATATTACTCTGGATGCTCTCGCTGCCGCCGCGAAGGATCGTGGCGTTGCCCGTCTTGGCGCAGAGCACGGCGGCGTCGGCGGTGACGTTGGGGCGGGATTCGTAGATGATGCCGACGACGCCGATGGGCACGCGCTTCTTTTGGATGTGGAGGCCGTTTGGCCGCGTCCAGTCGCGCAAAATCTCGCCCACGGGATCGGGTAATTCCGCCACTTCCCGCACACCGTCCGCCATCGCCGCGATGCGCTGTGGCGTGAGCGTGAGCCGGTCCAGCATCGCCGCGCTGAGTCCGGCTGCGCACGCCTTTTCTACGTCGAGAGTGTTCGCGGAAAGGATGGAGTCTTGCGCCACCACGAGTTCCTCCGACATGGCGCGCAGACCTGCATTTTTTTGCTCCGCCGAGCACTGGCGTAGCTCGCGAGCGGCGGCGCGGGCGCGGCGTCCGAAGTCGTGGATTTGTTCTGTCAAAGTCATGCGCGCACTTTCGAGAACGCCGCGCGCTTTGGCAACACGGGGATGAAACCACGGCGGATTCCACTTCCCACGCGCCGCTCTCTCTCGCATCTTGCGCGACTCATGTTTCTGCTCAAGAAGCTTTTTAAGATGCGCGATTCGTCGCATGGTGACGCGGTGAAGCCGTTCCTCGATCATTTGGAGGATCTGCGGTGGACGCTGATGAAGATGATCGTCACGCTCGTCTCGACGATGCTCGGCGCGTTTGCCTTTCGCAAAGACATCGCCGCGATGCTCTCGAAACCGCTCGCATCCGTCGTCGGCGACATCCACAGCGCGCTCATCACGACCTCGCCTGTGGAGTCCGTCACCATGTCGTTCACGCTGTCGTTTTACACCGGCATCGTCGTGGCTTTCCCCATCCTCTTTTACTTCCTAGCCGAGTTCATCCTCCCCGCGCTCACGCTCAAAGAGAAACGCTACGTGATGCCAGCGGTCGGCGTGGGGTTCGGGCTTTTCCTCTCGGGCGTCGTGCTCTGCTTCCTCTACGTGCTGCCCGCGACGCTGCGCTGGCTGCACGAGGATGCGTCCGCATTTGCCCGCCCGAGCTGGACGATCCGGGAATACTACGGCTTCGTGACGCACCTGATGATCGCCGTGGGCCTGCTATGCGAGCTGCCCGTAGTCATGCTCACGCTCGCCGCCGTCGGCGTGATCTCCTACGACTGGATGAAGGGCACGCGGATGTATGGCTACGCGGGCGCGCTCGTGCTGGCCGGGGTCATCTCGCCGACGCCGGATATTTTCATGCTTGTGGTCTTTGCCCTGCCCATCGCCGGGCTCTACGAAATGAGTATCTGGCTCGTCTGGCTCTTGGAGCGCCGCGCGGCTCGCAGACAGGCAAAAGCGGAGCAAGACCCGCATGAACCGATTGATTAAGCGCGTTAGTTGTGTCGCGCGCGATTCAGAGGATGCGCTTTTCTAACAAAAAATGTCCCACATTCTAAGAACTCATAAACTCACTGCGTATGCCCTGTAGAACGTCATGACGCCATTACCCGCAAGCGACATCCGCGGGCTGTTAGACCGTTACGAACGGCCACTCGTCCGATATGCCCAGAGCATTGTCGGCGATTTAGAATCAGCCCGCGATGTGGTGCAGGATACCTTCATCCGGTATGTCCGCAAAACTAGCGAGCAGGAGGATGGCGAAGACGAAACTGCCATGCAAACCGCACAAGCCATTACCGACGATGCCGAGGCGCTCAAACCAGCGCCACTGCACACTTCGCTCGATCCGTCGGACGCCCGACACGTCGAGGCGTGGCTCTTCACCGTCACCCGCAATCGCGCCCTCGATCATGTGCGGAAATACAGCCGCATCGTGTCCATGCCGATGCCCGAGGAGCGGCCCAGCGAAGCGCCTTCGCCGGATGAAGAGCTGGCGGCGCGAGACTCCGCAGACTCTTTACTAGGGCTGCTCGACGCGCTCTCAGCCAATCAGCGCGAAGTCGTGCGGCTGAAATTCCAAAACGATCTCAGCTACAAAGAAATCGCCGACGTCACGGGCCTCACCGTCACGAATGTCGGCTTCCTCCTGCACGTTGCTTTGAAAAAACTACGCACTCTTTTAGAGGAAACACCACTCGACTCCCTACCACTCCGCAACCGCCAAAAATTATGAGCCTCGACGACCCACGCATCACCGCCTTTGCGCTCGATGAACTGCCTGCCAGCGAGCGGGTGGAAATCGAACGATTCCTGCAAACCGAGCGCGCTGCCTCCGACGAAGTCGCCCGCACCAAAGAGTTTGCCGGAGTCCTCCGCAACACACTCCACGCCGAGCCCGCCGAAGGGCTCACCTCGCGGCATCGCGAGGCCATCTTCCGCGCTGCGCTCGCGGTGAATCAGGCGGGCGATTTGGAGCGCAAGATCATCCTCCACCCAGCCCTCTGGCAGCGCGCTGGGTTCTGGCAAGCGGCGGCGGCTTGTGTGATCTGTGGCTTCGGTGCCTATGCCATTACCTCCCGGCTCTATGGGCCTGCCCACAGCGGGCAGGAGAATAGCGTCGCGAAAAATGCGAACGAGATTTCCGTGCAGATCGGGCAAGTCGGCAAAGACATTAGCGATGCCAACGCTGGCGAACCCGACGTGACGGCCCCCGCCAATGCCGCCTCCGCCGAGCGCCACTCGCTCGTGGCAAAAATAGATGCTGCCAGGACACAACGCGTCGCCACTTCTAGCCCCAGCGCCAGCGACGTGCCGAGCAAGCTCCAAGGCGTCCCCGCCATGCCGGCGACCGTCGCCAGCGCACCGGATAATGCAGACCCCATCGCTGAAATCCGGCGCGGTGCCAGCATCGGGAAACGGCCCGCATCCACGAGTGGCGCGCACACCGTCGTCGCCACGCAACTGGCCTCCACAAAGCCTGCCGAGCCGATGACGCTGCCCGGCGACCTCGGCCAAGTGATGCTCACCAGCGAAGAAGCCGCCACTTTTTCCACCACGCGCGAATACCTGCAAACGCGCTGGCAGGAGGCCAGCAGCCTGCACTCTGGCGACAGCTACGCCACGCTCGCCCAGCACTTCCGCCACGACGGGGCGAGCACCACTGGCAAGAGCCAACGCTTCGTGATGATCCGTTGCCCGCTCATCAAAGTGGATGTGGAATTTACCAGCGTGGCGCCACAGAAAGCCGACACGCGCATCGAGAAAATCTCCCGCCCTTACTTCGAGCCCGAGGCTGCGAAATAACGGAGGCCGCGCGACTTGTTAAAGCGCGGGTAGCGCACGCGCCTCGCGTGTTGT
>JAYVQK010000282.1:0-4114 GCA_043757005.1 Verrucomicrobiaceae bacterium
TGTCCCCCCAACGCGCGAAGCGCTCAACTATCGAGCACCGCGCAAACTCCGAGAGCCGTGCGAATCTGATTGGGCTCTTCGCGCGTTTGAGGGGACAGCGACAGGAATGTCGCCGCTCCTTGGGCTCCGCCAGCGGTTTCCACGGGCTGTTTAGTTCTTGGAGATCGTATGAGTCCCGCACGCATCCGTGTTTTATCCGTCTCCATCCGTGGCTAAAAATAAACCTCGCATCCTCGTCTTACGCGGTGGCGCGATTGGGGATTTCATCCTCACACTCCCCGCACTGCGGCTCCTCCGCGAGACCTTCGCCCACTGCCACATTGAGATCCTTGGCTACCGCCACATCGCCGAACTCGCCCTTCGCGGTTCCCCCGGCAGCGGGGCCAACTACGCCGACTCCGTGCAAAACATCGAGCACGGCCCCCTCGCCGGATTCTTTGCCCGCAACGGTAATCTCTCCCCCGAGCTCTGCGCCTACTTCGCCAGCTTCCAGCAAATCGTCAGTTGGCTCTACGACCCCGACCTTATCTTCGAGACCAACGTGAAACGTGCCGGCGTAAAACACTACCTCTCCGCCTACACCAAAATCACCGACCACCACCACGCCAGCGCCCAACTCGCCAGCGGCCTCGCGCGCCTCGCCCTCTACCTCGAAGACCCCACCGCCCACCTCCTCCCCGACGCCACCGCCCAAGAAGCCGCCCAAGCCTGGCTCCATACCAACGACGCCTGCGACGGCTATCTCGCCCTCCACCCCGGCAGCGGCAGTCCCCGCAAAAACTGGCCCCTCGAAAACTGGCGCACCCTCGCCCAGCAACTCACCCAGCAGGGCCACCGCCTCCTCCTCATCGGCGGTGAGGCGGATACCCTCTTCCCCCTCCCCGGAGCCCTCACCGCCCACAGCCTCCCCCTCTCCACCCTAGCCGCCCTCCTCACCCGCAGCACCCACTACCTCGGCCACGACACCGGCATCTCCCACCTAGCCGCCGCCGTCGGCACCCCCTGCACCCTCCTCTTTGGCCCCACCGACCCCGCCATCTGGGCCCCCCTAGGCCCCCACATCCGCACCCTCCGAGCAGAAAACAACGACCTCACCCAACTCCCCGTAGCCCACGTAGCGCAGACACTCCAAAGCTAACTTAAGTTGAAAACCAGACGACTCGAAGCGATTAAACCCGAACGCCGCTTTTGATGGCCGAAGGCCCGGCCCCATTGGTCCCGGTAATCGCCGCGATGGCGGCATCGAATAACTCACTATCCGCGACAGCGTGGTGAAAGGAACCGCTCCTCGCTACCTCCGAGTCCGCGCGCTGAAACCGTAAGGCTTTTACTTCCGCCGGAAGACGATGATGTGCTGCTGGGGCAGTTCCTTTTTCGTCTCCACCCACTCCAGCTCGCCGTGCAGGGCGACTTCTTTTTTCACCTGCGCCTCGGTCATCTTGTGGACGAGCTTGATGGGCACCTCCGGGTCTTCCCCGCGAAACTCCACGAAGATCAAGCGCCCGCCATGCTTCAGCGCCGCGACCATTTTCCCCAGCATCTCGTAGGGGAACTCGAACTCGTGATACACGTCCACCATCACCATCATATCGCAGCTCTCCGGTGGCAGCTTCGGGTCGGCCTCCGCGCCGAGGATCGGCTTCACATTTTCGATGCCCTTGAGGTGCACCTTGCGCTGGAGCAGATCGAGCATTTCTTGCTGGATGTCCACGCCATACACCACGCCGCCGGGCAGGATGCGCCGCGCCATCCGCTCAGAAAGATAGCCCGTGCCGCACCCGATGTCGGCAGCGTTCATCCCCGCCTTTAAGCCCAGCGCCTCCACGAGCAAATCCGTGCGCTCCTCGCCTTCCCGCTCGGGTCGCTCCAGCCAACCCGCCGCCTGGTGCCCCATCACATGAGCGATCTCTCGCCCTTGGAAAAACTTCCCGATCCCATTTGGATCATGCGCCGCGCGCGTCTCGTAGAGCGGCTCCGGCGGCTTTGGAGCCTCTTCGGCGAGCAGTGTGGTGGTGAGGAAAATGGTGAGCAATAGCGAGCGCATCCGCCGACAGTGCCGAGCCCGCGAGTCTTCGCAAGCCTCGTCGTATCGTTGTATCCAGCAACGACCACGCTTGCCTTTCACAGGCGGGCGAGTAGCTACAACTGCATGAAAAATATCGAGGCCATCATCAAACCATTCAAACTTGAAGACGTGAAAGAGGCGCTGACTGAGATCGGCGTCGAGGGCATGACGATCACGGAGGTGAAAGGCTTTGGGCGGCAGAAGGGACACACGGAGATCTATCGCGGCAGCGAATACACGGTGGACTTTTTGCCAAAGGTGAAATTTGAAATCGTCCTGCCAGACGAACGCGTGGAGCAGGCAGTGAAAGCGATCATCGCGGCGGCGAAAACGGGCAAGATCGGCGACGGAAAAATCTTCGTATCGAGTATAGACGAAGCCATCCGCATCCGCACTGAAGAGCACGGAGCCAAGGCCGTCTAAATGTCCGCCTGGCTGATCGCGCTCATCCTCGGCCTCGTCGAGGGCATCACAGAATTCATCCCCGTCTCCTCCACCGGGCACCTCCTCGTCGCGGAGCATTTGCTACGGCTGGATGCTCATTCGTTCTTTCGCACCGAGGTTTTTAACGTCGTCATCCAGTGCGGCGCAGTGCTCGCCGCGCTACCTCTTTTTAAAGATCGCCTGGCCACGCTCAGTCGCTGGCGGGAGCCTGCGGTGAAGGGATATTTCTTAAAGCTCCTCGCTGCATTTTTGCTCACAGCGGTGGGTGGTCTTTTGATGAAAAAGCTCGGCCTCCGTTTGCCTGAGAGCGTCCGCCCCGTGGCGCTCGCGTTGCTCATCGGCGGTGTGCTTTTTATCGCCGTAGAGCGGATGCTGCGCGGGCGCACGGGCAGCTCGGAAGTCACGTGGACGTTGGCGCTCGCAATCGGTGCAGCGCAGCTTTTGGCCGTCGCATTCCCCGGCACCTCGCGCTCGGGAGCGACCATCCTCGTGGCCCTCGTGCTCGGCCTTGGTCGCGGGCCAGCCACGGAGTTTTCCTTCCTCCTCGGCGTGCCCACGCTCTGCGCGGCAGGCGCGCTGAAATTGCTAGAATCCATCAAGGCGAAAGGCGCGATCATAGAATTCGGCGGCGGTCTAAAAGAAGTGGTGCCGATGCAGTGGGGCGTCTTGATCGTGGCATCGGTCGTCGCATCCGTGGCCTCGGTCTTTGCCGTGCGCTGGCTCCTCGGCTACGTGCGCACGCACACCTTCACGGGCTTCGGCTGGTATCGTGTCGCTTTCGCCGTGTTGCTGCTGGTCTTGCAGTTTGCGGCAGTGATCGAATAGGGCTTTGCCCCGCACGCGGGGCCGCTACTTTCGCCTCTCTCGATGCGAGTCTTTTTGCTCACCCTAGTCCTCTTCACGCTCCCAGTTTTTGCTGTGGATCAGATGGCGCCCACGCTCATGGCGGATGGGTTCGACTTCCCCGTGGGCAAGCCCAACGCCGAGGGTTACTACAAGGCCCGCGGCTACCGCCCGAATGGGCATCTCGGTGAAGATTGGAACGGCAAGGCAGGCGGCGATAGCGACCTCGGAGCGCCCGTGTATGCTTGCGCAAATGGCGCAGTCGTCTTTGCCGAAAACTTCCACCACGGCTGGGGCAATGTCGTCATCATCCGCCACGTCTATGAAGAGGGCGGCGTGCGCAAATTCGCGGATTCGCTCTACGGCCACCTCGATCAAATCCTCACCCGCTACGGCCAGCACGTGCGACGCGGGCAGCAGATCGGCACCATCGGCACAGGCGGTGGGCTCTACGATGCGCACCTCCATTTCGAGATTCGAAAAGATCTGCACGTCGGCATGGCTCGGCATCGGTTCCCGCATGACGATCAGATCTATTGGAGCCCCACGGATTTCATCGCCACCCGCCGCAAACTCGCCACCAGTGCGCAGACCGCGATGATCCCGATCAATACGTTTGTGAAATTTGAAGTCGTAGATTTGCCAGCCGAAGACGCGGGCTTCGGCCTAGGGCGTGTTCACACTATCGAAGAGCCTCGACAATGAGGACAAAGTGAATGAAACCGATGAGCATGACATCGAGTTTCTCGAAGCGTGAAAAGA
>JAYVQK010000283.1:0-4097 GCA_043757005.1 Verrucomicrobiaceae bacterium
CCAACGCAGCACGCGGGACGCGCGCGCTCCGTCCATACAAACCGCTCCTGTTTCGTGGTGTCGTTTTAATTTCAAAAGTTGGTATTAAATACTTCACAGCGATGAACCGGAGGAAGCGAACAGTCAGGCTTCGCTATTTCCCTAGCGCGGCGGCTAGGGCGGCTTCGGCTTCGGCGTAGGGGTGGGCGGGATCGGGGCCGGGGGGGAGGTAGAGGAGGAGCTCTTCATCTACTTGGCGGCGGGGTGCGCGCCAGAGTTGGGTGAGGCGGGGGAAGCGGGCTCCGAGGCGGGCGGGGTCGGTTTCTGGCGTTTGGATTTGGCCGGCGGCGGAGAGGATTTGGATGGCACAGAGTGCGACGCCTTCTTGCTCAAAGCGGGCGGCGAGCGCGGGGAAATCGCTGCCCGCGATGTGCAGCGTGATGGGCTCGGCGGGGCCGCGCGGAGCCCAGCCCGCCCACGGGAGGCAGAGTGCGGGGGTGTGGGTAAAGGCAGGGCCGGGCAGGGAATTCTCTGGCTCCCACCAGAAGTGGACGAGCCATGCGGGCTGTCCGCTGGGGCTGAGGAGGCGCAGACCTTCGCGGCGCGTGTAGCGGAGGAGGGCGGCTTCGCGGGGGCCGGGGGGAAAAGTGATGGCTTGCCAGCCGGGGGAGATTTGCGTGAGGGCGGGCTGCCAGCGTGGGGTGCTCGGGTGTGTGCTTTTTTCTGCGCTGAGGGTGAACCAGAGCCAGACCAAGAGTGGGGTGAGGAGAAGGGCTAGGGATGCGGTTTTTAACTCTGAACTCTGAACTCTGAACTCTGAACTTCGAACGGGGCAAGGTTCGGAGTTCGGAGTTCGAAGTTCAGAGTTCGAAGTTTGCAGCGGCGCGTTTTGAACTCGGGCCAGCACTCGGCCCGCGACATAGAGGAGCAGGAAAGTCGCAAGCGTAGCAGCAAGGCCGATGGTGTCGTGGTGGGCGAGCGCGGCGGCTTCGCCGTGGGCGGCGGTGAGGAGGGTGAGGGCGAGCACGCGGGCGAAATTGATAGCGAGCGCGCAGGCTGCGCCGATGGCGAGGAGGGCGAGGCGGCGGGCGGTGGGGAGGGCGAGGAATTCGCCGAAGAAGAGGGCGGCCATGAGGCTGGCTTGGAGGCTTTGCACGCCGCTGCACGCGGCCTCGATGCCGACGAGGCCGCCGCGCACTTCGATGATGTTGCCGCGCTGGGTGGCGGCGGTGCCGAGGAGATTGGCACAGGTGGTCGCGCCGGTGGAGACGAGGTGGAGGAGGCGCTGGGTGACGGTGAGCTCCAGCGGCACGGGCCACGGCAGGGCCGTCGCCGCGAAGGTTAGCGGGAAGAGCCGCGAACGCAGCGCCAGCCAGCCTCCGCGCGCGAGCAGTGTAGCGGCGGTGAAGGCGGCGGCTCCGCCAAAAAGGAGCCCGCCGGTGAGCCGCCAAAGCGGGTCGTGCCAGCGCAGTAGCTCGCCGAGGAGGAAGGTGAACACGGCCAGGGTGGCGATGCCGTGCGCGAGGCGCGGTCGCTTTTCGCCATAAGCGAGGGGACGCCAGGAGCACATCCAGAGGGCGAGGGGGAAGACGCCCCAGGCGTAGTGATATTGCTCGTTCACGCGCCACTCGGTGCTGAGGTGGCGGGCGGCCCAGAGCCAGGCAAAGGCGGCGGCGATGTTTTTCTTCGCGGGCATCGCTTTAGTGTTTGTTGCAAGGGCAACGGGCGAGGGGGAGGTGTGGAACTCTGAACTCTGAACTCTGAACTCTGAACTTCGAAGGCTGACGACTGCGGATGTAGCGACGTTCGGAGTTCAGAGTTCGGAGTTCAGAGTTCAGAGTTAAAATTCGATCAGCTTCCATGGCGTTTGGTGTCTGCCTCACGGCTGTCGCGCGCGCTCTACCAATGCGCGTTCTTCGGGGAGGAGGTCGGCGGAGGCTCGGGCGGCTTCGAGGAAAGGGCGGGCTTTTTCAGGCTGGCCAGCAGCGGCGAGGGCGGCTCCGGCGCTGGCGCTGACGGCGGGGTCTTTCAGCATTTCGGGCGGCAATCCGGCGAGGAGTGCGAGGGCTTCGGGGTGGCGATTTTGCAGGGAGAGGGAGAGGAGGGTGGTGGTGCGAAGGCCGGGGGAATTGGGGGCGAGGGCGAGGTTTTTGGCGGCGAGGGCGTGGGCTTGCGGGAGGTCTTGGCCGAGGAGGAGGAGGAAGTAGGCGAGGTTGTTTTGGGCGGCGAGATTGGTGGGTTCTAGTTCGGCGATGCGGCGGGCGGCGCGGAGGAGGAGGGGGGTGTCTTTCATTTCGCCAGCGAGCCGCCAGAGCTGTGCCAGTGCGGGGCGGGAGCCTGCGGGGAGGCGGGCGAGTTGCCACCAGAGGTCGGCGGCCTCGGTGCGCCAGCCCCATGTTTGCACGGTGCTGGCGAGCATGGCGAGGGCGGCGGGGTTGCCGGCGGTGGAGTAGAGGGCGCGCTCCCAGCGGGCGGGGAAATCGGGGCCGCGTCGCCCGTCGGCAAGCTCTACGGCGGCGCGGGCGGCGTAGGCGAAGCGGAGGAAGTCGAGGGCTTGCCAGTCGGCGGTATCGTCGGCGGTGAGTTTGCGGAGGGTGGCCCAGTCGCGGGCGGCGGCGGCGCTTTGGGTGCGGAGGAGGAGGAGGATGGGTTGTATGCGGAGGGCGGGGGAAAGCTGGTCGAGCCAAGCAGCGGCGGGGGTGGCGAGGCCGTGCTGGGTCATCCAGCGGGCGAGGGTGGCGATGTGGGCGGGGTCTTTGGCGGCGGTGGTCTGGTCGCGGGCGAGGAGTGCGTTGAGGGCGGGGGATTTGGAAATTTGGAGTTCTTCGAGGAGGCGGAGGTGGTCGTCGGGGGTGGTGCCGGGGGCGTCGTGGAGCTGGGTGGCGAGTGTGAGGGCGGCGGTGGTATCGGAGCGGGCGCGGGCGTCGCTGAGGAGGATGCGGGCGGAGTCGAGGGTGTGAATTTTCTGGAGTTCGGCGCGGGCGATTTCGGCTTGGGGGCTGTGTGGGTCGCGGAGGTGGAGGGTGGCGAGATTGAGGATGGATGCGGGGTCGGCGGGGGCAAGGCGTGCAGCGGCGGTGAGGTGTTCTTCCGCAGTGGGCCAGTCTTTTCCCATGAGTGCGATGGTGCCGAAGAGGCTGTGGGCGGCGGCGGTCTCGCGGTCGGCGGGGGCGAGTCGGGCGAGGGCTTGTGCGGCGGTGATGGGTTCGCGGGCGGTGAGTGCGGCTTGGGCGAGGGCGAGGAGTGGCTCGGCTTTGCCGGGTTGTAGATCGGCGGCGCGTTGGTGCCAGAGGAGGGCTTCGGGGGAGCCGGTGCGGGTGGCGATGGCGGCGAGGAGGGTGGGTGCGCGGGGGTCGCTAGGCTGGAGGGCGATGGCGTGGCGGGCGGCGAGAATGGCGCTGCGAAGGTCGCCGCTTTGAAAGAATGCGGTGGCGGCGGCGAGGGTGCGGCGGTGCTCCCAGCGGAGGAAGGCGGGCCACATTAAGAATGAAAGGGCAATGAGGGCGAGGAGCAGAGCGAGCCAGAAGATGCGGCGGTGTTTTCTTGGCTCGGGAGCCGCTGTGCCGCTCGCTGGGTCAGCCATTTTACTAAACCACTACTTGTCGCCGACGACGGGTGAAGGCGGCGAGGGCGGCGCAGGAGCCGAGGGCGCCGAGGCTGCTGCCGACTTCGGGGGTGGTGAAGAAGACAATATTGCTGAGGGCGATGAGTTGAATGTCGAACCTTGGCCCAGGGTTGGACCATTTGAAGGTGAGGCTGGTGACTTTTTTACCGTTCGTATCGAGGGAGACATCCCCGGAATGATCCGTGATGCCGGTGGCACCACCTGTGCCGTCGGCTTGTGCGGCGAGTGTGCCGCTGCCTGTGACGGAGGTTTGAGCGGTATTGCCGCTGACGACAGTGAGTGGGACGGTGCCGCCAGCAGCAGCTTGCGCGCTGATGGCTTCGATGCGGTCTATGTATTGGTTGCCGGTCGAGTTATCGCGATCAAGATCCAGAATCGTGAAGTTTGCATACACGCCCCTCGCGTAGTTGAAAGTCATGGTGACCGTAAATCCGCTGGTTGCGTTGACCATGCTGTTTGTGCGGAGGACGAGGTAGTTTTGGTCGTTGTTTCC
>JAYVQK010000284.1:0-4033 GCA_043757005.1 Verrucomicrobiaceae bacterium
GTGCAGCACCGTTTTGCCGTCTAGGTCGGCATTTTGGTAAAGGGGGAAGAGCTGGGTGAAGCTCTCAATGCCGTGGCCAAAGAGCGGCGCATCGCGCCACATCCGCGCCGTCTCGCGCCACACCAGCACGCGCGTTTCGTTCGAGACGGTGCCGCCCTCGTGGGAGCTGAATCGCTCGATGAGCTTGCCGCCAAAGACCGCGACCGTCGCCAACACCACAAGCAAACTCACGCCCGCAATGACCAGCGCACGGCGATCCCGGTAGCGCCAAACGACCAGCGCCAGCAGCACCAGCAGCCCCGCCACAAACGCCACGAGCCCCCCGCGCGACTTGCTGGTGAGCAACGCCGCGAGCGTGAGCAACGTGCAGAGCGCACCGAGCGTGATGCCCGGCATTTTGCGCTTCGCGACAGCCCACAGCGTGCAGCCGAGCGAGCACAGCGCGGCCATGGCGAGGAAGGAAGCGGTGTGGTTGCGGTTCGGAAAAGTGCCCCAGCCGATCCACCCCTCCGTGTAGCGCACACCGAAGATAGCGTGCGGGAAAGCGGGGTCCGGCCTCATGGTGAAACACACCGCCGCTAAGATCCCGCCAGCTCCCGCGAGGCACCACGCCATCCACACCCGCCGCGTGCGTCCCGCCGCAAGCGTGCGCGCCCACAGGAACCACACCGCCGCCAGAACCGCCGCAAAAAGCCCATCGAGCAGCCGTGCAGGCTCCGGGTGATGCGTCCATGGAAGCGGCACCTTCAGCCCCAGCATCTCGCTCCGCCAAAGCGTGCCGCCGAAGAGCTGCCACGGCACAAACTCCTTCCCCACGACGAGCGCGACAAACACTGCGAAGAACATTTTCCCCCGCCCCGAAAGCGGCACCCACACAGCCGGGCGCAGCCAAAGCCCGAGCACCAACAGCGCGAGCAAAAGAAGCTGCACCACGCGATCCACCCCGCCAAAGAGCAACGGAGCTAGCACCGCCAACGCCGCAAAGACTGCTACCGGAAACAAGTCGCGCCGCGAGATGCCGCGCCCCCCGCGACGGCGGCGCGGAGGCTGAGATGGTGGAGTTGGGTCCATTTTGAAAGGCGATGGTGTAGCCCACGGGCCATACGGAAAGCACGGAAGAAACGCCCACACACAGCTCGTGGCAGATTGCGTTCGACACCGCTTTTTCACCCCGCCACATTCGCTGAGTGCTGCCAAAAATGAGGAAAACACCACCATGCCCGCCGAGGTAAGAAACACCCAACGCTTTGCGCAAGCGGCTTCGCGGCTGGAGGAGCTTTGTGAGTTCGACGGTTCGCAGCGCGCGTTTTGGACGGCGTGCCTCGCGCTCTTGGCGGAGGTCTCGGGGGCGAAAGTGGCGCTCCTTTTGCAAGGCGAGCCGGAGTGGAAGGCGGCGCTCGCGTGGCCCGCGAATCTGCTCGGGGAGGAAAATGCGCGCCCCTTTCTGGAGGCTGCGCTCGCGCTGTCCGCGCCCTGTTTTGCGCAAGGCGCGGTGTCGCAGCTCTGGCACGAAGGCGCATGGCTGCTGGCGCTGCGCTTGCAAGGCGAGCAGGAGGAGAAGTGGGTGGCGGTCTTTTGTGTCACCGCTGCGGCGGAGGAGGCGATGGATCGCCTGCGACTGCTAGCGCACGTGCCCGCGCTGTATCGGCTACGGCTGGAGGTGAGCCGCTCGGAGATCGCCGTGTCGCACTTTGCCTCCGTGCTGGATCTCGGCGCGCAGCTCAATGCACACCGCCGCTTCCTCGCCGTGGCCATGACTTTTTGCAATGAACTCGCCGCCCGCCACCAGTGCGACCGCGCGAGCCTCGGCTGGCTGAGTGGCGAGTATGTGCGCCTGCGGGCGATCAGCCACACGGAGCGTTTCGAGAAGCGCATGGAGGCCGTGCAAATGCTGGAGGCGGCGATGGAGGAGTCGCTCGATCAAGACGAGACGCTGGTGTGGCCCGCGACGGAAGATCAGCAGCTCGTGGTGCGCGACCACGCGCGATTTGCGGAGGAGCAAAAGGTGAAGTTCCTCTGCTCGCTCCCGCTGCGGCTGGACGGCGAGCCCGTGGCCGTGCTCACGTGCGAGCGCAACAGCGCACCATTCGCCGAGGTGGAGGTGCGGCTGCTCGCGCTGTGCGGAGAGATGGCGATCCGGCGGCTAGTGGATTTGGAAAAGCACGACCGTTGGTTCGGCGCGCGCTGGCTGGCGGCTGGGCGCGAGCGGCTGGGCAAGCTGCTCGGCCCGCAGCACACGGGAGCAAAGTGCATCGCGCTCGCTAGCGTTTTGGTGTTCGGCTGGCTGCTCTTTGGGCACGTGCAACATCGGGTGGATGCGCCATTCTCCCTGCGCACAGAGCAGACGGCTTTCGTCACCGCGCCCTTCAATAGTTACCTCGACGAAGTGCAGGCCGAAGCCGGCGCGGAGGTGAAAAAGGGCGACACGCTCGCGCAGCTCGATACGCGAGAACTCGTGACGGAAGAAGGCGGTGCCCTCGCAGACCGCGACCGTTTTCTCCGTGAAGCGGAAAAGGCAAAAGCCGCCGAGAAGCTAGCAGATATGCGGATCGCCGACGCGCAAGCCGAGCAAGCGCGCTCGCGGCTGGAGATCGTTCGGCAGCGGCGCGCGCAGGCAAAAATCGTCGCGCCATTCGACGGCGTCGTGGTGGAGGGCGACTTGAAAAAGCGCATCGGCTCGCCCGTGCGGCAGGGCGACGTGCTCTTCCGCGTGGCGCGGACGGATCAGTTTTTCATCGAGTGTCTCCTCGCCGAATCCGACGTGCCCGAGCTGCGCGTGGGCGGCACGGGCGAGGTCGCCTTTGCCAGTATGCCGAAGCAGAAATTCCCCGTGCGAATCCAAATGATCGAACCCGCCGCGCACGCGAAGGAAGGCATGAACGTCATCACCGTGCGCTGCCAAATCCTGGGCAATGTAGAGGCGTGGTGGCGACCCGGCATGAGCGGTGTGGCGCAGCTCGACGTTGGCCGCCGCAGCCCCGGCTGGGCGCTCACTCAACGCACGGTGGACTACCTGCGGCTGCATCTCTGGTGGTAGATTTTATGCGAGCGTATTTTGCAAACGAGCAAGGTGAGCGCGCGCCCCGCGTGCCGTGGGACAGGCGCCCCGCCTGTCGGAGTGGGATGGGCGCCCCGCCCGTCCATCGCTCACGAAGAGTTGGCACTAAGGACAGGCGGGGCACCTGTCCCACTCCGACAGGCGAGGCACCTGTCCCACTCCATACAGCGGCTCTCTCTTATGGCTGCTGAAAACTCTACCTTCAGCGAGTCGTGGTATCGCATCGCGACGAATCATTTCGCACTGCGCCCTCATGTGCTGGTGCGGCGGCAGTTCTTTCGCGGCGAACGGTATTATGTGCTGCACGATCCGTTTAATAATCAGTTCTTCCGCCTGCGTCCGGCGGCTTATGAATTCGTCGCGCGGCTGCGGCTGGAGCGCACGGTCGAGTCCATCTGGAACGAGCACCTGACCGCCAACCCGGAGGACGCACCGGGGCAGGATCAAGTGCTGAAGCTGCTCGGCCAACTGCACGCCAGCAATCTCCTGCTCTCCGACCTGCCGCCCGATAGCGCGAAAGTCTTTGAGCGTTATGAAAAAAAGCAGAAGCGGGAAACGAAGGGGAAGCTGCTGAATGTGATGTATTCGCGCTTCCCACTGTGGGACCCGGATGCGCTGCTCAAGCGGTGGATGCCCGCACTGCGCCGCATCATCAGCCCGCTCGGCGCGCTGTTCTGGCTGGTGGTCATTGCGGCTGGGTTGAAAGTAGTCGCCGAGCACGCCAGCGACCTTGCTCTGCAAACGCACGACATCCTTTCGCCATCGAATCTACTGCTGCTCTACGGCGCGACGTTACTGGCGAAAGTGGTGCATGAGTTTGGCCATGCGTGCGCGTGCAGGCGCTTCGGCGGCGAGGTGCATGTGGTGGGCGTGATGATGATGATTTTCACACCGCTGCCGTATGTGGATACGACCTCCTCCTGGGCCTTCCGCAGCCGCTGGCAGCGGGCCTTCGTGGGCGTGGCGGGGATGGTG
>JAYVQK010000285.1:0-4031 GCA_043757005.1 Verrucomicrobiaceae bacterium
CCCTTTACCAAAATGCCGACCTCGACGGCAAAACGGTGCTGCACCCGGAGAGCAGTTGGCTGCTGCTGCTCACCGAGCTGGGGCTCCTCCCGCTGGCGCTGCTCACGCTCGGGCTCGCGGCTTTTGTTCGAAAGAGTATGCCCCTCGCGATGGAGCGCCGCAGCGGCTTCTTCCTCACAGCGGGTGCGCTGGCCGGGGCCGTGGCGCTGCTCACGCACGCGGTGTTCGATGTGCCTGCACACCGCTGGGCCACGGCGGGCTTTGCGCTCGCGTTGCTGGCCGTGGCGTTTCCATTGCGCGAGTCTGCCGTGGTGGGAAATGGGTCGCGGCGCGTGCTACTCGTGCCGCTCGGCGTGCTGGCGATTTGGCTGCTGCCCTTCGTGGGCTTCGTCCCCGGCTGGGCCACCGTCGCGCCCACGATCTACCTGAATATCGAAAAGCCCACTGCCGCGCCCGACCCCTCCGCAGCCCGGCCCACGCTGGCGCAGTGGCAGGCCACCCTTCGCGCCTTCCCGCTTGATCCGTGGCTTTATGAATACACCGGCGAACGCCTGCTCGATGCGGGGCGGCGCGACGAAGCGCTCTGGCACTTCACCATCGCGCGACGGCTCGCTGCGTGCGGCTGGTGGTTCCCCGTGCAGCAGGCGCGAGCCCTCGGCGCGCGCGAGCCCGCCACAGCCATCACGCTTTGGCAGGATGCCGTGGAGCGCGCCGGGACGAAGCGCGACGAAGTCCTCCGCGACGGCGTGCGCGCCACCGCCGACATGCGCCCCGCGCGCTCCCTCTGGGCGCAATTCATCGCCCACCACCCGCGCCTCGCCCTCGTCTATGCGCGCATCCTCGTGGAGGAAATCCACGAATCCCCCGACGACGTGCGCGGCTTCTTTGATCTTTGGTGGGAAGAGCGCGCCTTTGCCGAAGACCTTACGGATTCCGAGGTCGGCGACTTCTACCTCTACGCCGCGCGCTGGGCCCAGCCCGGCGAATTCCTCCGCTGGGCCGGCAAACACGGAGGCCGCCTCCGCGCGGAATACCGCACCTGGGTGCGCCTGCTCCACGGCTGGCAGCGCGACGCCGACGCATGGGCCATCTACCGCCTCGCCATGCCCGAGCCCGCCCTCGCCGAGCCCCACCCCGGCGACACCCGCGAAGTGCTAGAGCGCCAGTGGCGCAATTCCCCGGAAAACCCCAGCCGCGCCCTGGACTACGCGCAATTCCTGCAAGCCAAAGGCGAAACCGCCGCCCTCCGCACCGTCATCACCGGAGCCGCCGCCCGCGCCGACGCCCCGCCGTGGTTCCTGCGCAAAGCCGCCCACCTCCTCGCGCAAGACGGCGACATGGCAGGAGCGGTGGAGATGGCGCTGCGGGAAAAGGTGGGCGCTCCCCGCTAAGACAGTCGGCCCTTGGCGTTCAGAATTCGGAGTTCGAAGTTCAGAGTTCAGAGTTCAGAGTTTAGTTGGGTTTTTCGTTTATGGGCGGGGTGCGTTCGTTTTGCTCGGTGTCTCGGAGGTGTCGCCACAAAGTTGCACTGTTGATTTGGCAACCTGCGGCTAGGGGGCTACGGATGGGGGAGGATGTTGGATTTGGCTTTTGATGTGGTGATTATTGGGGGCGCTTTTTCGGGCGCGGCGACGGGGCTTTTGCTGAAAAGGAAAGCGCCGGGGCTGCGGGTGCTCGTGATCGAGAAGTGCGTCGCTTTTGATAGGAAGGTGGGGGAGAGCACGACGGAGGTGAGTTCGTGTTTCCTGACTCGGGTGCTGGGGGTGACGAATTATTTGGGGCATCATCAGCTCGCCAAGCAGGGGCTGCGGATGTGGTTCACGCGGGATGGGCGGGAGGCGCTGGATGAGTGTGTGGAGCTGGGGGCGCTGTATAATTCGCGGTTGCCGGGCTTTCAGGTGGATCGGGCGACGCTGGATGAGCACTTGCTGTCGGTGGCGGTGGCGGCGGGTTGCGAGCTGTGGAGGCCGGCCAAAGTGACGGGGATGGAGCTGGGCGGGTTTGGGCAGAATGTGCTGACGGTGCAGGTGGGCGAGGAGGTGCGGTCGGTGCGCGCTCGGCAGGTGGTGGATGCGAGCGGACGGGCGGCGGTGCTGGCGCGGAGGATGGGCACTTTGGAACCGATGCCGGAGCACCCGACGAATGCGCTGTGGGCGCGGTTCACGGGGGTGAAGGATTGGGATGGGCAGGGGCTGAGGGAGAAATTCCCGGCGTGGGCGGAGGGGACGCGGGCGGCGAGGGGGTGGGCGACGAATCATCTGTGCGGGCTGGGTTGGTGGGTGTGGATCATCCCGCTGCGGGGGGGGGATGTGAGTGTGGGGCTGGTGTATGATACGCGGCTTTTCCAAGCGCCGGAGGGCGGGAGCATCGGGGAACGGGTGTTGGCGCATTGCCGGGAGCATCCGGTGGGGCGGGAGATTTTGGGCGAGGCGAAGGCGGTGGAGGGAGATCAGCGTGCGTTTTCGCAACTGCCGTATCGGGTGACGCAGACGGCGGGGGATGGCTGGGCGTGTGTGGGGGATGCGGCGGGTTTCCTAGACCCGCTGTATAGTCCGGGGTTGGATTTCTGTGCGTTCACGGCGGAGAGTGTGGCGGCGATGGCGGTGCGGCTTTGTGCAGGGGAGGTGGTGGATACGGCGGACTATAACAGGCGCTTTGCGTTTTGTTTCCGCAGTTGGTTCGAGTGCATCTACCGGGACAAATACTATTACTTGGGGGACGCGGAGCTGATGGCGGCGGCGTTCCTGATGGACGTGGCGACGTATCATCTCGGCCCGGTGAAGCAGGTGTATGAAAACCCGGCGACGATGTTTGGCGCGTTCCCCTTCGATGGCCGCGCGGGCCGCATCGCTGCAAGGCTGATCACGTTTTACAACCGCCGCCTATCGGCACTGGCGCGCAAGAAGATCGCCGCCGGTCTGTATGGCCAGCGCAACGCTGGCTGGCGGCTGCTGGTGGGTGGCTTCACGCCGGAGCCGGGTGTGAGCGGGCGGCTGCTCTTCCAAGGGATCGGGCGCTGGCTGAAGCTGGAGTGGGCGGCGCTGTGGTGGGGGAAGAAGGGGTAGGGCGCGTCGGCCATACATGCCGCCCGGCTGAGGGGAGAGTTTGGAGTCGCCATTGCTGTGCTCGGCAATAGATTGGGTGGCCATGAGCCACATCACGGAAATCACGTTGGAGAACTACCGCTCGTTCGTAAAAGCGAGCTGCCGTCTCTCCCCCTTCACGCTCATCGTGGGGGCGAATAACGCGGGGAAGACGAATCTGTTGCGGGCGGTGCGGGATGTGGCGGAGTATTCTTTAGATTACACACTTGAGGGAGACTGGTGGAGAGGCATGAGCCATCAGTCAAACGCTGGAACACGACCAGAGATGGAGCTTTTATGGAGTAACGGCTATAAGAGTTCGACTCGGCAACCCGGTCTAGAGTCTTTTTCCAAGCTCGAAGCGACGGTTCAATGGTTAAAAAGCCCAGTGATTGAAAGTCCCGCCGTAGAACTAAAGCCCGATCCACTGACTTCCCGGCTTCACCTAACACAGTTCGACCCAACAATCATCGGCGGGCCAGAAGGCGACAAAGGTAAGCCCTTCATCCAGCCGAACGGCGCGGGGATTTCGTGGACGTTGGATACGTGGAACGCGGGCGTTCGCGCGCAAAAGCAACGCTTTGACCGCGTGGAGGCCGACTTGCGGCGTTGTGTGCCGGAGATCGAGAGGTTGAGCTTTTACAATATCGCGGCGGGGAAACGTGCGATCCAAGTCGAGCAGACTGGGCTTGAAGAGCCGGTGCCGCTTTCGGAAGTCTCGGAAGGCACGCGACTCATTTTGGCAATCCTCACGCTCATCAATCTGGAGACGCCGCCGCCTGTGCTGTTGCTGGAGGATATTGATCGCGGACTGCACCCGCGCCTCTACGAGCAGCTCGTGGATTTTCTGCGCACGATCACCAAAGAGGGACGCACGCAAATCCTCGCGACATCGCACGACCCGTATTTGATAGACCAATTCCGCGACACGCCGGAGGCGGTGGTGAT
>JAYVQK010000286.1:0-4021 GCA_043757005.1 Verrucomicrobiaceae bacterium
GAAGGCACCGCCGAGCTGCTCGATAAAGATCACCTCCCCTACCTCAGCGCCAGCGGGCTCAACGCAGACTTCGCCGACGTGCGCGAAGACCGCCTGCAAGGCTGGGTCGCCATCCAGAGCCTCGTGCTCCACGGCAAATGCGTGCTCGTGGATGTCACCGCCATTCTCAGCAACAAAGACAAGGGGCTAAACATCACCGAACTCAAAGCCAAGATCGGTGGCGGCACGATCAATGGCTCCTACAAAACGAAGGACGACGAGACAGGGCCCACCTTCAGCGCCAAGCTCGATGTAGCCGATGTGGACATCTCACGCACCGCGATGGATGCCGGCGGGAAACCGCCCAATCTCGACGGCACCCTCAGCGCCACCATGGAGCTGAAAGGCGTAGCCGACACCCGCAAATCGTGGGTCGGCAAAGCCTCCCTCACCCTCCGCAACGGCACCTGCCGCGAGATCGAAATGGTGCGTGATTTCGGCGCAGTGTTGCAATTCGAGGAAGCTGCAAACTTCAGCATCCCCGAGGCCCACGCCGAAGTGCAGCTCGCCTTTGACCGCATCAATATCCACCCCCTCACCATCACCGCCCCACCGCTCGCACTCACGGCGGAAGGAGTCGCCCGTATCGAAAATAAACTCACCCTCGACGCCATACTTTGGGCCGATGCGAAATTCGTCGCCAAACGCGCCGCCATCGAGCCCCAATTCGGCCCGCCCGACGCGCAAGGGCGTCGCGGCGTCGCCTTTGAAATCACCGGCACACTCGCCAAGCCGAAGAATAATCTGAAAGAAAAACTCACCGGCACGAAAGACTCGCGGCTGCAAAAAATGATCCTCATTGATAGCGCGCTGGATGCCCTCGGCGGCTCTTTTAAAAAGCCCGAGCCCAAGCCCAATAAACGCAAACCCGAACAGCCATGACAGCCGAACTCCGAACTCTGAACTCCGAACTCCGAACTCCGAACGCGCCTGCCTCGGCGATGGTTCCTCGTTCGGGAGATTTGCCGTTTCTTCGGAGTTCGGAGTTCAAAGTTCAGAGTTCGGAGTTCCATTCCTTACCCCAATGAGAGTCGTCGCAGGCACCGCCGGAAGCCTCCCGCTCCTCGTCCCCAAAAGCGAACTCCGCCCCACCATGGAGCGCGTGCGCGGGGCCATCTTTAATAGCCTTGCCGAGTCCCTCCCCGGCGCCCACATCCTCGATCTCTTCGCCGGCTCCGGCAGCCTCGGCATCGAGGCCCTCAGCCGTGGCGCGGCCTCCTGCGTCTTTGTAGAGAGCGACCGCGAGGCCTGCGAGTGCATCCGCAAAAACCTCGAAAAAACCCGCCTCCGAGGCGGCGAAATCATGACCACCAGCGCCATCCGCTGGCTCAACCAACAAGCCACCCCCGCTCGCTTCGACATCGTCCTCGCCGACCCGCCCTACGCCAAGCGCCCCGGCGAACACGACTACACCCCCGAGCTACTTACCAGCCCCGGTCTCCGCAGCACACTCACCCCCGGCGGGCTTTTCATCCTAGAGCACCTCCCCGGCGCACAACTCCCGCTCGGCGACACCTGGGAGTGCCTCCGGCAAAAAAGCTACGGAGCCACCGAAGTCGCCTTTCTCAGGGTGAGGGGAGTTTAGATTTTCGGGAGTCCCCTAAAGCAGCCGGAGAAAGAGTGATGGTTGATGGAAAAGCGCACGCCACGCCACGCCCTCCTATTGCCCCGTCGTCCCAGCCCCGAAACATCGCCACGCCCGCCCGCATGTCCCGGAGGGACAGCCGGAAAGTAGCCGGTGGCGCGAGCCACCGGTTCCTGCGGGGAGGGCAGAGAGCCCCGGAGGGGCGAGGGAAATTGCGCCGCCCTACGCCCCCACGACCTTCGTCACCGTGGGCGAGGCGGGGCCTGCTCCGCCGGCGTTCATCGGCACCACATATACCTCGATCGTGCTGCCTGCGGTCAGTGCTTTTAGCACGGTTTCGAGGTCTTTCGGGTCGGCCACATTGATCGCCTCGGCATCCACACCCACGCGCTTGAGGAAGAGCCGGTAATACTCTGCGCGCACCGCGTAAGGCCACGCCACCAGCTCGCGGCCCGGCCCGGCAGTCGTCACCGTGAGGCCGGAAACGCCCAGCGGCGCGTTCGGATTCGCCGGTATATTCAGCCCGAAGACCTCCCACCGTGCGTCGTCATCCGCGAGCGATTCGCCGATTTCGCCGATGGTGCCGGAGACTTCTTTAAAAAGCCCCGTCACGTCCCCATCGCGCGCCGTTTTCGTGACCACCTGCACGGCGGAGGTGCTGTTGATGAGCGTATTGGCCGCCTGCATCGCCGTGTGTAAAACGAGCGCCTGCGCAGCGGTGATGGCCAGCGCCGGGCCCGTGGCCTGCGGCAGCGCGGCCTCATAAGTCGGGTGCGCGGCGAGGTAGGCCCGCGCGGCGGCGAGTAAAGTGTGGCGCTCATCGTGGTTGCGCGGCACCGCCGTGGAGTCCGCCGGGAGACCCGCTGACACCCAGCCATCGTTCGCCTTTTTGCCGTGGATGCCTTCCATGATTTTGCGGTAGCCATCGAGCCAATCCTTCACCGTCCCATCACTCAGCTCTTTGAGGGCAAATTCCGCCGCGCCCGCCGCATCCACACACTCCCGGCAAACAAGTTGGCTGCCCTTATTTGCCGCACTCCCCGCAGCGGCACCGGGGTCGCCTTCGATTTTTAAAATAGCCACGTCCATCCTTGTGGCGACGTGGCGGACGAGGCCCACGCTCACCTCATTGGCGAGTTGCCCGCTATAGATATTGTGGGCGAGTGGGAGGAGGACGAGTCGGTTACTAGGTGTTGCATTGCTGCTCATGGTGTTGTGTTTGGTTTTAGTTTTGGAAATAGCATCAATTGGCGGCGCGGGGATGACGTAGCCCGGGTCGCCCGGCTCTAGTATATAAGAGGGCGAGCCCCAGCGCGCATTTGGGTTGCCCCACCGCGAACCGTCGCCCCAGCGCATCGTCTTCATGGCCGCTTTGCCTTCCTTGCCGTCGCTGCAACAAGGCTCCGGGCCACCCATCGCCCCGTCGTCGTCGCTACAACGAGGCTCCGGGCCACCCATCGCCCTGTCGTCGTCGCTACAACGAGGCTCCGGGCTACCCATCGCCCCGTCGTCGTCGCTACAACGAGGCTCCCGGCCACACGTCGCCCCGTTGTCGTCGCTACAACGAGGCTCCCGGCCACACGTCGCCCCGTCGTCGTCGCTACAACAAGGCTCCCGGCCACACGTCGCCCTGTTGTCGTCGCTACAACAAGGCTCCGGGTCACACGTCGCCCCGTTGTCGTCGCTGCAACGAGGCTCCGGGTCACACGTCGCCCCGTTGTCGTCGCTGCAACAAGGCTCCCGACAGAGGAATCCACAAAAAACACCCCTCCCCCCAATGCCCCGCGCCCCCGCGCCAAGCAGGTCGCAATCCCAGAAAGCAGCGCACATTTCATGGAGCCGAGAAATAGAAAGGATTCCGCCATCTACAAGCTCTTTTACAGCCTTGGCACTTTTTTTTTGCAGCCTCCGCTACGCTCCGCGACTAGAGCGCAATACCATTTTTCATAATCAAGGGGACTCCCGAAAACTCACGCCATACATTTTTTAACCCGAACGCCGCGATTGAGGGCCGAAGGCCCGGCTCTATGCCAGCCTAGGCCAAAGCGAGGAACGAGCGACGGCCTAGGTCGGGACACGATGAGCAACCAAGGGCCAAAGGCCCGATCCATCGCGGCGATTGCTCGGACAAAATGGGTCGGACCTTCGGCCCTTGCTCGCTCACGCCAATCTACCTTGGGCGTTGCCCAAGGCTGGCATAAATCCGAGCCTTCGGCCCTCCAAAAGCGGCGTTCGGGTTTAAGGGGACTCCCGGAAACTCGGGAGACACAATCTGGAGTGCGGGGGCAAGACCCCGCGTTGGCGGGCGAGGAACGAGCGGGTGGGCCAGTCGCTCGCCATTCCGACCGTGTGCCCACCCGAAGGCCCCTCCAGAGCGGGGTCATGCCCCCGCACTCC
>JAYVQK010000287.1:0-3945 GCA_043757005.1 Verrucomicrobiaceae bacterium
GCGAAGAGCGCGACCTCCTCTGCCCGATGAAGTGACGCCGCGAGCGTTTCTAATCAACCCCACATGGATACCGACCACTACGCCACGCTCGGGCTCGACCGCCGCTGCACGACTGCGCAGATCCGCACGGCGTATCGGCTGCTGGCGAAGCGTCTCCACCCGGATGTGAATGGCGGCTCGCCCGAAGCCGTGGCCCTCACACAGGCGCTGAATGAAGCGCATGAGACACTGAGAGATCCCGCCCGCCGCCGCGCTTACGACAGCGAGCTGGAGCAAAATGAAGACGTTCCTCCCCCGCCTGCGCGCGCAGCGAGGATCGAGAAAAACATCGCGCAGGATGTGATGTTGCGAATCGGCGATTTCCTCCACGGCACGACGCTGGAGGTGCGGGTGAAAGACCCCGGCAATCCGCATGGCGCGGAAACATACGAACTCGTCGTCCCGCCGGACACTGCGCCAGGCGAGCGATTCCGCCTTCCGCGCGACGAGCCATTTGCCGGAGGCTACGTGAATGTGCGAGTGAAAGTGCAGCCCAACGCGCGCTTCAAAGCCAGCGGTTCCGATCTGCGCTGCGAGTTGCGCATCTCCGCGCAGCGCGCGACGAATGGCGGCTCCGAGATGATGCAAGGCCCCACGGGCAAACAGCTCCGCGTGGAAATCCCCAGCGGCATCGCGCGCGGCGAGACCATGCGCATCGCACGCGAGGGCCTGCCCAAGCCGAGAGGTGGGCGCGGCGACCTACTCGTGCGCGTGATGTATCGGCCCGAGGTTCGCATCACGCGGAAATAAAAACGCGCTCCCCGATGCTGAGAGCACCGAGGAGCGCGTGAGATATTCTATCGCTTGCGGCGCTTACTTTTTACCAAAGAGCTGCTTCAAATTCGCGAGCCCCTTTACCGCGATGTCGTTACGATTTGGCTCGATCTTGCGCCAGATGGCGGCGGCGCGGGCGATGACTTTTACATCGGTGGTGAAGCTCTCGATCACGATGTCGCCGGTGTAGCCGATCTTTTTCAGCGCAGCCACAATCGGCGGCCAATCAATATGGTCACCGCCCGGCGTGCCACGATCACTGCCGCAGGCGTGGAAGTGCGCGAGGGCTTTGCCAGCCTTGAGGATCGAGGCGGCTTGGTTCTTTTCCTCGATGTTCATGTGGAAGGTATCGAGGTGCAGTTTCACCGCTTTGCTACCCACGGCCTTCACCAGCTTCAGCCCTTGGTCACACGTATTCACGAAGTCCGTTTCAAAGCGATTCAGCGGCTCGATGCAAAGCAGGATGCCCTTTTGCTCGGCGTATTTTGCCAGCGGCTTGAGGTTCTTCACCACGAGGGCAAATTGCTTTTTCTGCTCGGCGGGCTCCACGGCGTCGGCCTTGCCCACGACGGAATAAATGGGGCCAATGATCTTCGGGCAACCCATCGCGGCGGCTTGGTCAATGAGCTTCTTGATGTAAATCGCGCCCGCCTTTTGATCCGCCGCGCTGCCACGAAAATCGCGCCCCGGCCCCATGCACGCGCAGAGGCTACCGATGGCGATGCCAGCCTTTGCGGCTGCGGCTTTCACGGCAGCAGGATCAATGTGGGAAGGATCTTCCACCGGGATTTCGACCGTCTCGAAACCCCACTTTTTGAATTGAGTAAAGAGCTTGGTGCTCGCGGTGACGAAGGGTGAAACGTAGAGGAAAGAATTGATGCCGAAACGCATGATCGTATGTGTTGGTTTGTGTGTGTTGTTGCGTGAAGAGCGCGCGTTTTGCGCGGAGTCGCGCAGGGAGTCAAGCGCACGCGCGTCGGAGATTTTATCCCAGCGAGCAGAGGGGAGCATCCGAAGGAGGAAAATGGACGGCTTACCCTTCGCTGAAAGTGGAGCCCCGCTTTTTGCCGCGCAGCGGCTGCCCGAGGGTAGTCGTGGGTTTTTAACCCAAGGTCGCGTCAATAATCTGTCAGTCCCGATTGGCACTCCATTAAAGGAAGTGCGTCGCTATAGATTGATTCGGCTTCGCCTCATCCTACGGGCAAGCTGCGCTTGTCTGTCTCGCTTCGCTCGGCTGCACCGCGCCGCGTTCCGCTTCACCCGACGCATCAGTCAACTTGTGCTGACGCCCACACCGCAAAGCGGTGGTTAAAAAAGGCAGTCATGCACGGATAGGAGAATGGAAGTTGAAGACTCAACCCAATCCACCGAAGCGGAAGCGTTCCAAAGACCCACAAAAACCACCAACTAAAAAATCAAAATGTAAAACACACCAAAAAACCCAGCTTTTATCCCATCAACCCTTGACAACTTTCATAGGGGTTAGGCGTTTGGGTTGTTGTCTGAGCTAACATCGTTGGAGATGTGCGATGAGTTGGGAAGGCCGCGTGATAACAACTCGCCGAGACGGCGGCTGAACCAAAACAAGAGGAATGCGATGGCATACTCGAATGCGATAGCGGTGAGCGCGTAGCGGGGTGAACCTGCCGCTGCAATCTGCGCGTGATATGCTGGCGTGCAATAAACGTAAGCGAGGTCGAAAGCGGCTTTCGTGGCGACGATGAGCATCGCGACTCCGTTGCCGCGAATAACGAGCGTGCCGAAAGTGGATGCCTTCATTTGGTGTTTTCAGAATAGACGCTCGGAGACGCCTAACGACCCCAAGCTCAGCGACCGCAGAGTGCGGCGCGGCACCTGCATGGTGGGCGGAAAGGCGGCGGTGGAAGCAGGTGCCGTGACGCACGGAGCGGTTCGCTGCGGCGCATGGTTAGCACAGGAAAAAGTGAAAAACTTTCGACGGAATGGGAATAACAGAATCTTGGAAGAAGCGTTCATTTCGATGGATTTGCGCGTTCTGTTACTCAGGAGGCGCATTCGCTTGGCTTCCATTCTGCGGGATAACTGTTGGCGAGGGCCGAGACGGCATCGACTGTGACCGATTTGAAATCGGGCATTGGGTCGCCTCGGAATGTCTCGTGAACAGCACGAAACAACTTCATCGGCGCTACGGATTTCGTGCCGTCTCCGATGACGATAAAGCTTGCCTTCGAGAATTCGTCGCTGTGATGATCGAGGAAGGTGTGCATGCAGAAGAACCTCGGTCCATAAAAGCTCACCTGCTCTCGGGTGCAACCGTCTGCTGTGAGCATGTGCATGATCCGATAGTTCTTGGCCTTAAATGGATCAAGTGTCGTCAAATCGGTGACCGCATCGGATTCGGGATCGGTTTTTGCCTTGGTGAGGGACCGCACTGCCCCGAAAAGCTCTATGTGGCGTGTGAAGTCACGAAAGGTGTATTTCATGTGTAATATGGAGATTTTAACGCCTTGAACGAGTTGCCGCGTGCTATGCGCCTAACATCCAATGTATAGCGGGAGGCTCGGAGAGATGCGGATTCTCTCTGTCGGAGTGGTTGGTTTGAGTGGGTTGCGCGCGCATGCTAGTCTTATAGCGGGGTGGGTTTTGATGGCGAGTAGTTTCTTTGGTTGTTATGAAGTTTTTTACAGTCGTCGCGTAAAAGGGCTTAGGGCCCTCACGCGACAGGTATAGCGGGGGCTCTTGCTATACGACTGGCTTTTGGTGGATGGCGGGGCTGGTTTGCGGGTTGTCTCTGTTGGGTGGGGCGGTGTGTGTTTGTGTTATGCGACTGGGGGGTGTTGCGTTGGGTGGGGCATGGTCGTATAGCGGGGTGGGTTTGCGGGGGCGGGGGCGGTTCTGTCGCCCCGCTGGGGCTTGGTTTTTGTGGGGGGCGAAGTCCGGTGGCTTACGCCGACCGGCTAATTTCGGGCTGAGCCTCCGGCTCAATTGCTGAGGCCCGGAGGGCCTGCTAGAGATTAGCCCGAACGCCGCGATTGAGGGCCGAAGGCCTGGCTCTATACCAGCCTTGGGCAACGCCCAAGGTGGATGTGTGTGAACGATCAAGGGCCGAAGGTCCGGCCCATTTTGTCCGTGTAATCGCCGCGATGGATCGGG
>JAYVQK010000288.1:0-3934 GCA_043757005.1 Verrucomicrobiaceae bacterium
ATCTCCTTTTGCTTTCTTTTTAAAGCCCCCAAAAGCCTTCGCATTACATATGACATGGGAGGGCAATCCCGAACCCGCGCTTTCCGCGCGCCCGGAAAATTTTTTCTGTGTTGTGGGGGATTTGTGAGGCAGTGGGGGGCGTGTGGTTGGCGGCGTTTTGTATGAATGTTCTGCTCGGCGTGCGGAATATCGTGCTATTGCGGCGGGGAGTGGGCAGGATGCTGGGCTATGCCATTTCGCGCACTCGGCCTTGGAGCCGATATTTTAAAAGCCATCCAAGAGGCTGGTTACACAGAACCCACACCCATTCAGGCTGCGGCCATCCCGGAGATTATCGCGGGGCACGACCTCATCGGGATTGCGCAGACGGGCACGGGGAAGACGGCTGCTTTTACCCTGCCACTACTCGCGCGGCTCGGTGCGATGATGCAGGAGGGGCAGCGCCCGATTCGCGCTCTGGTGCTTGCGCCGACGCGGGAGCTGGTCGTGCAGATCGAGGAAAATGTGCGTGCTTACGCCAAGCATTTGCCGCTGCGTATCGCGCTCATTTATGGCGGTGTGAGCGAACGTCCGCAGATCGCGGCGTTGCGCGAGGGGGTGGACATTGTGATCGCTACGCCGGGACGTTTACAGGATCTCATGCGGCAGCGGCATGTGTCGTTTAATGCGCTGAGTTTCCTCGTGCTGGATGAGGCGGATCGGATGTTGGATATGGGCTTTCTCCCATCCATCCGCCAGATCGTGAAGACGCTTCCGCAAAAGCGGCAGACGTTGCTTTTTTCGGCCACGCTTTCGAAGGACATTGAGAATGTGACGCGCGAATTCCAGCACTCGCCGAAGGTTGTGCAGATCGGTCGCCGCTCGAATCCGGCGGAGACGGTGACGCAGTTCATTTACGAAGTGCCGAAGCATCTCAAGACGCCGTTGCTCACACATCTTTTCGAGGACAGTGCGCTGAATATGGTGCTCGTTTTTAGCCGCACGAAACACGGTGCGGACAAAATCGCGAAGTCGCTCGAGCGTGCTGGGATCGCGACTGGCACGCTGCACTCGAACCGCTCGCAGAATCAGCGGATGCGGGCGTTGCAGGAGTTTAAGAGTGGCAAGTTGCGGGTGCTTGTGGCGACGGACATCGCGGCGCGGGGGATTGATGTGGACGGGATTTCGCACGTGGTGAATTACGATTTCCCGATGCACTCGGAGGACTACGTGCATCGTATCGGTCGCACCGGGCGCGCGCAGGCGGTGGGAGATGCGATCAGCTTTGTCTCGCCGGAAGATCACGGCCCGCTGCGCACGCTGGAGCGTTTCATCGGTCGCGGCATCGTGCGGAAACGTGCGGAGGGTTTTGATTATAGCGCCGCCGCGCCTGCCCGCCCTGCGGGTGAGCCAGACGAACGCCGCCGGGGTGGCGGCGGTGGTAGCGGTGGTGGTGGAAATCGTGGCGGCGGCGGCGGCGGCGGCGGCAATCGCGGAGGGGGAGGAAATCGTGGCGGTGGCGGCGGGAGTGGAGGGAATCAGCGGCGGCGTTGATTGCGCTACGCAAAGAGCGCGGCCAAATCCACGCTGACGCTGGGGAGCGCGGTGCAGGTGAGCACGGCTGGGGCGGCGAGCACGATGCGCTCGGCGTAGCCGGTGGGGCTGGGTTGGCGGTAGATTTCCACCTGCTTTTCTTCGGGGCAGACGATCCAGTATTCGCTCACGCCTGCTTCGGCGTAGATGAGGGCTTTGATGCGGTCTATTTCGAGGGAGGAGATGGCGACTTCGACAACTAGTTCGGCAGTCGTCGGATGGCTCGTGGCATATTGGTCTGGGGACTTGCGGATGACGGCTGCATCGGGCTCCGGCTCGGAGTCGAGCAGGGTGAGGGGGTCTTCTTTCCAAACTTCAAGTTCGGGAGAGATCTGAGTTTCTAGCGCACGAACAATGCGGCGTGTGATGAGGCGCTGCAGTGGCGACTTTGGCATTTTTTCGATGAGGATCCCGTTGAGTAGTTCGGCTCGAAGTCCTTCACCGAGGCGGTGGAAATCGGCGACAGAGAGCCGTGCGGCGCGCTGGCGGATGGCTGGGACTTCGAGCAATGCAGTCATGGCCGGAAGGTGGCATAGGGGTGTGGGGATGGCACGGAGGGTGGTGATTTTAAACTTTGAACTCTGAACTCTAAACTTCGAACTCGGAACGGCGTTATCGAAGCGTAGAGTTCACGACAGTAGGTGCGCGTTGGGGGAAAGTGTTCGGCTTTGTCATGTTTTACTTCTGGCAAATATCGGAATCTCCGGCACGTTGCCGCACGCTGGAAAGCTCACTTTTTTACTCCAGTCCACTCTCTCACCATTCTCTTCATTTATGCGCTCACCAAAACTCTTCACCCGCTCGCTTGCTCTCGTTTTCTCTCTGCTCTTTGCACTGCCGATACGGGCGCAGGTGGCGGGGACTTTGGATGCTGCTTTTAATCCCAATGTGACGGGGACGGTCTTTGCCACAGCGGTGCAGGCAGATGGAAAGATCCTGATCGCTGGGCAGATCACGGCGGTGGGTGGGGTGGCGAAGACGCGTATCACTCGGCTGAATGTGGATGGGACTGCGGATACTTTTACAAACGGCATGGGGCCGAATAGTGATGTGTATGCGGTGGCGGTGCAGCCGGATGGGAAGATCGTGATCGGCGGTTTGTTTGCGACGGTGAACTCTCAGGCGCGCAGCCGCATCGCTCGACTCAATGCGGATGGCACGGTGGAGGCCACGGCGACTTTTAACCCTGGCACGGGAGCGGCGGCGGATGTGAATTCCGTGGCGATACAGGCGGACGGAAAGATCCTGGTGGCGGGCGCGTTCACGACGTTTAATGGCGTGACGAATAATCGCATCGTGCGGCTGAACGCGGATGGGACGGTGGATACGGCGTTCACCACGGCGGTCGGCACGGGTGCTGGTGGGGTGGTGCGTTGCGTGATGGTGCAGGCGGATGGAAAGATCGTGATCGCGGGGGATTTCCTCACGGTGAATAGCGTGACGCGCAATCGCATCGCGCGGCTCAATGCGAACGGCTCGGTGGACACGGCGTTCTCGACGGCGAATGGCACGGGTGCGGACGTGACGGTGGTGGGCGTGGTGCAGCAAGGGGATGGGAAGCTGGTGGTGGTGGGGAATTTCACCACGCTCAATGCGCTGTCTCGGACGCGCTATGGGCGGCTGAATACGGATGGCTCGGTGGATACGACTTTCCTGACTGGGACTGGCGCGAACTTGGTGGTGAATAGCGCGGCGTTGCAGACGGATGGGAAGGTTTTGCTCGCTGGAAATTTTGCGACGGTGAACGCGCTAGCGCGGAATTTTATCGCGCGAGTGAGTGGGACGGATGGCTCGGTGGAGGCGGTGGGGACTTTCAATGCGGGCACGGGGCCAAATACTTTTGTGAACGCGGTGGCGTTGCAGACGGATGGGAAAATTTTGCTCGGTGGTTCGTTCGCTTCGGTCGCGGGGACGGGGCGCGTGGGCGTGGCGCGGCTGGCGAATGATCTGGCGACGACGACGCTCGGGGCGACGAGTGGAACGCGGATGTTTTGGGGGCGGAGCGGAGCGGCACCGGAGGTGCAGCAGGTGACTTTCGATACGTCCACGGATGGCGGCGTGAATTGGACTTCGCGAGGCAGCGCGACGCGGGTGACGGGGGGCTGGGAGGTGACGGGGCTGACGCTCGCGGAGCCAATGGCGCTGCGGGCGCGTGGGCGCGTGGCGGGTGGGTATAATGCGAGCAGCAGCAGCTTTATTCAGCAGATTAGTGCGGTGGATTTTACGACGCAGGTGCCGACGCTCACGGCTCCGGCGGCGAACGCGGTGACGAAGAGCCCGATCACGGTTTCTTTTACCCTGCCCGAGGCGGCGCAGGCGGGGACGTTGACGTTGACTTTCAATGATGGGACGACGGCGCGTG
>JAYVQK010000289.1:0-15537 GCA_043757005.1 Verrucomicrobiaceae bacterium
TACGAAGAGCGCGAAGAGCAGATGGGAAAGACAGAAGCCCATGACTGCTTCGCGTCCTTCGCGTTCTTCGTAGTCTCCTTCTTTCTGAAAGATGGGATACCCATTGGGCGCAGCACCTTGCTGCGGAAAGCCTCGCCATAAACAAGCTTGGCCTCAGGGCGAGGCGCATCCCGCAAGCCCTGCAAGTCTTGCGCGCTAAATCGCCTCGGCCATTTGATTACCGTATTCGCACGCGTATGGCACTCCTAGGCAACGACCTTTACCCGCTTACTAGTTAAGCACCCAAGATGATTCCGCACTCGTTCAATCACCTGCCTTTGCTCAGTCCGGCTTGCCGCCATTCGCTCCAACTCTTTTCGCGCGCGAGGTTCATAACTAATTGCAAGAGCGCCTTTCAAAATGCGCCGATTTATACACTATATAAAAATCCTTTGCAAGTATGCACTGGATGGTCAAAGCCCGCCTGATCCTTCGGGATATTGCGATTACAAAAGAAACAATGTTGCCTTTGAAGAAACATCATTCACTGAGGCTGCGTCGTGGCCCTCAGGTGTATTTCACGAATTTATTAAATCTTTCACCGCCGCACATCTTCGATGATCTCCACCGTCGCTTTCCCCCCATGCTTCGCAGCCGCTGCTCCGAGGAGGTTGCGGATGGCGGCGATGGTGGAGCCGCCTTTGCCGACCACGCGGCCTACGTCGCTCGGGTTGAGCTTGAGGCGGAAGACGGTTTTATTGGCGATGACCTCTTTATACACGGCCAGTTCTTGGCGGTGTTCGACGAGGTGGGCTAAGACGTAGCTGAGGAAGCGTTCCATGATGTATCTTTAGTATGCGCAACTTGCGGGCACGAAAAGCGCAAAGTGCAGAAAGTCTTCACTTTCGCACTTTGCGTTGAGTTTTTTTCGCGGATAGAAGCGACGCCCTCGTCACTTTTGTATTGGGCCGTAGCCTTTCCGCATCGGTAATAAGCGACGCGGGCGGCGCTTCTACGGGATGCTTTAGGCTGCGACGGCCTCGGTGGCCTTGCGCACTTGTTTGACCAAGCTGCGAACGGTGTCGCTCGGGCGAGCGCCGTTTTTCACCCAGTAGTCTACGCGGGTGAGGTCAATATTGGCGTTGAGGCCAGCCTTCTTTGGATCGTAGTTCCCGATGATTTCGAGGAATTTGCCATCACGCGGGCAGCGTTGATCAGCGACGACTACTTTGTAGTAGGGTGAGTTTTTTGCGCCTTCGCGGCGGAGACGGATAACGACCATGATTGTCTGTATAACTGTTGTTTTGTTTGTTGTGAAATTTGCTAAAAACTCAGCGACGGCCATAAAGACTCTTACCCTTGGTTCGGGCCATCATCTTTTGCATCCGAGGCATCTGTTTCATCATCTTGCGCATCTCATTGAAGCGCGTGATGAGTTCGTTGACTTCCGTGACGGTGGTGCCGCTCCCGCGTGCGATTCGCTGGCGTCGCCGGGCATTTAAAATGTCTGGCTTCGTGCGCTCGCCCAAGGTCATCGAAAGGACGATGGCCTCGGTTCGCTTGATCTGTTTCTCGTCAATGGAAAGATTTTTGAGATTACCCATCCCGGGCAACATGCCAAGGATTTTCTCAAGGGGGCCGAGACGTTTCATCATTTTGAACTGTTCGAGGAAGTCTGTGAAGTCGAACTCCGCTCGGCGCATCCGCTCTTCCATGCGCTTGGCGTCGTCTTCATCTATCGCAGCGGCGGCGCTCTCGACGAGGGTGACGATGTCGCCCATGCCGAGGATGCGCCCGGCGAGGCGGTCGGGGTGGAAGACTTCGAAGGCGTCCATTTTCTCGCCAGAACCAGCGAACTTGATCGGGCGTTTCGTGACTTCCCGCATGGAGAGCGCCGCGCCACCGCGTGCGTCGCCGTCCAGTTTTGTCAGGATGAGGCCGGTGATCTCCAGCACTTCGTGGAAGCGGGTGGCCACGCTCACGGCCTGCTGGCCGGTCGCAGCATCGGCGACGAGCAGCACCTCTTGCGGTTGGAGAAATTCTTTGAGCTGACGCACTTCTTCGATCAGCGCCTCGTCCAGCTCCTGTCGCCCTGCGGTGTCGTAAATCTCCACGTTGTGCGGCGTTTGTTTCAGCCACTCTTGTGCGAGTTTCGCGACCACGAGCACGTTTGTCTCGCCGGGCGGTGGGATGAAAACGGGGACGCCGAGCTGGCGACCGAGCGTCGCGAGTTGCTCGATGGCTGCTGGGCGGTAGAGATCGCACGCGATGAACGCCGGGGCTTTGCCCTGCTTGCGCAGCCAGTTCGCGAGCTTGCCGGAAGTCGTCGTTTTCCCCGCGCCATTCAGCCCCACCATAAGGATGCGCGCAGGCGCGTCGAGATTCAGCGGAGCCTCGTCGCCGCCGAGGAGCACCGTGAGTTCGTCGTGAAAAATCTTCACGATCTGCTGCCCCGGCGTCACCGATTGCAGCACGGATTCCCCCAGCGCCTTTTCGCGCACGCGGGCGATGAAATCCTTTGCCACTTGAAAATGCACATCCGCCTCCAGCAGCGCCATGCGCACTTCGCGCAGTGCGTCGGTGACGTTCGATTCGGAGATCTTCCCCTTCCCCGAGAGGTTGCGGAAAGTATTCTGAAGTTTATCGGCAAGCAGGCTAAACATGAGCCGCGCACCCTACCCGCCGAGCGCCGCTTGTCCAGCCGCTCGCCCTCGCTGGATGAAATTTCACTCCAAAATCGTTATCCCCTTTGCACCGCCCGCTCGCCCTGTATGGTCGCTCTGAAATCGCCCGTTTATGAAGAAATTCCTGCTACTGCTCGCCGTGCTCACCTGCACCTACTTTGGCCTCAAAAAATGGAGCCCGAGCACGCTGGAGCACATCCCTTTTCTGAAAAAGAAAACCGTCGAAGTCGCAAAGACCTCCCCCGCTGCGCAGCCAACGCCAGAGCCGACTGCCGCGCCGACTGCGCAGACTAAAGGCGAGCCGACTCCGCCGCCGGTGGTCGTAGATAAAACGGCGCAGCTCATCGTCTTTTGCTACCACCGCATCGAAGGCAAAGTCGGCGGCGACATCTCCATCGCGCCGGAGCTTTTCGAGCAGCACCTCCAGCGCATCAAAGACGCCGGGATGACGGTCGTCTCCATGCAGGATTTCCTCGCCTGGCGGCGTGGAGAAAAGAACATCCCAAACAAAAGCGCCCTCATCACCATAGACGACGGCTACGCCTCCGCCTACGAAGTCGCCCGCCCCATCCTAAAGAAATTCGGCTACCCGTGGACCTACTTCATCTATACGAAATACGTGAGCACCGGCGGCAAAAGCATCACTTGGGAACAGCTCGCAGAACTCCGCGATGAAGGCATCGAAATCGGCTGCCACACCCTCTCCCACATCTCCCTCCGCACCCCACGCGGCAACACCCCCGAGCTCCAAGAACAGTGGCTCCGCGACGAGATCATCGGCTCCAAAAAACTCATCGAACAAAAACTCGGCATCGAGTGCGCCACCTTCGCCTACCCCGAGGGCAAGTATAACTCCCACATCCGCGACATCGTCAAAGAAGCAGGCTACTTCGCCGCCTTCACCGTCTATGGCCAGCGCATCACCCACAGCTCGCCGCACGACAGCATCGGTCGCTTTGCATGGTCCACGAAGCGCCCGCAAGACATGGAGATGGCCTTTAGCTTCCAAGGCTCCATCAGCTCGCCCGACCCGAGCGAAGCCCCCACGCTCACCGAGCCCGCCGCCTCCATGATGCTCACCCAGCCCGCCGACGGCGAGACCGTCGCCACCCCGTTGCCCTTGCTCAAAGCAAACCTCGCCACGCTTGGCGACCTCGACCCCGCCAGCGTCAGCCTCCGCCTCAGCGGCGTCGGCATCGTCCCCTGCAAATACGATCCCGCCACCAAAAACCTCGAAGCCCGCCCACCGCACGCCCTGCCCAAAGGCGACTACACCGTAGTGGTCACCGGCAAAGCCGCCGGCAAACGCATCGAGACCCAATGGCACTTCAAACTAGACCCCGCCTACAAAGCCCCCGGCGCAGGCGACCTCCCCACCGAGCTACCCCCGCGCCGCCAACAGTAGGCTTTTTTGGAAACCAAACCCGCCCACCGCGAACCCATGTCCGAACCCGCTCCGCGCATCCTTTACTGCCACTGCCAATACGCCCAAGTCGTCCCACGCGAGACAAAGGACGCCGTGCTCCAGCACCTCAGCGAGAGCGGCGTGGCCTTTGACGCCGTGGCCGACCTCTGCGAGATGGCCGCTCGCCGCGACCCCGCCCTCGCACAACTCGCCGCCAGCGGAGCCGTGAAAATCGCCGCCTGCTTCCCCCGCGCCGTAAAGGGTCTCTTTCACCAATGCGGCGCGGACTTGGCAGCGGAGACGACGGAAATTTTAAACATGAGGACGATGACAGCGGAGGACGTATGCAGGCGGCTGATGGCGAAGGATCTGTTGGGAAACTTGCCGGGTAAGGGCAGCGGGATTGCAGAATGAAGATTGAAAATGGGCGCATTCCCATGACGCCTATCGAACCCTCGGAACGTCTCCGGCCTTTTACCGCGTAACCGCTGCACGCCTCGGCCTCAAGCACCCCTTCACCCGGCCCTACAACCCGAGCCGAACGCTTGCCAGTGCCCACCGGGCTACCTTCGGCAGGGCGTCTTATACCATTCCCTTAAGTTGCTATTACGCCCTAAAGAGAGCGCCCTTCGCACGCTCGAAGGACAGGTAAGCGGCGTCTATTTTATCGCAACGTCGCCTTTAGCCGCACGTAGTAGGTGGGGCTGCCGGGAGGTGGTGTGATTTGCCAGGTCTCGGTGGCGATGTCGCCGAGGGTGGTGCTGCTGAGGTGGGTGGCGGTGGCGGTGGTCCAAGCGGTGGTGAGCGCGGGGGTGATCTCGATGGTGAGGATGGCGTCGTCGGCGTTCATGGCGCGGGGGAAGGTGAAGAGTATGTTGCCGAGCACGTCGCGAGTGAGCGTCCACGGGAGCGCGGTGGGGTCGCTGTCGCTGGTGCCGAGGGCGTATTCCATGAGTCCGCGGAGACCGTCTTTATCATCATCCGCGAGTGGTGCGCCAAAGAGCACGGCGGCGTCGGTGGTGCCGGGGTTGCCGCCGAGGCTGGTGCTCGCGCGCCATGTGTAGTCGTTGGGATTTGGGGCCGAGCTTTTGATGACGCGGACTAGGGAGTAGCCGCCGCCGTCGGTGGCGTTGATGGTGTCGGTGTAGGCAAAGCGGAAGATCTCCAGCCCACTCGCGGCGTAGAGAACAAGGCTCTCTCCGCCATTATCCAGCGCGCTCGGGTCGTAGCCGGTCGCGGTCACGGGGCTCGCGGTGGGGTAGGCAGCGGTGAAGGCGGTGTAGTTGCGCGGGACGATGATGCGCGAGCCGGGCGGGAGCTGGAAGCCGCTGGTGAAGGTGTAGTTGATTCCTTGTCCTAGTTCTTCGTCGAAGTGGCAGCCAGTGAGGTCGAGCGTGGCGGTGGTGATATTCAGCAGCTCGATGAACTCGGTGGCGTCGGTGCTGCCGCTGGGGTTGTAGTGCAGCTCGCTGATGAGGAGATTCCCCGGCCCAGCGGGGAAGATGCCGCCGGTGCCGTTGACGGTGACGGTCGTGGTGCCGAGCAGCAGGTTTTGCGGGCTGTAGGCGTTGAGCGTGTAGGTATTCGTGCCGGCGCTCACGGGGAGCTGGAGCGACCAGGTGCTCTCGCTCGTCCATGTCACGGCGAGTGGCTGGGTGCTACCAGAGAGGCGGATTTCGGCGACGTCCACCCAGCCGTTGCCGGTGACGGTGGTGAAAGGCGCGCTGGATGTCGTGGGGCTTGTGCTGGTGCGGACGAAGGTGACGGAGGGTATCTCGGTGTTGATCTGGGATAGTGCGTAGGCGGCGCGTGGAGTGAGGTAGGCGCTCACTTGGGCGACCATATCATCCGTGCTAAAGCGCGAGTAGTGTGTGGCCCATGTGGTCATGTAGCTCGTGTTGAAGGAGCGGTTCAGGATGTCGAGCATATGCCCGTAGAAGAGCCGACGATTGATGCGCGCTTGCGTGCTGCGGCTTGCGGCGAGGATGCCAGTTTCGAGGAATTTCGTGAGGCTTCCGCCGTTGGTGAGCGAGGTGGAGGTGCTGCCTTGGCTGAGGAAATCGCAATCCCATGGCAGGAGCACTGCCTTTTGACCGGGCGGGAAATAAATGAGCGAATTATGCGCGGAGCCGACGCTGAGGTAATTATCCGTCACGCCGTAGAGCGTTGCTGGGATGTTGGATCGCAGCCATGTGCTGATGTCTATGTATTGATCGGTGAGCGTGTGAAATGCGGCGCTGGCAGTCGCCTGCCCGATGGCCCCTGTGACGTTGATGATGCCAGTGTAGTCGTCCGAGGAACGTGCATTTTGCAGCAGCCAATACCAGCGGTAGCTTTCCTTATCGGTCCCGAGGCTGTTCACGCCGACACCCCCATTTGGACCGGGCGAGGATTGGGGCACTTTCGGGTCTTCTGAGATGGCGGAGAGCACGCTCCCGGAACCAAAAACGGGCGTGGAAATCGCGCGCGTGCTCGCATTGATGGTCTGTGTGAGCACGTAGATGAGTTCATATTTCTGCATCTCGCCCGCCCCGCCATTCGGCCACTGCGCGTCGAGGAAATCGCCATCCACTCGCGTTTTGGACATGATGGCGGCACCTGTCATATTTGCCCCGGTGAAGAACTGCGCCGTGGGCAACGTGCCGACGGCAGAGACCACGCGGCAGAGATCGTCTTCCGGCGTGTAGATGCCGCCAGCGGAATTTTCCAATCGGCGAAAGAGCATCTCTTTTTGCCCCGTCACCGTGCCGCCCGAGCGATCAATGCCGACGGTGCCGTGCAGCCCGAGGAAGAGATCGTCCGCTGGGAACTCCAGCGTGTAGCCGCAGCGCACGTCGGTGATGCGTCCGTGCTCGCTGCTTTTGAGGCGGGCTCCGGCGCGGTAAAAAACCTGACTTTCATCGAGGATGATCGTGCAGGGCACGGCACCGTCGCTCATCAGATTCTCGGGTTTGTAAAGGGAGGTCGCGTCGGCGGTGGGCAGGACGACTCGGATGTTGTGCGGCTTTGCGCCGCTGGCGAGTGTGAGCTGTGCGCGACTATCTTCCCACGGGATCATCGCCCGCGAGGCGGCTCCGGCGGCGGGGAAGGTGGATATTGCGCCGAGTGCATCCGTGGCCTGCACGTAGAACTGCACGAGCGTGCTCGCGGCTTGCCCGGCGACGGTGCCGGTGTAGATGCCGCTGCCGGATGTCGTCATCGCGGTGCTGGTGAAAGCTGCGCCATTTACCGAGGTGAAAAGGAGCACGCTGGCGATGCCGTCCGGGTCGGCGACTTTGATCGTCACCGTCGCTGCGACGGTCGCTGCGGGGACGACTGGCGTGTGTGCGAGGAGGTCAAAGGTGGGGCCGATATTGGCGACGCGCTTGCCATTTACCGCGCCGGGAGTGCCGCCGGTCGTGGGGCGATTCATCTGCGTTTGCCGAGGGAGGCGATTATGCCACAGGTGGGTGTGCAGGCGGTCGGTGCCGCGCAGCCATTTCGCGCGAAAGCTGATGGTGTAGGTATCCGTGCCGACGATGGAGTGATAGGCCGAGCCGTTTTTGAGCGTCGTCTCCACATGGTTGAGCATATGTTCCATCCCGCTGAGGGCGGCGATTTTCAGCACCTTGCCCGCGCCCGTGGCGGGGTCGGGGTCGGTGATGACGCTGCCTGAGTGCGTGCCCTGGATGCGCCAGGCGGTGGAAAGTCCCGTCTCGAAGGTCTTATTTTGAATCAGCTCGACGTTGCCCTGCGTCACGTCCTTTACGCTGATGTCGTCTATGAGGAATTCGCCGCTATCGAGCAGGCCAAAGACGAATTCGTTGTAGTTCGTCGGGTCGCTCGCGTTGGGGTTTGAGGCTACGCCCGAGTAAGTCACCGTCTGCCAAGTCGAATGGCTGCTTTCGTCGCTGGCATCCCACGCTTCGCCTTTCGTATTGTCCGCGCGCGGGTCGCGCAGCTCTAGGCTGGAGCCTCCGCCATTCGCCCACTGGCTCCAGCGCCCGCCCTCGGAATAGGTCACTTCATTCGCCACGTTATCGTTGGCGTCGTGGAGTGTGATGGTCTCGCCTTTTCCACTCAGCGAGCCACTCCACGGCCCATACGCGGAGACGCCGGGATGGAGTGCGGTAAAGGCTGTGGGATCCCACGCGATCACGACAAACCCGCCCCCTGGGATGACTGGTGTGCCAGCGGGGAATTGGTAGCTCACTCCCGCGCTGAATTTCCAAAGACTCACATCCACCGGCGAAGCACTGCGATTGTGCAGCTCGATCCATTGCTCCGCCGAGGTGCCGAGACCTTGGTAGAAAATTTCGTTGATCACGATGTCCGTGCTGACCGTGACGATATTCGCCGCGCCGGGCGTCGCCGTCGTCGGGTGCTCCCATACCCCCGCGCTCGTGAGCCCGCGCGTGCGGCCCGTGACATCGCGCGCATCCCGCACCTCCGTGCCACCGAGTGCGATGAGATGGAGCCGCGTGCCATTCAGCGGGGTAAAGCCGAGCGTCGCCGCGCTGATCACGAGATAGCCGCCAGCCGCGACCGTCTGCGCGGGGATCGTATAAGTCTGCCCCGTGCTCGCGAGGATGCTCCAGCCGCTCGTGCTCGCTGCGTTTGCGGAGGTATTGCGCAGCTCCACGTAGAAGCTCGGATCCAGCGCCCCAGCGATCTCATTAAAGACAAAAGCCGAGGGCGACGGGACCGCCGCTGCCTCACTCGCTACCAGCGATACTCCGAAGACCATGTCCGTGCTCGCCGCGCTCTGATGCACCTCCACGGCCAATACATTTGTGCCCACGACGAGCGCCACAGAGGGAATCGTGATCGTGCTGGAAAGCACTGTGCTCGTGATGTCGCTAGATGCCGCCGTCGTGTGCGTGATCGTGCCCGCTGGCATATTCGCGCGATACACTTCCGTGCCGTTCAGGTAAAAGACCGCGCCATCATCCAGCATATGCTGGAGCGTGAGCGTCGTGCGCGAGGGCGCTCCGGTGAAAGTGAACGCCTTGCGGAAATAATGCGTCGTCGGCCCCGCCGCCACCGCCGTCGTCAGCGTGCCCGCCGAGCTGCCCGTGGGAGCCATAAGCGGCGTCACCGTGCCCGCCGCGAGACTGCTGATCGAGGTCGCCGGCAGTGCCTTCGTCCACACCGCGACATCGTCCAATTTTCCCGCCCAGTTTTCGGCTGTCTTATCGCCGCCAAAATAAAACGGCTGACCGTTGTTTTGCTGCGCCGAGATCGTGAGCGTGCCGCCCGCCACCCCGTTCCGGTAGTAAGTCATCGTCGCCCCCTGCTTCACCACAGCATGGTGGACCCACGAGTTTGCGGGGAAGTCCACGTAGTCTAAAAACTCCACGCTATTATGGTCATACTGAAGCGCGTCCGAGGTGAATTTCGTGAACTCACGCGGGCTCCAATCCGCACCACTTGGCGAAGTGCGATTGCCCACGATCACATTGCCACCCGTCTGCGAGGAGTAGGCCCAAAACGACCACGTAAAGTTATTCGTCAGCGTCATCTGCGGAATCGTGCCCGCGTCCACATAGCCATCCACGCCATCGAGATTCAGCACTTGCCCGCGAGTCCCATCCGCCACCCAAGTCGCCCCCGTGAAAAGCGTCCCCGCCGTCCCGCCCGCCGCGAGATTCGGAGCCGTCGTGCCCGTCGTGTTCGACAGCGGCCAATAGCCATAAAGCCCCTCGCCTGCGCCCGTCACATTGGGGCTACCCGCGTAAAGCAACGCCCCGCCACTGCTCCACGCGCTATCGTCAAAAGCCGTCGCCGTCCACCCAGCCGCCAGCGCCACATTATCGGCGCGATATTTCCACGTCGCCCCCATCGCGATCTGCGTCGTCACCGTCGGCGGATCACTCGCTTCCGCAAAATTCTTAGCCCCCGGCGTCCCCCCCATCTGCGTGCTCGTCGCCCAAGCCGCTGGGCCGCTCGCCGCAGTCCCCGTGCGCCGCGCCAGCGTCGCCCCCGAGCCATCCGCCCCCAGCGGCCAATCCCCAGAATCGCTGTAACTCAGCTCATCCATCACACGCCCATTCAGATTCCTCAGTTTGATCGTATCCCCACTATTATTAAGCGCCCCCGTGAAACTCCCAATCGCCCCCGACGCCCCTGTCCCCGTCGCACTTTTCACCAATATATACGCCCCCCCAACGATCACCGTATTCGCCGGGAAAGTGTAATCCACACCGCCAGTAATCGTCCACCCACTGATGTCCACATTCACCCCGTGCAAGCTGCGCAGCTCGATGAACTCCGCCTGCCCCACGAGTGGGTTGTAGTTGATTTCATTAAAAACAACGACGCTATCGGCGGCGAATGTGACGGAGACGAAAGCGAGCAACGATGCTCCAAGGAGTGTAAGTTTATTCATGGGTCAGCCGCAAAGTGCGTCACATCCCCCCCTTTGTAAAATAGAACGCGAAACGATTCTTTTGAGTGAATAAAAATACCCGCCACCAGACCGCTCATACGGAGCCACAGTTTATAGGTGAGCGGTGAGCGCACTACACCGCGCTGTTGTTGGCTTGAGTGAGGAAAATGACTCCAAACGATTCAATCAACACTCCTTTATACGCCCAAATCATGCGAAGCCCGCGCTACCCCCACCAGCCTGCGAGCTTGCACGCGGGCGTGAGGCGACTAGAAAGCGACCCGTTTTTTACCATCCATGCTTACGCCTGAAGAACAGCTTGCCATCCTAAAGCGCGGTGCCGCGCAGATCATCTCCGAGCACGAGTTGCTTGCAAAACTGCGGCTTGGTCGCCCTTTAAATGTGAAGCTCGGCGTGGATCCGACCGCGCCAGACATCCACCTCGGCTTCACCGTCGGCCTCACCAAGCTCCGCCAATTTCAAGACCTCGGGCACCAAGCGATCCTCATCATCGGCGACTTTACCGCCATGATCGGCGACCCCTCCGGGCGCTCCAAAACGCGCCGCCAGCTCACGCACGAGGAGGTGCTGGAAAACGCCACGACCTTCAAACAGCAGGCTTTCAAAATCCTCGATCCACAGCGCACGCGCGTCGTCTTTAATGGCGAATGGTTTGAGATGATGACCTTTGACGCAGTGATGAAGCTGAACTCGCGCGTGACGATGCAGCAGATGATGCAGCGCGAGGATTTCAAAAAGAGGATTGATTCAGGCGAACCCGTGTATCTCCACGAGATCCAATACCCCATCATGCAAGGCTGGGACTCCGTGATGATCAAAGCCGACATCGAAATCGGCGGCACCGATCAGCTCTTCAACTGCCTCGTAGGCCGTGGCCTCCAGCGCGAGGAAGGGCAGCCCGAGCAAGTGGTCTTTTTAATGCCCCTGCTGGAGGGGCTCGACGGCGTGAATAAGATGTCCAAAAGCCTCGGCAACTACGTCGGCGTGAGCGAGCCGCCGGAGATGATTTTTGGCAAACTCCTGAGCATCACCGACGCCCTCATGGCCCGCTACTACGAGCTGCTCCTCGGCGAATCCATGCCCTCCGACTTGCACCCCATGGAGGCCAAAAAGCAATTCGCCGCGCGCATCGTCGAGCGTTACCACAGCGCAGAAGCCGCCGCCACGGCGCGCGCGGATTTCGAGCTGCGCTTTAGCAAAAAAGATCTCGCCAGCGCCGATCTCGCCGAACTCCCGCTCGCCGGACTCGCGCCCGACATCGTCAGCGCCGTCGTCGCCGCCTACGCGCAATGCTTCCAAATCACAAAGTCTCGCGGCGACGCGCGGCGGCTCGTCGAGCAAGGCAGCGTGCAACTCCGAGGCGAAAAAGTGAGCAGCCCCAAAGCCGAACCCGGCTTCGCCAATGGCGACGTGCTAAAGCTCGATAAAACCCGCGCCGTGCGACTCGTATAACAGGAGGGGCGGTATCCTACCGCCCTGCGCCCCGAAGGCCCGCCCCTCGCTTTCAACAAGAGGGGAACTCTGAACTTCGAACTTTGCTGCTTCGATAGCGCCGTTCGAAGTTCATAGTTCCCATAGCCCCCCATTATCTCATTGCCGCTACACCTACCGCTTCCTAAAAGTCCTGCGCCAACCATGCAGCGCGCCACTTTCACCATACTCGCTACCGCCACACTGCTCGCGAGCCCCGTGAGCGGCTGGGCGCAAAATACGCCACCCGCCGTGCCCATGAAAAAAGCGGGCGACCTGCTCAAAAAGCAAGACCCACCCATCGTCAATACAGCCCTCGCCGCCACGATCACGCCGGAGAATTCCCGCATCATCATCTCCATCGCCAAACAGCGCGCATTCCTCATGGTCGGCGACGAAATCTACATAGACACCCCCGTCTCCACCGGCAAACGCGCCGGCATGACGCCCATGGGCACCTTCACCATCCAAGAAAAAGAACGCGACCACCGCAGCAGCCTCTACGGCGAATTCGTAGATCGCCGGGGCCGCACCGTCCGCAGCGGAGTCAGCCTCAAAGTGGACTCCGCCCCCAGCGGCACCCACTACGTCGGCGCACCGATGAAATGGTTCTCCCGCTTCAGCGGCGCAATCGGGATGCACGTCGGCATCCTCCCCGGCTACCCAGCCAGCCACGGCTGCGTGCGCCTCCCCGAAGCCATCGCCCCCCTCATCTACGAAAAAGTAAAAGTCGGCACCCCCATCGAAGTCGCCGCCGAATAACGCATCAGGGCTGATGGAAAAAGCACCAATCAACTCCCCCTCCCCGCCGCGACCGCTGCTTTGGCGCACTCGCGTAGGTTTAAAAATGCAGTTGCCCACAGGAGTGCGCGTCGGTAGGGATTCACGCCTATGATCATCGCATCACTCCCACCGGATTGGGCGACGGGCCTACTGGCCACGTCACTCTACGCACTCCTCGGCATCGTGCTGGCAATCGTCGGCTTTCGCCTCTTCGACTGGGCCACGCCGGGCAACCTAAATGAGGAGATTTTCCAAAAGAAAAACACCGCCGCCGCCATCCTCGGCGCAGCCTTGATCCTCGGTATCTGCCTCATCATCGCAGCAGCTATATCCGGCTAGAGCTGCGTGAAAATGAACCTCCATCCCCGTGGGCGACGGCGTAGTGCCAGCGTGACTTTCCAAGTCTCAGCAGCGGCAGCCATCGCCGGTGCCAGCTTGCTGATGAATGGCTGCGACTCAGAGCCAGCTCCAGCGCCTCCACCTTCATCACCACCGCGCCACGCCACCGTGAGCAGCGGAAAGACTTACGCGAATAACGACTACATTGAGGAACTCGGCTACTACCACGCACCCTATCACGCGTGGTTTCAGCATCGCTACAACGAGTATGATCCAGTCATGGGCTACTACTACAATGGCCGCTGGCACGTCCTAGAAGATCGCTCCGATGTGCTCACTTCGTCGCCGGATGAACGGGCGGCGGAGTCCGCGAATTCCGCCCTCGCAGCGCAGCCTCAAAACCTGTCGCAAAGTGACAACGGCACCCACTCCACGCACAGCTCCGGGCACTGGTGGGGTGGCGGCTGGGGGCGTGGCTGGGGCGGTGGAACACACTCAGGTTCTTCTTCGCCGAGCAGCTCCAGCACTTCGCGCGGCGGCTTCGGCGGGTTCTTTTCCGGCGGCTCATGAGACGCCTCTGCATGGTGCCCCGTGCAGGTTGGCAAAAGCGCGTGGAAGACTCCGGCGTCACTTGGCACACAGACGGCGAGCGCACTTATTGTAATGAGAGCGCGTGCTACGAATTCACAGCCACCGAGATAGATCGGCTGGAGGCGGCAGCGGCGGAACTACACGCACTGTGCATCGAGGCGGGGAAAGAGATCGTCCGCCGTGGATGGTGGGCGCGCGTGGGCATCCGCGAGCGCGAAGTGCCACTTGTCCGCGCATCCTGGGAGGCCGGAGAATGGAGCCTCTACGGGCGATTCGATGTCGCGTGGACGGAGCGCGGCGAGCTGAAGCTCCTCGAATACAACGCCGACACGCCCACCTCCCTCGTAGAAGCCGCGGTGGCACAGTGGCAGTGGCTCCAGGATCTATCGCCCGAGCTGGATCAGTTTAATTCCATCCATGAACGCATCGTCGCTGCGTGGCGCACATCCGGCCACAAACGCATCCATTTTTCCACCCTCGCCGGAGCTGAGGAAGACGCGATGACGTGTCTTTACCTCGCCGAGACCGCGCGCCAGGCCGGGCTCGATGTGCGGAGCATCGCCCTCTCTCGCATCGGCTGGAACGCCGCGCGCAGCCGCTTCCTCGACGAGGGAGATTTTGAAATCACCGCCTGCTTCAAGCTCTACCCATGGGAGGCGATGCTGCGCGACGAGTTCGCGCAGCACCTCGCTGCAAGTCGCTGCAAATTCATCGAGCCGCCATGGAAATCGCTTCTCAGCAACAAAGGTCTACTCGCCGTGCTGTGGGAACTTTTCCCCGACCACGCGCTCCTGCTCCCCGCCTTTGCCGCCGCCGCCTCGCTCGGCAGCAACTACGTGAAAAAGCCGATCTTTGGCCGCGAAGGCGCAAATGTAGAGTGGGTAGAAAACGGCACGCCTATAGCCAGCACAGACGGCGACTACGGCGAGGAAGGCTTCATCTTCCAAGCCCCCGCGCGCATCGCCCTGCACGATGGCTACCGCCCCATCCTCGGCCTCTGGATCGTCGCCGGAGAGCCCGCTGGCCTCGGCGTGCGCGAAGACTCCGGGCTGATCATGGGCAACTGGAGCCCCTTTGTGCCGCATCGGTTTCGAGATTAAGACCAACTTCAGCAATAAAACAGACAGGGGATGGTATGACAGGAAAAGCGCCGCAAGCGCGGGTGCGCCAATCACCCATCAACCATCAACTCCCCCTACCCGGCGCTCGTTTAGCGTTTCCTTAGTATTTGCTCCTCGATTTTCCGCCGCTGGATGCGGTCTATCGCGCGGAGGATGAGCATATCGAGCAGCGCCAGCAGCATCCCGGTGAGGGTGAGCCAGACGCACACGAACCAGTATATGAAAAAGAGCCACGGATTCTCGTGCGCCCACCGGTCGCTCATCAGCACGGTGCCGACGAAGATTTGCACCAGCGCCACGAGCATGACCCAAAACATCCACTTCCGCCGCGCCTTTTGGTCGCGGAGGATTCCTTTGATGATGAAAAGCACGAGTCGGATCACGCGGTAAAGTTGCCCGCTGGCGTTCGTTTCGCCAATTTCTAATTGAGCGCCATCCGCACCTTTACAAAGGCGATCATCTCCAGCAGATCGTCCACTTGGAAAGGCTTTGCGAGCATCGTGCCATGCACGCTGCGGATGAAATCGTTCACCTTTGTGTTGCCGCGATGCCCAGTCATAAAAATAAACCGATCGCAGAGATGCGGGCGCATCCTTTGCACGGCTTGGTAAAACATATCGCCGGGCAGCGTCGGCATCATCATATCGCACAGGATCACTTCGAAATCGCTCGATATCACCTCGCGCACGCCCTCGACGCCATTCTGCACGGCCACGACATCGTAGCCATTGCTTTCGAGGAATTCGCGCATGATGTCCTTAAATTGCCCATCGTCTT
>JAYVQK010000290.1:0-15523 GCA_043757005.1 Verrucomicrobiaceae bacterium
GTCTGTCTCTTTCGCCAAAGGCCCATCCGTCGCCAAACCCGCACCCGCAAAGGCGGAGACGCCGGGGGCGCAAAAGGACGGCGCGGTGCTTTTGCCGAACCAATGGTATCTCCGCCCGGCGGGTTCGCAGATCAAAGTGGGAGATTTCCCCGTGAATATCGCGCTGCATCCCGAGGGGCAATTTGCGGCGGTGCTGCACTGCGGGAATGGCCAACACGAAGTGCAAATCCTCGACATCGCGGCGGGGAAGATCGTCTCGCGGGTTAATCTCCACGAAGCCTTCTACGGCTGCGCGTTCACGGCGGACGGTGCGCGGCTGGTGGTGAGCGGCTCGGGCGATGAAGTGCTGCACTTTTTTAAATTCAGCGGCGGCTTCCTCAGCGAGCCGAGCGAAGTGCGGCTGCGCCCGCAGAAGGAACGTGGCATCCCCGGCGGCTTCGCGATTTCCGCCGACGGCGGGACAATCTACGTGGCCAATGTGTGGGGGCAAACGGTGAGCCGCGTGCTACTGAACAAAGACGTGCCGGAGATCACAGACCTCGCGCTGGCGGAGGAAGGCGATGCCTCGAAGCTCGTGCCCGAGGTCGGCGAAAAGACGGACGACCCGAGCATCACCAAACGCGCGGCGGTGCTGCTGGACACCACGGGAAAGGACGCGGCCTTCCCCTACACCTGCGTGCTCGATGAGGCGCGGAATCGGCTCTATGTAAGCCTCTGGGGGCGCAAGCAAGTCGCGGTGATAGACGTGCAACAGTGGAAAGAAATCGCGCGCTGGGATGCAGAGGATCATCCCAATGAGATGCTGCTCACCAAGAATGGGCGCTATCTTTTCGTCGCGAATGCGAACCGCAACTCCGTGAGCGTGCTCGATACCGAGAGCGGCAAAATCGCCGAGACACTCATCGCCGAACTCATGCCCGACGCGCCGCCCGGCAACACGCCCAACTCACTCGCGCTCTCGCCAAACGAGGAGTTCCTCTACGTGGCCAATGCGAACATCAACTGCGTCGCCGTCTTCGAGGTCGAGCACATCGGCAAGTCGCGCTCGCTCGGCTTCATCCCGACTGGCTGGTATCCCACGAGCGTGCGCGTGGCAAAGGGCGGGCGGCTGCTCGTGGCGAACGGCAAGGGCGTGGTGAGCCGCGCCAATCGGAACCTCACGCAGCCGGGATCGAAGAGCCCGCCAGTGGGCGTGACGGAATACATCGCCAACATTTTGCAAGGCACGGTGAGCTGGATAAAACTGCCGAGCGAGCCAGACGAGCTCGCCGAGCAGGTGAAGAAATGGACGGCGACCTGCTACGCAAATATGCCCACGGCGGCAAAGCGCATCGCGGCGGCAAATCTCAAGGGCAACCCCATCCCGCGTAGTGTGGGTGAGGCTTCGCCGATCAAGCACGTCATCTACATCATTAAAGAAAACCGCACTTTCGACCAAGTCCTCGGCGATCTCGGGCGAGGGAATGGCGACCCGTCGCTATGCATTTTCGGGCAAGACATCACGCCCAATCATCACGCACTGGCGCGCGATTTTGTGACGCTGGATAATTTCTACGTGGAGAGCGAAGTGAGCGCCGATGGGCACGAGTGGACGATGGGCGCGTATGCCACGGACTTCGTGGAAAAGAATTGGCCACTCAGCTACGGGCACGACGGGCGCAAGTTTCCCTACCCCGCCGAGGGCGATTTTGCAGCGGCGACTCCAGCGGGCGGCTACTTGTGGGATCGCGCGGCGGAGGCTGGCGTGAGCTATCGGAGCTACGGGGAATTCACCACCAGCCCGAAGCTGAAAGGCACCATCCCCGGCACGGCAAAAGTGAAGGCGCTGGAGGGGCATTTTGATCCCTTCTATTACGAGTTCGATACGAGCTACCCGGACGTGAAGCGCGCCGAACGCTTCCTCTCGGAGCTCGCGCGGTTTGAAAAAGAAGGCGAGATGCCGCGCCTGCAAATCGTGCGTTTACCGAATGACCACACGAGCGGCGCGAGCCTCGGCAAGCCAACGCCCATCGCACATCTCGCGGATAACGACCTCGCGCTGGGGATGCTCGTGGAGGGCGTGAGCAAGTCTAGTTTTTGGAAGAGCACCGCCATTTTCATCGTAGAGGACGACGCGCAGAATGGGCCCGACCATGTGGACGCGCATCGCACCATTGCCTTTGCCGTCTCGCCCTACGTGCGGCACGGCGCGCTCGATAGCACGCTCTACTCCACGGCCTCGATGTTGCGGACGATGGAGCTGATCCTCGGGCTGAAGCCGATGTCGCAATTCGACGCGCTCGCCATGCCGATGTTTGCATCGTTTCAAAAGAAACCAAACCTCACTCCCTACACCGCGCTCGTGCCGAAAGTGGACCGCGAGGAGAAGACGCAGAAAACCGCGTGGGGCATGGAGGAATCCGCCGGCATGGACTTTGCAAAAGAAGATGCCGCCGACGATCTCCGCCTCAATGAAATCGTCTGGCGCAGCGTGCGCGGCGCAAATTCCCCGATGCCCGCGCCCACGCGCCGGGCTTGGGTGCTGGCGGGGGATACGGATGGGGATTAGCGCGGGCGAGCATCCGTTCGATTTTTCTATCTTTGATAGAGAGCTGTAGCCGAAAACTGTTGCCCTACCATGAAGCTCTCTTTGCTCTTTGCTCTCGCTCTTTTTGCACACGCATCCGCCGCCGACTGGCCGCGCGTGCTCGGGCCGCACGACGATGCGACGACGGCGGAGACTGGGCTTTTGCGAGAGCTACCAAAGGCCGGATTGCCGGTGCTATGGGAGGTGGAAAAAGGGAGCGGATTTGGCGGGCCTGCGATCGTGGGGGATCGAGTGGTTTTCTTTCATCGAGTGGATGCGAAAGAAGTCGTCGAGTGTGTGAGCGCGGAGACGGGGAAGGGGATTTGGAAAGTGGAGTATCCGGCGGTGTATCGCCCGCGCTATGGCGGGAGTGAAGGGCCCCGCACGAGCCCGGTGATTGCCGAGGGGCGCGTGTTCACATTCGGCATCACGGGGGCGCTGCATTGCTTGGAGCTGGCCACGGGGAAGGTCGTGTGGGAGCGCGATTGCGCGAAGGATTTTGCGATGGATAAGCAGTTCTTCGGCTTCGGCTCCACGCCGCTGGCGCTAGGCCAGCGGCTCATCGTGCAGCTCGGCGGGAAAGTGGACGGCGCACACGTGAACGCCGTCGCGCTCGATGTGGCGACGGGCAAATTGCTGTGGGCGGCGAAGCACGAGTGGAGCGCCAGCTATGCCTCGCCAGTCCCTGCAAAACTGCATGGTCGCGAGTGCGTGCTCATTTTCGCCGGTGGCGAAAGTCGCCCGCCCACGGGTGGCCTGCTCGTGATGGATGCGGCGACTGGCGCAGTGCTCTCCGCCACGCCGCATCGCGCGGAAAATGCGGAATCCGTGAACGCCTCCTCGCCCGTCCTCACCTCGGCGAATCGTGTCTTCATCTCCGAGAGCTACACGGCGGGCGGGCGCTGCGTGGAGATCGCGCCGGATTTCTCAGCGAAGTCCGCGTGGGTGGCGGAAAATTTCGGGATGTATTGGATGACCCCACTCGTCCGAGAGGGCTGCATTTTCGGCTTCGCCGGGCAGAGCGAAAATCTCGCCGAACTCGCCTGCTACGACGCGGCCAGCGGCAAAGAACGCTGGCGCTCCGACATCGGCGGCGGCTTTGGCAGGGCCAGTCTGCTGGCCACGGGCGACGGGGTTTTGTGTCTCGGAGAATTCGGCGACCTCGCCTGGCTCGACCTTTCCGCGCAGGGCGCAAAAGTGCGCTCGCAGTGCAGGCTCTTCCATGCGCCGGAGACTTGGACGCTCCCCGCCCTCAGCAATGGCCGCCTTTACGTGAGCCAAAATGAACCCGGCGGCGCGGGGCAAAAACGCCGGATCGTCTGCTACGACCTGCGCGCAAAATGAAGATCATCCTGCTCACGCCCGGCACGGGCAGCTACCACTGCGGCGTCTGTATGCGCGACAACGCGCTCGCCAAAGAACTCATCCGCATGGGCCATCGCGCCGTGATGCTCCCGATGTATCTCCCGCTCACGCTCGACGAAGATTCCGCCAGCCCGCAATCGCCCATCTTCTTTGGCGGCATCAGCACCTACCTCCGAGAAAAATTCCCCACCTTCCGCATCCCGCGCTGGCTGGATCGCGCACTCAGCCAGCCGTGGCTTTTAAAAATGCTCGCCGGTCGCGCGGCGAAAACCGGTGGCCCGGAAGTCGCGGGCATGACGCTCTCCATGCTACGCGGCGAGGAGGGAAACCAAGCCGCCGAAATCGAGGAACTCATCGCCTGGTTGCGCGTCGCTTTTGACGGCACACCGCCCGACACCATCTGGCTCTCCACCGCCCTGCAAGCGGGGCTCGCGCGCCGCCTCCATGCGGCACTCGGCATCCCCATCCTCGGCTTTTTACAAGGCGAAGACTCCTTCCTCGACGGCCTCGGCACCGCCGCTCCAGCCGCATGGGCGCTGCTTTCCGAGCGGATGCGCGACGCCACCGTGTGGGTCGCGCCGAGCCGCTACTTCGCCGAACTCATGGCCCGCCGCCTCGCTTGGAGCGCCGACGATTCCCAGCTCCGAGTCATCCCCAACGGCGTTGCCAGCGAGCCCCATCCCCCATCAACCATCCCCCATCAACCCACCATCGGCTACCTCGCCCGCTTCCTCCCCGCCAAAGGCCTGGGCCTCCTCATCGAAGCATTTCTTTTACTCCGCCAGCGGATGCCCGAAGTGCGCCTCCGCTGCGCCGGTTCCATGACCAGCGACGATGCCCTTTACGTCGAGAAACTCCGCGCCCGTCTCCGCGCCGCCGGAGCCGAGAGTGCTGTATCGTGGCAGCCGAATGTCACCCGCGAAGAAAAAGCCACCTTCCTCGCCAGCCTCACCGTCTTCAGCGTCCCCGCGCTCTACAGCGAAGCCTTCGGCCAATACCTCATCGAGGCCATGTCCGCCGGCATCCCCATCGTCCAGCCTCGCGCCTCCGCCTTCCCCGAGATCATCGAGAGCAGCGGCGGCGGCATCCTTTTCGAGCTAGGAAAAAACGACACCGAGCGTGCTGAAAACCTCGCCCGCGCGCTAGAGTCGCTCCTCCGCGACCCCGCCCGCGCGCGCTTGCTCGGCGAGAGCGGACGCGCCGCCGCCCATAGCGAATACAGCATCACGCGCCTCGCCGAGCGCCTCCTTCGGCTCTGACGTTTCTTCAGCACCTCTAGTCCGTATCGTTTTGCTGTCACTTCCGTCATCGCATTTCGCTCGGGATACCACACCTTGCCCTTGACGCATTTGCACTCCTCGCCCATACGTGCTCGCCCATGAGCAACGCTCCATTTTTCATATCCACCGCCGCTGCGGGAGTCTGCACGATTCTCGGTGCGCTTCACCTCGTATCGGGCTCCGCGAATCTCGGCGTCCAACGCGAATTCCAAACCAAGGAACAGCAGGTTCAAGAACTCCGCGAAGCCTTCGAGCTGAAGCAGCAGGAGTTTCAAAATCAGCAAAAGATTATCGAGGCAGGTTCCACAGTGGCACAGAAATACGGCCCGCCGATCCTGCGCGACCTCGGCTACCTTGCTGCGAAGAATAAGAACGAAAAAATCAAAGCAATCCTTACCCGTCAAAAGCTAGAGAGCTTCATCCTCAACGATGAGCAGCTCAAACAGGCCGACGAACAGATCAAAAAAGCGCAGGCTGAAAAAGGCGGCGCAGCTCCAGCTCAATAACTCACTACGACCATGTCTGATAACGAAACAAGAAACCCATTTTTCAGCGTCCACGTCCCCGTCGCGCTCGTCGCCATCGGGCTGTCGCTCTTTTTTGTCATGCAAAATAAGAGCATCAGCCAAAATGATGACCGTATGAAGTGGCAGCACACGAACGCCGACAAGGCCATCAAGAACCTCAAAGAAGCGCGGATCGCTTTGGACAAAAACATCGAAGAGCGGAAGGCTCTCGTCGCTCAATCCGAGCAGGTGCAGAAGCAGTTCACCGATGTGATGAAAGAGCTGAGTGACCTCGCTCGCGGTGGCGATAAAGATGCCGAAAAAATCATGACCGGCTACGGAATTAAGGTCAACGAACCTACCGCCGCCGACAAGAAGGCTGAGGACAAGAAGTAGAAGACCGCTAACGTAATTTCAGACGAGGCTTGGACTTTACCGTCCAAGCCTCTTTTCGTAGCAGCGCGGGCACAAGTTTTCGGCATCGTCACTCGACAGTGCGGGCACAGGCGAATACCACTCCCCGCCATGTCTGAAAGCCTGTCTAAATCTACCGCCGCGCAACTCAAAGCCCACTCCGCAAAGCTCGCCTCGACGAAGACCGTCGTGGGGTTTGATGGCTTTGTGGATACCATCCTCGAAGTCGTGAAGACGCGGCAATCGCCCACGAAATACGAGCCCTTTACGAAGATGAGCGAGTGGGGCGAGCGCATCGTCGCGGCGGGCGGGTTAAGTGCAAATTTTGAATTTGTCGCCAAGATGCTCAAGCTCGGCGGCAACGGCCCCATCATGGCCAACGCGCTGAACGCCGCTGGTCTGCCGGTGACTTACATTGGCAATCTCGGCAAGCCCGCCATCCACCCCGTCTTCGCGGATTTCGCGAAGCGAGCAAAGGTCATCTCCATCGCCGAGCCGGGCTACACGGACGCCGTGGAGTTTGAGGACGGCAAGTTGATGTTTGGCAAACACGAGTCGCTCAAGGAAATGAACTGGAAGACGCTGCTCGCGCACTTGCCCGAGCCGCAGCTCATCAAACTTTTCCGCGAAGCGCGCCTCATCTCCATTGTGAACTGGACCATGCTCACACAGCTCACTGGCGTGCTGCAAAAGCTGCTCACGAATATCCTGCCCAAGCTCGGCGGCGATAAACGCTGGGTGTTCTTCGATCTCGCCGACCCGGCGAAGCGTTCGCGAGAGGACTTGCTCGGAGTCATCAAGCTGATCGCGAAATTTGAAAAGCACGCAAACGTCGTGCTCGGCTTGAATCTCGCCGAAGCCCGTCAGGTGAGCGAAGTGCTCGGCCTCGGTGCCGTGGAAGAGACTTACGGCACCGTGACGCACGCCGCTTCGCGCATCCGCGAGAAGCTGAAAATCCACACCGTCGTCGTGCATCCCGTGCAGTTTGCCGCCGCCTCGGATGCCACGGGCTCCACGCACGTGGTCGGCCCTTTCACGGCAAAGCCAAAAATCACCACCGGCGCAGGCGATCATTTTAATGCAGGCTTCTGCCTCGGGCGTCTGCTGGGCCTCGGCCTCGCGGAGAGCCTGCAAGCAGGTGTAGGCACGAGCGGCTACTACGTGCGCAGTGCCAAGAGCCCGAGCGTCGCGGATCTCGCGAAATTTTTGCGCCAGCAGTAAAAAAGGGGACCCACTCTCCTCATTAAAAGAGACAATCAGAAGCAGGAGCGGCTTGTGCGGACGGAGCGCACGCATCCTGCGTGTAGCGGCGGGCATCCTGCCCGGCGCAGTGCGGCGCTGGGAATGGTGGGGACGTTCTACTTCGAGTGGCTCGTCTCTCTCGCGCTGGGCAAGATGCCCAACGCAGCACGCGGGACGCGCACGCTCCGTCCATACAGGACTCTCCTGCTTCGTGCAGTCTAGAAAGCCTGTGTCACTTTCTACATCAGCGCGGTCTCCTCGGGCCAGCCGCAGAGGAGATTCAGGCATTGCACGGCTTGGCCGCTCGCGCCTTTCACGAGGTTGTCTTCGGCGCTGAGTAAAATGACGCGGCCTGTGCGCGGGTCGTGCCGCCAGGCGAGGTCGAGGAAGTTCGTGCCGACGACGTTTTTTGTATCCGGCAGATTGCCGCATGCACCGAGGAGGCGGATGAATTTCGCATCGCCATAATCCTCCGCGTAAGCCTCGGCAAACTGCGCGGCAGTCGCGCCCTCCTCGGGGGCAGCGTAGATGGTGGTGTGGATGCCGCGATTCACAGGGATGAGGTGCGGGGTGAAATTGATCGTCACTTTCACACCAGCGGCGCTCGATAGCTCCTGCTCGATCTCGGCGAGGTGGCGATGCTTCGGCACGCTGTAGGCGCGCACTCTTTCGTTGCACTCTGCGAAGAGATAGTCGCTCTTCACCGTGCGCCCCGCGCCGCTCACGCCGCTCATGCTAAAGACGCAGATGCTGCCAGCCTTGATGAGCCGCCGCCGGAGCAGTGGGACAAGCGGCACGAGCACGCTCGTAGGATAGCAGCCGGGGCAGGCGATGAGCTGCGCCTCGCGGATGATCGCGCGGTCGCGATACAGCTCTGGCAGGCCATACACGGACATCGCCGCCAGCGCGGGGGCGTGATGTTTTTCGCCGTAATACTCCTCATACACGGCGAGGTCCTTGATGCGGAAATCCGCGCTAAGATCGAGCACACGCAGCCCGGCGGCGACGAGCGGCACGGCGAATTCCGAGGCGACGCCGTGCGGCAGCGCGAGGAAGACGATGCGCGCGCCGGTGGTCAAAATGGCGTCCACCGTGGAATCAATAAACCGCAGTGCGGCATAGCGCGTCCCGGCAAAGCGCGGATACACGCTGGCGAGCGTCTGCCCAGCGGCAGCGCGTGAGGTAACGGCGACGAGATCCACGTGCGGATGCCGCGAGAGCAAGCGCACAAGCTCTTCCCCCGAGTATCCGCTGGCACCGACGATGACTACTTTTTCGAGACTCATATCAAAGAGGTATCGCCGACAGCAGGGGGCGAGAGCACGCAGAAAAAACGCGGAGTGCTTTTACTTTAACCGCACTACGCCACTGCCGCGCTCGATGCGTCCGATCACTCTGGCCTTGAGCTGGGTGGCCACGGCTTTCGCGTCTTTCTCGGCGACTACGACGGTCATGCCGATGCCCATATTGAAGACTTGATACATCTCCTCGTGATCCACTTTGCCGCCTTTTTCGATGTGTTGGAAAATGGCGGGCACCTTCCAGCTCGCGGTATCAATCACCGCGTCGCACGTCTTCGGCAGCACGCGCGGCAGATTATCCACGAGTCCGCCGCCGGTGATGTGCGCGAGGCCTTTCACGAGGCCGTGCGGGAGCTTGGCGAGGGCGGGCTGGTAGTTTTTATGCACGCGGAGCAGCTCGTCGCCGAGCGTGCCTTCCACGCCTTCGAGTTTCGATTTCAGCGTGAGCCCCATTTGTTCAAAGAGCGCCTTGCGAGCGAGGGTGTAGCCGTTCGTGTGGAGGCCGTTCGAGGCCATGCCGAGGATCACGTCGCCGACTTTGATCTTCTTTCCATCAATCAACTTTGGCCGATCCACTACGCCGACGATGGTGCCCACGAGATCGTATTCGCCGGGGTGATACATCCCCGGCATCTGCGCCGTCTCCCCGCCGACGATGGCGCAACCCGCCGCCTTGCACGCTTTGGCAAAGCCCTTCAGCAGTTGCTCGAAGACGGCTGGCTCCAACTTTTCCGCGCCGATGTAGTCGAGGAAGAAGAGTGGCTTCGCGCCGATCACGGCGATGTCGTCAATGCAGTGATTCACGAGGCACTGGCCGACCGTGTCATGCTTGCCGGTTTGAAAAGCGAGCTTGAGCTTCGTCCCCACGCCGTCCGCAGACGACACGAGCACGGGGTCTTTCATGCCTTTGAAATTGGGCCGGAACAGACCGCCGAAGCCCCCGATCTTGCCGAGCACTTCCGGCCCATGCGTGCCCTTTACGAGCGCCTGGATGCCGCGTTTTACATGATTCCCGAGGTCCACATCTACACCGGCGGCGGCGTAGGCTTTCTTTGATTTTTCGATCTTCTGTTGTGTAGCCATGTCGTTACTTGAGTTTTCCAAAAAGCTCCGTCTGCGAGGTGCTGTCCGGCACCAGTCCATGCTGTTGGCGGCCCATCACAAACTTGCCCGCGCCCGCTGGGATCGGCACCGGGTAGTCGTTATTAAAACACGCGAGGCAGAACTCATTCATCTTCTGCCCGGTGGACTTCACCATGCCCTCCACGCTGAGGTAGCCCACGCTGTCCGCGCCAAGATAGCCCGCGATTTCCGCTGGCGTGTGTTGGTTCGCCAGCAGCTTCTTCGGGTCTGGGAAATCAATACCGTAGTGGCAGGCGTTGCGATGCGGCGGGCAGCTCACGCGCACGTGGACTTCTTTAGCCCCCGCCTCGCGGAGATGGCTTACGCGAGCGAGCGCTGTGGTGCCGCGCACGATGCTGTCGTCCACCACGACCACTCGCTTTCCCTTCACCATCTCGCTGATAAGATTCAGCTTCACCCGCACATTAAAATCCCGGATGAGCTGCGACGGCTGGAGGAAGGTGCGACCAATGTAGTGATTGCGCACAAACGCGGGCTCGTAGCGGATGCCGAGCTGCTCGGCAAAGCCGATGGCCGCAAAGATCCCGCTGTCTGGCACGGGCACTACGAGGTCGGCTTCCACAGGCGTTTCGAGCGCGAGTTGCTTACCCATTTCCGTGCGAACGCGCGCCACATTCACATTGCGGATGATCGAGTCGGGCCGCGAGAAATACACATACTCGAAGATGCAGAACGCCCGCCGAGTTTCATTAAAAGGAAACTCCGAGCGGATGCCCTTGTCGTTGATGATGACGACCTCGCCCGGCTCGATGTCGCGGATGAATTCCGCCCCCAGCAGATCGAAAGCACACGTCTCACTCGCGAGCACATACGCCCCATCCACGCGCCCCAGCGATAGCGGGCGGAAGCCGTGCGGATCGCGCACGCCGATGATTTCCGTCTCCGTCATCAGCACGAGCGAAAACGCGCCGAGGATGCGCCGCATGGCCGAGAGCACATTCCCGCTCTCCGCAGGCTGCGCCAAAAGATGCAGGATGATCTCGCTATCCACCGTCGTCTGGAAGATCGAGCCCTTTGCCTCCAGCTCCGTGCGCAGTTCCGCCGCGTTCACCAGATTCCCATTATGCCCAATGGCCATCTGCCCCCGCGCGCAATCCACCATGAGCGGTTGCGCGTTCCCCAGCACGCTGCTCCCCGTCGTAGAGTAGCGCACATGACCGATGGCGTGCGTGCCTTTTAGCGCCTCCAAATCGCCCGGCTTAAAGACGCCCGAGACGAGCCCCATCGCCACGTGGCGCTTGAAGGCAGTGCCCGGCCCGTTGGATGTGACGATGCCCGCACTCTCCTGCCCACGATGCTGGAGAGCAAAGAGACCGTAGTAGGTCAGCATGGCAGCGTTGGGATGGCCGTGGACGGCAAAGACGCCACACTCGTGTTTCGGACGATGATAAGAATTCACGCGGACGGGTGGAGATAGGGAGCTCGAGCGATGGCGTCAAGCGATGCCGTGAAAAAGTAGTGGTATAGTTTGGATTTGAACCACGAAGAGCACGAAGAGCACGAAGGCAATAGCAGGGATAGAGTGCACTTTCATCCCTCCTCTTCGTGTCTTTCGTGCCCTTCGTGCCCTTCGTGGTTAAAAATAGACCACTACCCGTGAAAAAGGCTGAAAAAAACGGGAACGCAATCACTTCATCCAGCCGGAAAGATGAGCCTTGGAGTCCCAATCGGAGCGAGAAAGTATCGCACCATGTCCACGCGCCCACCCCTCAGAGTCACCGCTATCGCCGCCATCCTCTTGGCAGGGCTGGGTGCTGCCTTTTACTTCCAGCCCATGCCTGCCGAACTCGCGCGAGCGGGAGAAGTCGCTGATGAAACGCAGCGTCTTTTTTAAAGCAGCGTGTCTCGCCGCTTGCCATGCACGACTCGGAGGGTAGAGTCCTGCCCCGATTTTTAAATTTGATGAGCGCACTCTTTCTAAAGCGGTTTTTACGCAGCCCATTCCAAGTGGCCTCTATCGTGCCCAGCTCGAAGACGCTGATTCGACGCGTGTCCGATAAGATGGATCACTCCAAGCCGCGTGTCATCGCCGAGTATGGTCCGGGCGAGGGCTGCCACACGCGCGAGATCGTCCGCCGGATGCACCCGCAATCGCGGCTCATGCTCTTCGAGCTAGACCCCCATCTTTGCGGGCATCTCACGCGACAATTTGCGAATGATGATCGCATCAGCGTGCATAATATGGACTGCGCGCGGCTACCGGAGGTGCTCGCGGAGAAGCAATACGGGCAATGCGATTACGTGGTGTCCGGGATTCCGTTCAGCATTTTGGAGAAGGAGAAAAAGCGCGAGATTTTGGAGAATACGCACGCCTCGCTTTGCCCGGAAGCGCACTCGGCGTTCATCATTTACCAAGTTACCAATGAGCTGCGTTCGCGCGGGCACTGCGACCATTTCGCTCACGCGGAAAGTGAATACTGCCTCGTGAATCTGCCGCCGATGTATGTCACGAAATTCTTCAAGACTGCGAACGGCAACGGCGCGCACAAGTAAGAGGAGGCGCGGATGGAGATCCAAGTGATGAATCGCCAGTGCCGTGTGCGCTTGGATTTGTCGTGGCTGCGGCGCTTTGCGGCGCGGGCGCTGGAGGAGTGTGTGGAGCGTTCTGGGGATGGAGTTTTTGCATTAAAAAAGATGCCGTGCGTGGAGGTGGCCATCGTGAGCGATGCGGTCATCGCGAAGGTTCACCAGGATTTCATGGGCATCGCGGGAGCCACGGATGTGATCACTTTCGAGCACGGCGAGATCGTGACGAGCGCGGACACTGCGCGCGCCACCGCCGCCGAGCACGGGCACCGCACGGAGGAGGAGGTCGCGCTCTACATCGTCCACGGTTTACTGCATCTCAATGGCTACGACGACACGACGGCGAAGGCTAAAGCGGCCATGTTCCGCGTGCAGGGGCGAGTGTGGGAGCGGCTGCGCGAGGAGCTGCCACAATAAAACAAAACACCCCCGCCGATAGAATCAGCGAGGGTGTGTGAGTTTTTTGCGAGCGCGCTCTTTTTAGAACGGGATGTCGTCTGGCGCAGCGTCGAGATCGGGGTCTGCGGGTGGCCTTGGCGCGGGCGCGGGGGCGCGGCGTGGGGCTGGTGCAGAGGTGGCTGGGCGCTGTTGCTGTGGCGCGGCGTGAGCGTCTGCCTCGTCGTAGCTGGTGCTGTCCCCACCGCCGCCGCTACCAGGTGCGCCGTCGCGTCCGCCGAGGAGCTGCATGGTTTCTACGACGACTTTCATTTTGCTCCGCTTTTGTCCGGAGGTCTTATCGTCCCACGAGTCGAGTTTCAGCCGTCCCTCTACGAAGAGCGGTTTTCCCTTTTTGCAATACTCGCCGATGATCTCGGCGAGCCGCGCGTAAGCCTCGCAATCTACGAAGGTCACTTCCTCGCGCTTCTCGCCGCTTTCCAGCGTGTAGTTGCGATTGATGGCCATCCCGAAGGCGGCGATAGCCGTGCCCTTGGGCGTGTATTTGATCTCGGGGTCTCTTGTGAGATTCCCCATGAGAATGACCTTGTTGAGGTTTGGCATGGTGGTTCGAGTCTGTGGGTTAAAAAGGCGCGCTGCCTTTCTTTATGCGGCCTTCTTCTTGTCGGAGAGGCGCACGTAGTTTTGGCGATAGACCTCTTCGTCGAGCTTGAACTTGGCTTGCAGTGTGGCCAGCGCGGTGGGTGCGATGCCAAACACGAAGTTCACATAGAAGCCGCTGGCGAGGTCGCCTTTGACGTAGGTGAAGTGGCGGCTGTCCATCTTCTGGACGCTCTCGACGTCTCCGCCAGCGGTCTTGAAGTCTTTTTCAAGACGATCAATCACTTTTTGTGCGCCGTCTTCTTTGCCTTTGATGTTGAGGACGAGGAGTCCTTCGTAGCGGTTTTTCATGTCGGTATGTGGTTGGTTTGGTTAGTTGAAAGTGTTCATCGCGACGGCGAGTCCGCGCTCGCGGAGGCAATCGACGGCGCTGACGGCGCGGTCGAGACTTTGCGCCAGCGCGTCCTTTTCCTCCAAGGCAAATCGCCCGAGGACGTGCCCGGTGGCCTCGCCCTCCGCCGCGCCGATGCCGATGCGGAGGCGCGGGACGACGGTGGTGCCGAAGTGCTGGAGGATGGATTTGAGCCCGTTGTGCCCGCCCGCGGTGCCGTCGGGGCGGAGGCGCAGTTTGCCGAGGGGCAGGGCCATGTCGTCGAGGATGATGAGCACTTGCGCGGGGTCGAGTTTGTAGAACTGGGCGAGCGGGCGGACGGCCTGGCCGCTGAGGTTCATGTAGGTGAGCGGCTTGCAGAGCAGGAGGTCGCCGGCGTGGGCGACTTCGGCCTGCCAGCCTTTCTCGTGGGCAAAGGCGGCGCGGGCGCGCGCGGCGAGGCGGTCGGCGGTCGTAAAGCCCACGTTATGCCGCGTGTCGCGATACTCGCGACCGGGATTGCCCAGCCCCACGATGAGGCGGATTCCCGGTCGCTCGACAGTCGCAGACATTCATGCACGCGCCCGGAAGGCAGGTTACTTCTTGGGTGCGGGCTTGGCGTCGGCGGCGGGTTTGGCCCCGGCGGCACCGGGCTTGGCGGCGTCATCCTTTTTCTCCTTGAGCACCTCGGGCTGCGCAGCCGCGGCGGCGGGCTCGGGCTCGACTTCGACTTTCGGCGCAGCCACGCGGACGACCGTGAGATCGCCGTCGCCGCGGGCGGTGACGCCGGCGGGGAGGATGAGATGTTTGATGTGGATGGACGCGCCGACGCCGAGGCCGGAGACGTCGATGCGGATGACTTCGGGCAGGTCTTTCGGGAGACACTCGACTTCGACGGAGTGCATGTTGATTTCCAAAATGCCGCCGAAGTTTTTGACGCCGTCGGGTTCGCCGTAGGGCTCGACGGGGATTTCGGAGTGCAGCATTTCGTCGGCTTTGACGGCGTGGAAATCGACGTGGAGGACATCGCGGCTGAGGGCGTCGTGCTGCACTTCCTGGATGAGGGCGAGGCGGCTGCTGGTGGTGCCGCCGTCGTTGATTTCGAGATCGACGAGGAAATGCTCGCTGGTCGCGTGGGCCATGAGACGGCTGAATTCACGGGCGTTCAGCGAGAGGCTGATCGGGGCGTCATGGCTGCCATAGACGACGGCTGGGACGAGCCCCTGCGCCTTGATTTTTTTGACCGCAGTGCGGCCGACGGTGGAGCGCGTTTGCGCGGTGAGTTTCAGTTGTTTGGCCATGGTGGTTTATAGTTTGACGGTTTCGTTGATGCGGAAGAGTGAGGACACGGATTCGTCGTCGTGGATGCGCTTGATGCCTTCGCCGAGCAGTTCCGCGATGCACAGCGTGGTGATGGGAAAGCCGTCGCCGTCGCGCACGGGGACGCTGTTCGTGGTGATGAGTTCGGCGATGACGGATTTTTTCAGCCGCTCGATCGCCATGTCCGAAAGCACCGCGTGCGAGACGCCCGCGATGATCCGCGCCGCACCCCGCTCCTGTAAAATTTTCGCCGCGCTGCACAGCGTGCCGGCGGTTTCCGTGAGGTCATCCACGAGGATCACATCGCGCCCTTCCACCTCGCCGATCACGTTCAGCGCCTCGATCTCGGTCGGGCTTTTGCGCCGCTTCGCCACGATGGCGAGGGTCGCGCCGAGCGCCTGCGAATAAGCCGACGCCATTTTCAGCCCGCCCACATCCGGCGACACGACCACGGGATTCGCAATCTGCTTCGCCTGCAAGTAGCGGAGGATGAC
>JAYVQK010000291.1:0-3915 GCA_043757005.1 Verrucomicrobiaceae bacterium
TGGGGAAATGTGGGGGGAGCTTTTTGGAGGCGGGATATTTTTTGCCGCAGAACTCTTAACTCTTAACTCTTAATTTTTTGAATCTTTAATGCGAACCCGTTTTCTCTCACTGCGAATGTCGGCGAAGCGGCACGTTGAAGATTAAGAGTTAAGAGTTCGGAGTTAAGAGTTGTGCGGAATTTGCCACTTCTACAGCTCTCGCACCACTCGCGCCGGGCTGCCTATGGCGAGGACTCCGGGGGGGAGCGATTTCGTGACGATGCTGCCCGCACCGACGACGGTGCCTGCGCCGATGGTGACTCCTTTTAATACAGTGACTCGTGCGCCGAGCCAGCAGCGGGGGCCGATGATGGTGGGTGCGGAGACGAGCGGCCCCCCGGCAGGGGGGAGGCCGGGGCCGAAGGTGTGGTCGTGGTCGGTGAGGTAGCAGAAGGGGCCGATCATGGTGTCTTCGCCGATCTCGATGCGCTCGCTGGCGTCGAGGATGGTGTGGCGGTTTACGTAGCAGCGGGGGCCGATGACGATGCGGGCGGTGTCGGCAGTGGCGAGAAGGGTGACGTTGCGGTCCAGCGCGACGCCGTCGCCGAGGCTGATGGATGCAGGGCGGAGCGGCCACTCGATGGCTTCGAGGCGGATGTGGCCGTTCACTTTCATGCCGAGCGCGCGATAGAGGAGGATGCGGCAGCGGGAGGCGGCGGCTTGCCAGAGTGTGCGGAGGCGGGTGGCGATCATAGCCAGGTGCCTCGTAGGTCTTGCGGCCAGCCGGGGGCGCGTGCGCGGAGGATGGTGAGGGTGGCAAAGAGGCGGTGGAGGAGGAATTTCCAAGCGAGCCCGAGGCCGCGCTGGCCCATGACTTCGCGGGCGACGATGCGTTGGTTGCGGATGCGCTGGCGGGCGAGGCCGAGGATGTCGCGCTTGAGGGAGTTTGTGCCGTCGCGGTGGCTGCAGCGGGCGGTGGTGTGGAAGTAGAGGCGGTGGGTCTTGCCGATGCGCGCGGAGCAATGCACGTCTTCCATAAAGCTGTAGCCCTCGAAGGCGGGGAATTTTTCGCGGAGGAAGACGTCGCGGCGGTAAAAGACGCAGCCGGAGTTTAGCCATTCGGCGGGGATGAGCGTGCCGCCTGCCTCGGCGGGCTCGGTGTAGCAGGGGAGGCAATTGATCGCCGCGCCAAAAAGTCGCGCGCCGTAGGTGGGGTGCGCGTAGCCCGCTTGCAGGCGATAATACAACCGCGCCAACCGCGAAGGCGCGGGCCGTGCGATCTCGTCTATCCGCACGGCGACACCGCCGATCTCGCTCTTTTCATCGCGCCCGAAGACCTCGCAGACTTGCGCGCAAGTCTCGGGGTGGAGCGTGATGTCGTCGTCCATAAAGCCGAGCACCGCACACGCCGCCGCCCGCTCTGCGCCTTGGTTGCGCTGCTTGGCCGCGCTTTTTGCCTCGGAGAAAAACCACCGCACTGGCAGCCGCGTGGCCCATTGCTCGCAGAGCGCCTTGCTCCGCTCATCGCGCGAGGAATCTACGACGATGATCTCCTGCGGCTTGTGCTGCTGCGCCTCCACGCCCGCCAGCGTCACGGCAAGATCGTCCGGCCTTTCAAAGGTGGCGATGATGAGGCTGTAGGCGGCGGCTGACATTTGGGCGGTGCGCCACACGCAGAGCGCGGATTTTTACTGCCAGGAAAAGAGATCGTCTGGAGCCTCTTTGGAGTTCTCCTTGCGAGTCTTCTCGGGGTAGCCCTTGCCACCCCGCTTGCCGTCCTTGCCGAGGCTAAAGGCGACGGCGGAAAAGCGGAGGATGTCTTTTTTGTCGGAGAGATCGGTGTAGAAGGTCTTCATATCCAGCTCTTCATCGCCATCCGCATCGAGGACGATGGCGTATTGCGTGCCCCACGGATCCATGAGCTGCCCGGCGACTTTCGTGTCAAATTCCTTGCCGTCGCAGAAGCCTTCGCGCGGGTTTTTCGGGTCGGTGGCCTTTGGTTGTTCGAAGTATCGCGACTGCCGTTTGTTGTATTTGTTATCTACATTTTTGCCCCCCTCAATGGCGCGCAGGATGTTAAAAAGCTCTTGGTTGTCCAATTTGAAAACCGTATCGCCGCCCTTGCCATCCAGCGCAGTCTTTGGGCCGTAGGAGTAATAGGAGCTGGTGGTTTTGTCTTTGCCGGTGCCGCTGGTGGCATCCTCTTTGGCCTCGGCGAGAGGCGGGAATTTGCCGTAGTCCACCGAGTATTCCTTGCAGGCGCGCACGATGTCTTTAAGGATCGTTTGCGCCTTCGTGCGGCGGGCGGCTTCTTTTGCGCCAGCGATGGCAGGGAAAAGGAGCGCCATGAGGATCGAGATGATCGCGATGACGGTGATCAGCTCGATGAGCGTGAAAGCGAGTTGCTGGCGGAGTCGGACGGTTTTCATAGTGGTTTAGAAGTTCTCCGGCAAATTATCGCGCGAGGTTTGAGTGACAACTGAAAATGTCGTTTGTTTTGCTCGGGACGAAAAAAACAAGCCGCTGAAAAACTGGACACCGCCCCACGCTACGCCGCACTTTAGCGCCATGCAAAATTGGATCGCCGACTATCTCGCCGCGCAGAAGCAAGCCGTGGACAGCATCAAGCCTGCTGAAGTGGAGGCGCTCGTGCGCACCCTGCGTGAGGCCCATCGCCGCGACGCGCAGATTTTTGCCTGCGGCAATGGCGGCAATGCGGCGAACTGCTCGCACTTCGTGACCGACCTCGGCAAGAACTCCAGCGAGGCGATGGGGCAGAAATTCCGCGTGATGACGCTCAACGATAACCTCCAATGGATGACCGCCATCGGGAACGACTACTCCTACGAGGACATCTATTGGCGGCAGCTCGAAAACTACGCGCGCCCTGGCGACGTGCTCATCATCTCCAGCGTCAGCGGCAATTCGCCAAACCTCGTGAAAGTGCTCGAATGGGCCAAGGCGCACGACCTCCGCACCATCGCCCTCGTCGGTGCTAAACGCGGGCGCTGCGCCGAACTCGCCGAGCAAGTCATCGTCGTGGGCGACACGCACTATGGCCGCGTGGAGGATGTGCAAATGCACCTGCTCCACATGATGTGCTACGCCTTCGTGGAGTCTGAAAAGGCTCGCGCGTAGAACGTCGCTCTTGCGCCGCGCGTGCGCTTTTGCCAAAGCTCGCCGCCGCTATGAAAACCATCCTTTCACTTCTCACCTTCGCACTTCTATCCATGACTACTCTCGCCGCTGATGGCCCTGTTTTCCACGTCGTTCACTTCAAGTTCAAAGCCGACGCCGCGCCCGAGGCCGTCAAAAAAGTGGAGGTCGAATTTGCCGCGCTAAAGCAAAAAATCGAAGTCGTGCAGACGCTTGATTGGGGCACGAACATCTCGCCTGAAGGTCTCTCCGACGGCTTTACGCACTGCTGGGTCGTCACTTTTAAAAACGAAAAAGATCGCGACACCTACCTCCACCACGCCGCCCACACCGCCTTCGTGGAAGTGCTCAAGCCCGTGATCGAAAAGCCGCTGGTGGTGGACTTCATCCCGAAGAAGTAAGCGCAGTTTTTTAAAACCACGAACGACCAACGAATGCCCACCTACGAGTATGAATGTGCGAAATGCCGGAAGGCTTTCGACTGTTTCCAGTCCATGAAGGACGACGCTTTTACGACGTGCCCGAAGGAGCATTGCCAGATGAAAAAGTGGGGCAAGGGCAAGGTGCAGCGCCAGCTCGGTGGCGGGGCGGGGCTCATTTTTAAAGGCTCCGGCTTTTACATCACCGACTACCGGAGCGACGGCTACAAGTCCTCCGCGAAGAAAGACACGGGCGACTCCGCCGCGCCCAAGAGCGATTCGGCTGCACCGAAAAAGGCCGAGACCAAATCTACGGAAACCAAAAAAACCACGAAGAAAGACTAACCCTACCAACCCTGAC
>JAYVQK010000292.1:0-3899 GCA_043757005.1 Verrucomicrobiaceae bacterium
GCGGTGGCCGACGCTGACGAATGCGATGCCGGAATCGCGCAGTTTTTCGTAAAGGAAGCGTTCGTTTTCTTCGTCGAGCGCGCTGGTGGATTCGTCGAGAAAGGCGATGGCGGGTTTTTTTAAAAAGAGGCGGGCAAAGCCGACGCGCTGCTGTTCGCCGAGGGAGAGCACGTTCGTCCAGTCCACCACTTTGCTGAGGTCGCTGCCTACGCGGGCGAAGATGTCGTGGAGATTGACGTGCTCTAGGACGGCGGTGATGGCGTCGTCCTTGGCGTCCTCTTCGCCGAGGGGATACATGAGTTGCGCGCGCAGATTGCCGGGCACCATGTAGGGCTTTTGCGGGAGGAAAATGAGGTGCCTGTGCGCGGGGCGATCAATGGTGCCGGTGGCGGATTGCCAGAGGCCCGCGATGGTGCGGAGGAGCGAGCTTTTCCCCGAGCCGCTTTCGCCCATGATGAGTAGGCTACCGCGCCGGGGGAGGAGGAGGCTGAGGTGTTGTGTGAGTGTTTTGCCGCCGCCGGGCGTCTGCACGGTTACGTCGTCGAGCTTGAGCTGCAGGGCCTCTTCGTTTGCCTCGGTCCTGGCCTCTACGGTTTCGCGCGCGTCCTCTGCGTCGAACTCATCCAGATTATCCCACAAATCGCCGAGCCGCCGGATGCCAGCGGTGAATGAGCTGAGGCCCTCGATCTGTGCGATGATGATGGAGAGCGCCGCGAGCACTGCGGCGAAAGCTCCCTCGGCTTGCGTGACCACGCCGAACTCCACGGTGCCACTCATAAACATCGGCCCCACGATGAGCCCTGGGATGATGAGGGCGAGGTAGTTGTAGCCGTTCGCAAAGAAGCCAAGATTGCGCGTCCAGCCGATGATCCAAAAGCTGTTGTCCAGTGTCTCACTCAGCCGTTCGATGAGGTCGCGATGCTCACGTTTTTCGCCGCGAAAGAAGGCGATGGATTCCGCGTTGTCCCGCACACGCACGAGGCCGTAGCGGAAGGATGCTTCCTTTTGATACTGATCAAAGTAGAGCCCCACGAGTCGCCTGCCGAAGAGCATGGAGACGACCGTGCCGACTGTCGCGTAGATGAAAAGAACGCCTACGAGTTTGCCGGAGACGGCCCACAGCACGCCGAGGAAACCGATCAGAGTCACGACGGAATTGACGACGATGAGGAAGAAATTTAGCACGCCGGTGGTGAAGAGTTTCACGTCTTCGGCGATGCGTTGATCCGGGTTGTCCACTGTCTCCGACGTGCGGATGCGGTAGTAGGCGCGATTAAAAAAGTAACGCTTGATGAGGTGCTGGGTGAGCCAGCGTCGCCACGAGAGCGAGAGCCGCTCCTGCGAGTAGCGATAGAAGACGCCCACTGGCACCGAGACAAAGCAGACGGCGATAAATTTCCAAATTCCCCGCACCCACGCGACGTGATCTCGCTGGGCAAGTGCCGTGACGAAATCGCGCATGGCGTAGCTGAGGAAGACTTGCACCACGCCCACCGCGCAGCAGAGCCCGAGCAGCGCCGCGAGCCATAGGCGTGCCTGCCGCTTGGCTCCGCCGTTAAAGAAGGCTTTGGCTAGAGTGAAGAATTTCTTCAGCAGAGTGAGATGAGTTTCCTCGGCAATGGGCATGGCTTTTCATGCAAGGAATCGGGTGCGGGTGCAAATTGGGTGGGTTTATTTTGTTGGGGCGGCTCTCGGCTTTGCGACTAAAGCGACGGGGGGAGGAATTTTAGTAGGCGCTCGGCGATGAGTTGGTGGCCGGCGGCGTTGGGGTGGATGCGTTCGCCGAAAAGCTCGGCGTTGGCGGGCCAGTCGCGTTCGGTGAGTTCGGGGATTTCGAGCGTCGGGATTTTTGCTGCGTTGGCGGAGGTTCGGAGGGCGTCGCGGTAGTGGGCGATGCGCTGGGCTTCGGCGGGGTCTTCATTTGCATCGCGATAGATGGGCAGCAGGATGCCGAACCACGCACTGTGCTCGCGGCAGAGGGTGGCCATGTCTGCAAAGTGCGCGATGTATTCGCTTTCGGAGCTGCGTGGCTGCGGCGCGGGCGGGGGGGCGAGGTTGGTCTTTTGCTGGGCGGAGGAGGCGAGGTGGAGGAGGAGTTGGCTGCGGCTCATTAGGTCGCGCACGGTGGCTTGGGTGCTGGTTTGCGGGAGTGTGAGGGTGTCGGGCAGACCTGCGGCGCGCACGTCGTTCCAGCCGAAGCAGGCGGTGACGATGTCGGGCTGGAGTTGTGCGATTTCGCGACGGAGCCAACCGAGCCCTTGGCCGCTCGTGTAGCCGGGGCAGGCGAGTGGGAGGACTTCGATTTCACGCTCGGGATAGCGCGCGCGGAGCAGCTCTTCGACGAGCTGCGGATAGGTCTTTTCCTCGTGATCGTAGTCGCCGGGGTGCTGCCGCTCGCGAGCGATGGGCACGCGGTAGCCGAAGGTCACGGAGTCGCCGAGCATCACGATGCGCGTGCCTTTTTTTGCGGAAAGCTCGCGCGTCATGCGGAGGTGTGCGGCGTTCGTGGTCACGGGGGTGAAGTCCCACCAAGTGTCGCGTAGATTGGCGCGCAGTCGCCAGGTGAGTAGGGGGTCAAATTCAAACATCCCGCTGGTCGTCTCGCCCTGCGTATCGGAGCGGAGTTGTGGTGAGCTGATGAAGACCGCGAGGGGATCGAGATGCGGCGTGAGCAGCCGTGTGAAAAGCTCCGCGAGCAGCATGAGCACAGGCCCGGTGAGTAGGGCGAGTGTGAGGAAAGTGAGCTTGGCGCGAAGGCGTGGCTTGGACATCCGCTACGCGCTGGCACCGGGGAGGCTGAGGACGCCTGCGCCCCAGAAATCTACGATCTCCAGCGATTGAAAACGGAACACGATGAGGAGCGCGTCGTTCAGCGCGAGGCCCACGCTTTGTGCCAGCACTTGCACGGAATCGGTGCCGTTGATTGCTCCGGCGAAACGCGCCTCTACGTCGTTCAATTTCAGCCGACGGATGAGGTCGTAGCCGCGCCGCGTGTAAGCAGGTGAGCCGTTCGCATCGGGCCGCTGCTGGGGCGAGAGCTGGTCGAACCGCACTTGCCGCAGCGCGCCCATCACCCAGTTGTCGGCGTCTTCATTCGAGGGCGGGAAATTGAGCGCAAAATCGGGAAAATGTTCGGTCTCTTCAAACTCGAAATTCACGCGCCCCGCAGTGAAGAGCTGGCTGAAAAGCCGCAGCCCGTGGTCGCGTGTGATTTGCACCACATCGTCGTGCGGGAAGTCATTGCGCACGCCGACGAAAAGGAAGAGCGGGCAACCTGTGAGCTGCTGGTTTTGCTGCCCTTCCATGATGTGCCCGAGCGGGGTGGCGGAGAGGATGATGGGTGAGCCCGCGCAGTAGAGCGTGGCGTTTTTCGTCGTGGCAAAAAGGAAGCGTCCGCCGCTCATCCACAGCTCGATGGCGTGTCGCCCGAGGGGGAATCGCAGCACGCCCGAGAGCCTGTCTCCCTGCGCCATTTGCAGCGCCTGGCGCAGTGAGACAAAGCCTGTGTTGCCGCTGAAAACCACGCCGCCGCGCGAGCCGAGCATCCGCCGTCCGCCGGGTTTTTGGCCGAGCACGGTGCCGACTGCTTCCACGAGCGATTCTGCCGAGACGGGCTTGGCCAGCGTGCGTGCGACGTTGGCGTGGCTGCCATTCGAGCTGTGCGCTTTGGCCAAATCCACGAGCAGCACCACGGGCGTCTGTGCGGTGTGTGAGTCGGCGCAGAGTCGGTCGAGCAGCACGCTGGCATCCATATCGGGCAGTGTGTCATTGAGCAGCACGAGGTCGGGGTTGGTAAAAGAGACGCGCTCATAGCCATCGCTCCCACGTGAAGCGGTGAGGATGTCGCAGCCGGGGAAATGCTGCTGGAGCGCGTTCTCCGCCATTTGCGCGGTGGCGGG
>JAYVQK010000293.1:0-15430 GCA_043757005.1 Verrucomicrobiaceae bacterium
ATGGCGATGGCGTCTTGGGCGATCCAGAGGGGGTGGAGTCACGTGGCGATCTTGGCTTTTATCCAAGTGTATGCGCTGTGTGCGACGCCGACGTGGAGCTTGAGCACGACGATTGTGCTCTCGGGGCTGCGGGAGCCGAGGCGGGAATTCGGGCCTGTGCGGGCGATGGCGACGGTGGGGTGGATGGTGGGGTGTTGGCTGATCTCGGCGCTGGATGGGGATGGGTCTACGATGGCGGGATTCGGGGGGGCGGTGATGTGGCTGGGGCTGGTGGGGTTCACTTTCACGCTGCCGGTGGTGGAGCCGGTGGCGACGAGGCAGCATTTGTCGTGGGGGCAGCGGTGGGGGCTGGATGCGTTGACGCTTTTAAGGAACCGGGATCACCGGGTGGTGTTCATCACGGCGGCGCTGTATAATATCCCGCTGTGTGCCTTTTACCCCTACACGCCGAAGCATCTGCGGGAGCTGGGGCTGGGGCACACGGCGGCGTGGATGACGCTGGGGCAGGTGACGGAGATCGTGGCGATGCTGGCGCTGGCGACGCTGTTGGGGAGGTGGCGGCTGAAGACGATTTTCTTGCTGGGGATCGGCTTTGGGGTGTTGCGCTTTGTGCTGTGTGCGGTGGGCTCGCAGGGGTGGCTGCTGGCGGGGGTGACGCTGCATGGGTTTGCGTTTGTGCTGTATCTCATCACGGCGCAGATCTACTTGGAGCAACGGGTGGAGCCGGAGTGGCGGGCGCGGGCGCAGGCGTTGTTTACGCTGATGCTGAGTGGCTTTGGGACGACGCTGGGCTACCTGAGCTGTGGGGCGTGGTTCACGGCGAGCACGGTGGCGGGGGTGACGCAGTGGCGGCTCTTTTGGCTGGGCTTGGCGGGGGCGGTGGGGGTGGTGTTTGTGTTCTTTGCGGTGGCGTATCGCGGGGTGCATGGTGGGGGGAGGGATGCGGCTTCTGGGGGGTGATTGCGGCGAGTAGAGCGTTTTTCCTCGCCACCGCCAGTCGCGTTCTCCTTCATGGCGGCGACTTTTTTAAACATACCATGGCAGAAGAACCCAACGCGCTGACGCCCCAAAATCCCACCGAGGAGGCCAGCCCAAAAACTACAGCCCGGCCTAGGTCGGCAAATCTCGCTTCCGCACGCGCTGCGAAGCAAGAGACCACTCTCGAACCCACACCAGAGGCTGCTCCAGAGCCCGCCGCCACTGAGGCTCCCGCCGACACAGGCGATAAGCAAAGCACGCTCGCTGCGCTCGCGGATTCCGCGCTGCGGGGGCGGCTCTCGAACCCCGATGAGGAAAAGGTGACGCGGCTCGCAAAGGATTGCCTCCTCGGCACGGAGGGCGAAATCGCCACCGCCATAGACGCGCTGCCGAAGCTCCCGTGGATGCTGGCGGTGCGCGCCGTGGAGCAGGCTTGGCCGGGGCTCGCGGCGGAGTGCCGCACGCAGCTCCTCGCAGGGCTGGGGAAGGTGGAGAGCGATGCGGGCTACCGCATCCGCCTGAGCGTGGCGCGCGCCTTGGCCAAGCTCGATATGCCCGTGGCCGTGAAGCTCGCTGGCTCTGTCTGCTACGAGATGTGGGATAAAGAAAAAGGCCTACTCATTCCCGAACGCTCCAAGCTCATCGGCAACGTCTTCATCGGGCGCGGCAAGCCGTGGGTGCTGCAATTCCCGCTCGCCGATCTGCCAGAGGCCGAGGCCGAGGCCGTCGTGGCCAGCGTGATTTTCTCCGCCTTTAATATCAACAACCCGCCCATCACCCAACTCAGCATCCTCCGCTATTCCGCCGAACGCCTCGGCACGATGCACGAGAATCTCCTCGCGATGGTGATCAAAAGCGTCGCCCGCTGGAACCCGAAGTGGCAGGACTCGCTGCGCAAAGAAGTCGCCAATTTGCCCGAGGCCATCCTCGCCGTGCTCAAAGCCGAGCGCCCGCCCGAGCAGCGCAACCAGCGCCCGCAAAAAGCGCCCGCCGCCGCTCCAGCCGCTCCAGCAGAAGAAGAGCCGGAACTCCCCCTCCCGCCCGAGCTGGAGGAAAAGCTCAAACTCGCCGCCGAAAACGAAGACCCCGCCGCCGTGGAGGCCGTGACCCAGGAGATCGCCGCATGGCGCGAAACCCAGCGTGCCGAACGCCAACAAGCCGCCCCCCCCGCCGCGAAACCGCCCGAAGAGCGCGATGCGCGTGGACGCCGTGGACGCGAGCGCAATGATCGCACCAACGAGAAAAGCGAACGCCCCGAGCGCAACGAACGCCCCGAACGTGCCGAAAAAAAAGAGCGCCCCGCCTACGTCTCCCGCGAGCAAGAAGCACGCGGCGCAGCTCCTTTCAGCCTCGGGCAGACGCTCCGGCAGATAGACAACTACGTGCAAAGTCTCCGCGACGAACTCAGCGCCACACAGACCAAGCTCCGCCGCGCCGAAGAAGACTCGCGCCGGGGACGCCGCGTCGCCACCGACCGCCCAGCCTCGACGGAGGATACGACCCTCAGCCCCGAGGAACTCAAGCGCCTCACCGTCCAACTAGAGCAGCGCGATTCCGAACTCAAAACCCGCGTAGAAGAGCTGCTCGCCGATAGCGAAGCCCGCGCCATCTGCATGGCTCCGAGCGCTGACGGCACCACGCCCGACCCGCTCACCCAGCTCCGCACCCTGCTCGCGCTCAAGCTCAAGGACGACTACGCCGATTACGTCGCGCTGGAAAAAGGCGTGCCCGATCTCATCGTGCAGCAGCACTACCGCACGCTCGTCCACCACGTCTTCAGCACGCTCGTAGAGGAAGGCATCGCGCTCGCCCCCATCGCCGACCTCCCGCCGCCGCCGCCAGCACCCATGCCGCCGCTGCCGCCCGCACCGGTGATTGATGAAGACGAGGACAACGACGCAGACGACCTCAATATCCCCGACGCCGAGCCTGAGCCCGAGCCGACGGAGGAGGAGCTGGTAGAAAATGAAGAGCCGCTCGAAGAAGAACCTTCACAAGATGACCCGAGCGAGCCCACCGAGCAAGCCGAGCCGCCCGCCGAAGACCGCTTCATCGAACGCCACGAGCAAGACGAACTCCCCATCATCGAAGCCGCACCGCCCGAAGTCGAAAAAGTGAAAAAGTAGAAGCGACGCCCCCGTCGCTTCTACGTCTGCGGCTCACTCATACCGTAGCGAGTCCTTGTGGATCGTCGGCGCGAGGTCGCGGATGAAGCCGCGCATCTGCGTATCCACCCACTTCGTAATCGCCACCTGCTCCTCCGCCGTCGCACGCGGCTGGATGAGGCCGGTGATCGTGATGAACGCCCACCGTTGATTCACCCCGCGCAAAAGCCGGTCGCGATTATCCGCATAGAAGCGCCCCCAATGGCTCGCCGTCGCCTCATTCTCCCCCACGAACCAATAGTAAGTGAGCGCCTCCTGCACGAGCGACTTGCCCTCGTGCGCGATCGTCCGCCGATTGTGCAGCCGCGTGGTGGAGAAAGTGCCGCGCTCGGCGACGACCACGGGCACCACCTCGCTCTCCAGCACCGTCCACCCTTGCGCATCCAGACAGCGTTCCGGGCGATGGATGCTATTGCTCATGTCGTGCCCCGAGAGCACCACGGAGACTTGCAGCGTAAAATTCCGCCACTGCGGATGCTCGTAAATTTTCCGCGCAAACTCCGTCCCTCCCCCACCCAGCACCTCGCGCTCTTTTTGCGTGAACTCCGAGTCGCGCCCCGTCCACCCCGCGATATTATCGCGCAGCAGCAGAGTGATGCCCGTGGGCTGCGCCGCCGACTTCGGCAGCAGGAAAACCGCGCTCAATCCAATGGCCACAAAAGCGAACAGCGTCGCGAGGCGTCTAGTAGTCATACGTGCTCGGCTCTTTGGGTTTTGCCTCTGCGGGCTGCGTCGCGAGCGGTGCTGAGGCGAGCGGCATTGCGCTGCTCCAGTTGCGATTGAGCAAATTGCCGAGCCCCACCATTGCCAACACCGCCACGGGGAAAAAGACAAAGCCCGAGTAGTCGTGGTAAAGCCCCGTCGCGATCTTTGCATCAAGGAATCGCGCGAAGAGCACCACGGAAAAGACGCGGGCGAAATTTCCCAGAATCGCAAACAGCAGCGAGCTGCAAAAAAGCGCGATCCCTCGCAGCGGCGTGCGCATTGCCGAGTAGGCATACAGCGCCGCGAGCATGAGCATGGCCATGAGCGAGCGGATGCCCGAGCAGCCGCCCGCGACCTCCAGCGGCTCAAAGGATTTATCGAGCGAGATGATTTTTGCGCCCTCCGTCTCGATCCGCATCCCGAGCGTGGAGGAGAGGAATTGGATGACCTTCGCCGTCTTCCCTTGCAGCCCCGCCGTGCCCTGCACCACGCCGCCGATGGGCGTCATAAAAAGCAGAAACACACAGGGAAAAAGCACGATGCGGGCGATGACTTTTCCAAAAAGAAACCTCGTCGCGCCGTAGGCGAGCAGTGGCAGCGCCATGATCGTGTAGCGCCCCTCCGTGCAGCGCACGCCTACGACGAAAAAGAGCACGCCAGCGCCCACCCACCACAGCCCCGCGTTCGATGGCTCCTTGCGCGCCGCCTTTAAATCGCGCCAGCGCAGAAGCACGAGCAGGAGCGCGATGGGGATGATCGCCCAGCAGTGTTGCTGATCGTTTTCCGAGTTCCAGCTCGCCGCAATCCAGCTCGCCGCACTCTGCGTGAGCGCGGCAAAAGCGGGCACCGCAAAGTAAAAATACCCCACCACCCCAAAGAGCGCCGCGAGCAGCGCGAGGCTGGCGGGATTCCCCCGCGCCCACGCCGCGAAACTCCGCCCTAGCGCGCCGAAGTCCGGCAAATCCAAAAGCCCGCGCTCGATGGAGTCGGGCGCGGCGGCATCGGAGAATTTTTCGGTGTCAGCCATGTGTTGCAGACTATGTGAGGTGGCTCGGCGTTCAAGATGCGATCAACCGCACGAGGAGCTGGCAGAGGATCACCTCGCCATCCGTCGGCGCGGAGACGAGCGACACATTCGCCTCCAGGCAAGCCTTCAGCCCCGCTTGCAGCTCCGGCAGCGTGAAGCGGTTCACATTCTGCGCAGCGATACCGAGGGGGAAGCTGCTCAATTTCCCCTCCTTCGTGCGCGGCAGATGCGCCGTGGCGGCGGCGGGCAGGCCATCGAGTTGCTTGCCGAAAAAGAACGGCTGCGCGGGTTTGCTCAGCTTGTGGCGGGCGAAAAGATCCTTCACCAGCATGAGATTGCGCACGGTGGGGATGATCGTCGCGAGCAGGATACCCACCTCGCTTTCGCCCTGGAAAAGGAGCTGCTTCAGCAGTTTCAACGCGCGCTGGAGCTGACGAGTGGCCAGCGCATTCCCCAGCTCGAAGATGATGCCCGCGCGCGACAGCGGCGTGATGAGCCGCACATCATCCGCCGTCACCTCGCGTCGCTCCGGGCCGAGGAAGAGATCGAGCTTTTCCATCTCATTCAGGATCGTCCGCCGATCCCCACCCGTGAAAAGCGTGAAGACCTCCAGCGCCTCCTCTCCGAACTTCACCCCGCGCGCCTTTGCCGCCTCGCGCACCAGCATCGAGGCATTGCCCTCCCAGCCGTCCTTCGAGCTATCCACCCGGTCGTGGACTTGCACCTCCGCGACCTTGCCCAGCACTTTGTAAAACGAGCGCCGCTTATCCACCGATCCCGCACTGAGAAGAAAGCGCACGCCCTCTGCCAGCCCCGCTTGCAGCAGCTCCGTGAGCTTTTCCAGCGCCTCCGTCGTCGCCTGCGCATTGCCCGTGCGGTCATCGGCAAAAAAGTTCGCGTTCTTCAGCCAGACGAGTTTTTCCCCGCCGAAAAAGCCAAACGTCTTCAGCGCATCCATCGTCTGGTAAATCCGCTGCGCCGCCTGCTCCGAATTCTCCGACTGCCCATCAATCACATCCGCACTGAAATCCCCCGGCGGCGTCAGCTCCTCCGCCAATAGCTTCGCGAGCCGCTTCACCTCCACATCGTCGGAACCGAGGACGGCTTGGATAGGATGAAGTTGCGCAGCAGGCATAGAGCCGCGAAGTGAAGCGAGCGCAGTGCGAGCTGTCCAGCGGCAGCTACGGCTCGTTTGGCGTTTGCGCGCTTGCTCCATGTCGTAGGCTGCATAATCTCCCTTCATGCAAGCACACCGCGCTGAAACTACCTTGTCTGAAGATGGCGTCATCACGCTCCGCGACATTCCTTTTCGTCGCGGTGAATCCGTCGAGGTCATCGTCCTCCCCTTTGCGACTCCCGCAGCATCGGGCTCGCTCTATCCGCTTCGCGGCACCCCAGTCGCGCTTCTCGCTCCTAGCGAACCAGTGGCGGAGGCCGATTGGGAGACAGTCAGGTGATTATCCTCGATACCCACATCTGGGTTTGGTGGGTTCATGGCGATTCCGCGCTTTCGGATTCCGCACGAGCATTGATCGAATCCAGCGAACAAACTGGCATTGGTGTGAGTGCTATTTCGTGTTGGGAGGTCGCCAAACTGGTTGAGCGCCACCGGCTTTCTCTGCCCTGCCCCGTCTTTGATTGGATTCAGCAAGCGCTTTCATATCCCGGCGTCCGACTGCTCGATCTTTCGCCACGCGTATGTGTCGAGTCCACTCAACTTCCTGGTGCATTTCATCGGGACCCCGCAGACCAGATCATCGTGGCAACTGCACGTATCTTCGATGCAACACTCGTCTCTGCGGACGCCAAGATTTTGGCATATCCTCATGTCCGTCAAGCTGGGTGCCAATTCTAGCCACTCGTTCTTTGATTCGAGGGGGATGATCGGAGTGTCCATTTGAGCCGGTCGGCGCAACTCGCTGGCGCTTGTGTGGTTTGATGGACGACACTTACGCTTATGAAAACTCGCATCCTTTTTTCGCTCGCACTCGTGACGTCTGGCGGACTTTGGGCGGCCATCGCCCCGGCTCCTACAGCGGAGCAGGTGGACTTTTTTGAAAAGAAGATCCGGCCCGTGCTCGCGGACAAGTGCTACAAGTGCCACTCGGAAAAGTCGGAAAAAGTGCGCGGCGGGCTGCTGCTGGATACGCGCGAAGGCATCCGGCGCGGCGGCGATAGTGGGGCGGCGGTGGTGCCGGGGAATGTGGGCGAGAGCCTGCTGATCGAGGCGGTGCGCTATGCAAATGCCGACACGGCGATGCCGCCGAAGAAAGCGGGAGGCAAGCTGCCGGATGCGGTGATCGCGGATTTCGAGACGTGGGTGAAGATGGGCGCGCCCGACCCGCGCGACGGCGTTTCGCGCGTGGTGAAAAAGGCGGACATGGAGGCGGCGAAACAATGGTGGGCCTTCACCCCGCCGAGGCCGCAAACAGTGCCAGTGCCGAAAGACGCGGCGTGGGCGCGCTCGGATGTGGATCGCTTTTTGCGCTCCGCGCTGGAAGCAAAGAATGTGCAGCCCGTGGGCGATGCGGACGCGGCGACGCTGCTGCGGCGGGTGTATTTCGACCTCGCCGGGCTGCCGCCGACGCCGCGTGAGGTGGGCGAGTTTTTAGCAGAATGGCAGGCGGCGCAGGGCGTGCCCGCGCAACAGGCGGTGCTGGCAAAGCGCGTGGATGCGCTGTTGGCATCGCCGCAATTCGGCGAGCGGTGGGGGCGGCACTGGCTGGACGTGGCGCGCTACGCGGAGACCTCGGGCAAGGATACCAATGTGTCTTTTCCCAACGCATGGCGCTACCGCGACTACGTGATCGCGGCGCTGAACGCGGACAAGCCGTATGACCAATTTGTGCGCGAGCAAATCGCGGGGGACTTGCTGCCCTCCAAGAGCGACGCGCAGCGGGCCGAGCAGCTCACGGCGACGGGCTTCCTCGCGCTCGGGCCGAAGGGGCTGAACGAGCAGAACCCACGGCAATTTTGCCTCGATCTCGCGGATGAGCAGGTGGACACGATGTCGCAGGCGTTCCTCGGCATGACGATCGGGTGCGCGCGTTGCCACGATCATAAATTCGACCCCATCGCCCAGCGCGAATACACCGCGCTGGCGGGCATTTTCCTGAGCACCGACACGCGCTATGGCACGGCTACGGCGGTGCAGAATCGCCACGCCACCGAGCTGATCGAGCTGCCCGTGGGACCGACGCTTGGCAAGACGCTGACGACGGCAGAGCGCGCGGAAAAAGAAGCGCGTCTCGCGGGGCTGAAGAAGGAGCAGGAGCAGTTCGTAAAAGACCGCATCGCCGCGCGCATCGCGGGCAAGGACGCGCAGCCTGCGGGGCAGAATCAACTGCGGTTTTTGCAGGTGCTCTCGCAAATCGGGCAGCTCGAAACCGATCTGAAAAACTACAGCACCGACGGCCACTCGAAGCCGCTCGCGATGGGCGTGCAGGATTTACCCGCGTCGCGCGGCGAGGCATTTGGGCGCGGCGTGGGCGAGTTCCTCCGGCGCGGCCCGCAGGCGCGCATCGGCAGACCGCCGGAGTTTGCGAGCATCGGCGACTCCGCGCTCTACACGCGCGGCGATTCCGACAAGCCCGCCGAGCGCGTGCCGAGGGGCTTCCCCGCTTTGCTCACGCAAGGCACCGCGCCAGCCGTCCCGGCAAAGAGCAGCGGGCGCGCGGAGCTGGCGGAGTGGCTCGTAGCGCCCGGCAATCCCACCACAGCGCGCGTGATGGTGAATCGCGCGTGGCACTGGGTCTTTGGGCGCGGGATCGTGGAGAGCGTGGATAATTTCGGCACCTCGGGGAAGAAGCCCGGCAACCAGCCGTTGCTCGATTTCCTCGCCGTGAAATTCCAGACCCCACTCGCGCAGGGCGGCTACGGCTGGAGCGTGAAGCGGCTCGTGCGCGAACTCGTCCTCACCCACGCCTACCAGCTCTCCTCGGAATACCAGCCCGCCGCTTTCGCCGCCGATCCCGAGAACGCGCTGCTCTGGCGCGCGAGCAAGCGCCGGCTCGATGCCGAGTGCATCCGCGACGCCATGCTCTCCGCCAGCGGCCAGCTCGACCTCGCCCGCCCCCTCGGCTCGCTCATCGCGCGCAGTGGCGATGAAATGGTGGGCGGCCCGCGCTTCACGAGCATCAGCGAAGAGCAGCTCATCAATAGCGGCGGGATGTTCACCTATCGCAGCGTCTATCTCCCCATCGCCCGCGACGTGCCGCCGGATGCGCTGGCCGTGTTCGATTTCAGCGACCCCAACGCCGTGAACGGCGACCGCGACTCCACGAACGTCCCCGCGCAAGCCCTCTACTTGCTGAATAATGAATTCGTCGCCAAGTGCGCGCAAAGGCTCTCCGAGCGAGTGATGATGACCTACCCCGGCGGCGCAACCGGCGGCACGCTCGCCAATTTCGATCCCCGCATCGGTTACGCCTACTGGCTCACACTAGGCCGCTCGCCCGCCCCAGCGGAGAAAACAGCGGCGTGGAATTTCCTGCAAAAGTTCCCGAGCAATTGGAGCAAAGGCGACAAGTCCGCTCCCGCAATGAAGGACGCCGACGACGTAAAAGCCGCCTGGCTCAGCCTCTGCCGCGCCCTCATGGCCACGGCGGACTTCCGGTATTTGAACTAACGCGAAAGGTTCTTGGAACGACCTCTACTTCTTCGCCGCAAGGGCTTCGAGGTAGTCGAGGAGGCTGGCAAAATCTTTCACGCTGAGTGCGGCGACGAGGCCTTCGGGCATGAGGGATTTTTCGTTCTTCTCGCGCGTCACGATCAGCTTGGGATCGAGCGTGATTTCCTGCGCGGCGATGTTGCGGATCACCACTTTGTCGGCGGCTTCCTGCGTGACGAAGCCCATCTGCACGGTGCCGTCTTTCATCGTGAAGAGATTCGTCACGAAGCCCTGCGCGATGGTCTTATTGGGGTTCAGGATGTTCTCGGCGAGGTCGTGGCGTTTGTAGGTCGCGGCGATGTTACCGAGGAACGGCCCCTTGGGCGGCTCGCTCACCAGCACCGTGTGGCAGGCCACGCAGCCTTGCTGGGTGAAGAGTTGCTCGCCGCGCGAGGCGTCGCCCTTTGTCGTCATCACGGCAGCGAGCACGTCTTCTACTTTCATGGTGGAAATGAGCGGCCCGCTGGGCGTGGTGGCGGCTTTGATTTTGTCCACGTCGAGCTTCAGTCTTTTCACGGCGTCCTCGGCCATTTTTGCCACGGCTTTATCGGGATCTGTGAGCGCGGCGACGATCTGCTCGGCGCGGCTTTTATCGTCGGCATCTATGGCGGCGTGGATGATTTGCGCGCGGCGCTTTGGCTCCAGCCAACCCGCTTCGAGGGCCTTACCAGCTTGCTCGCGGGGCTCGGGTGCGCCGATCTTTTTTGCAGCAAGTTTGAGCAGTGCCGCGTCGGCCCAGAGGCTCGCTCCGCCGGTGGCTTTGGCGGCTTCGGCTTCTAGGAGTTGATGTTGATTTTCCACAAGCGGGGAGTTGAAAAAGGCTTCGCGCGCTTTGTTGCGCGAGTCGCCGCCGATGCGCCCGAGTGCGGAGAGGATGGCGTTGGTGGAGTCGGCTCCGCCGGTCTTTGCGAGAGCTTGTATGGAGGCGAGCAGCACGTCGTCTTTGCTGGCGGCGTCGTTCGCGGCTTTGATGAGCAGGGGCACGGCTTTGGCCGGGATGTTGTCGGCTTCCGCGAGCTGTGCGGCGAGGATGGGGAGTAGGCTGGCGTCCTTTTCTGCGAGCGCGATGAGCTTGGTGGTGGCGTCATTCAGTTTGATGCGGTGGCGGGAAAACGCCTTCGCTAAAAACGCCGCCTCATCGTTGTTCGCGGTGGCGAGCGTGGCCTTTAGTACGTCTGCGATTTTCTTCGTCTCGGCCCATTCTTCGGGTTGGTAAAATGGCCCGCGCGTATCGGGCCGCGTGCCCCATGAATCCGGGCTGCCTTTGCCGTCGAGCTTCCACTTTCCCTCGATGAAATAGAGGCGGCACAGCGCGGTGAGCAGGCCCTCGCGGGTGGTGGCGTCTTTCGATTTCCCGAGGCGCGAGATGAGTCCGTCCACGGTCTTCGTGTCGTGGATGCCGCGCAGCACCATGAACGCGCCGTTGCGAAGCGGAGTGGGAGAAGCGGTGTCGTCCACAATGGCAAAGCACGCCTCGCTGGCGGAGAGCTGGCGGAGGACTTGCATGGCGGTGTGAGTCACGATGGGGTCGCTATCGCCGAGGAGCGTGGCGAGTGCTGCGGTGTTGATATTTGCAGGGATGACGGGCGCTGGCAGCGGAGTGCCGCCGTCGGCCCAGACGCCGGTGAGGCCGTTGAGACGGGCAAACGCGATCACCGCTTCTTTGCGCGTGCGGGCATCCTCGCTCTTGAGCGCCTTTTGCACGGCGGCGAGCGATCTCGCAGAGGTGCTGGCCGTGTCGAAATCCGCCAGCTCACGCAGCGCCCACGGCGCGATGCTGGCGTCGGCGGCGAGGGCGGTGAGCGCCTCCACAGACTTCGCGCCAAGCCCCTGCCGAAGCGCACAGACAGCCGCGACTCGTGTGGCGATGGGGGCTTTTGCGTCTTTCGCCAGAGCGTAGATCGCAGCGATGACTTCCGGCTTCAGCCCGCGCCGGAGCAGCGTGCGCTGGGCTTCGAGGCGGGTGCGGTTGCTGGCCGAGCAGAGCAGTTTCACCAGCTCTGCGTCCGTCGCTTTTACAAAGTCGGGCACCTTCGCCGCCGTCATGCCTTTCGGTGCCATGCGGATGATGTAGCCGACGTCCTCGCCGGCCCAGTTAAAGGTCGCGCCCTTCCACGACGACACGTAGGCGAAGCCCTGCGCGTCCACATCAATGTCCGTCGAGCGCGTCATCTTCACCAACTCGGCGGGCTTCTCCGTCTCGATAAAAGTCGCGCCCTGCGGCTTCACCGTGTGGCGGAAGATCGGGCCACGGCCCCAGTCGCTCGTGTAGGGCAGATTATTCCACGCAGCGGGCCAGCCGGGCTCATCCACCCAGCACGCGCCCGTGCCCGAGCCGCCGCCGTAGTCGGCGAGCGGCGCGATATGTTCATCGCCGAAATTCTTAAACAACCGTGGGTAGCCGTGATCCTCGAAGCCCGTGAAATGATGAAAGCGGATGTCCCACCCGCCGCCATCGTTCGTATTATCGCGCGAGAAAATATCCAGCAGCGGCGAGACTGCCGCTTCCAGAATGTTGCGAGTCCCGCGCGAGTAGATTTGCAGGCCCGTGCCGTCGGGCCGCACGCGGGTGATGCCACCGCCGCGGAGCTGCACTTTCCGCCCGTCCTTGCCCTCGGCCTCCATGTAGCCGAAGTCCCCGCCTGCGATGTAAAGCCAGCCGTCTATCCCCAGCTCGATGCCGTTTGTGGTGTGGTCGGCGGGGCGGTCTTTGAAACCAAACGCGATATTCTTCACCAACACCACCTCGCGGTCGCTCACGCCGTCGCCGTCATCATCTATGAACGCGCTCAGGTGCGGGGGATGCACGCAATAGACCGTGTTCCCATCCACCACCAGCCCGCGCGGCGAGTCCACGTCCTTCACAAATTCCTTCACCTCATCCGCGCGCCCATCGCCGTCCGTATCCCGCAGGCGCAGGATGCGACCGCGGCTCGGCTTGCGATCCAGCGAACCGTTACCATCGCTCGAAACGTAAAGCGTGCCATCCGGCGCGGCGGAGACAAAGACTGGGTAGTTCGATTGCGGCGGCGCGGAGAAAAGCGTCGTCTCAAATCCCTCCGCCACCTTCACATCCTTGAGCAGCTCGGCCTCTTTAGCAAAAGGCGGAGTCGCGAGTGCGGGCACAGCGAGCAGAGTGGCGAAAATGAAGAGACGAATTTGCATGGTGAGTAAGTAGGTTGCGGGAAGAGCCAAAGCGGCAGGGTGTCTTAGAGGCGGCGAAAACTTTTTGCCACTGTGCATTGGCGCTGTATGGAAGGACACCTGCGCCACAGCCGATCCACACCACCATGCCCACACCCATCGCCCATCGCGCCTTCTACCTGCTCGGCCCCACCGCCGTCGGCAAGACCGAGCTCGCCGTGCAGCTTGCCGAGCGTGTGGGCGGCGAAATCATCAGCGCAGACGCCTACCAAATCTACCGCGGACTCGACCTCCTCAGCGCCAAACCCAGCGCCAGCCAGCTCTCCCGCGTGCCCCACCACTTCACCGGCGTAGTCCCGCTCACCGAGGCTTTCGACGTGGGGAAATACCGCACCCTCGCCGAAGAACGCATCGCCGACGTCCTCTCGCGCGGGCTCCTCCCCATCGTCTGCGGCGGCAACGGCCTCTACATCCGCGCCCTCACCCACGGCCTCTCGGATGTCCCCAGCGCCGACCCCACCCTCCGCGCCGATCTCGAAAAAGAGCCACTGCCCGTGCTCGTCGCACGACTCCTCGCGCTCGATCCCGCCTCCTCCGTGGATTTCCAAAACCCCCGCCGCGTCCTCCGCGCGCTGGAGGTCTGCCTCCTCAGCGGGCGACCCTTTTCCAGCTACCGCAGCGAGTGGGAAAGCACGCCCACCCTGCGCGGCGTCATCCTCACCCGCAAGCGCGAAGACCTCGCCGCCCGTATAGCCGCACGCACCGAAGCCATGTTTGCCGAAGGCGTCATCGCCGAAGTCGCCGCCGTCGGCCCCCTCAGCCTCACCGCCGCCCAGATGCTCGGCCTCCGCGAAATCCGCGCCCACCTCGCCGGCGAGCTTTCCCGAGCCACCTGCCTCGCCGCCCTCGCCCTCGCCACCCGCCAATACGCCAAGCGGCAACTCACTTGGTTCCGCCGCGAACGTGGCTTCCAGTGGCTCGACCTCACCACCGCGCTGGAGCCGCTGGAGCCGCTTTTGTTGATGGTTGAAAGTTGATGCTTGATCGCCACAAGCGCACTCGCGGCGTTTCCCAAATCAACCACCTCTCCGCGACGAATCTTGTATCGGGGGCAAAAAATCTTCTTGCCCAAAAAAATCGCCTCCGTATTTTCCGGCCCCCTCGCAAGGGAATTCCGGGGTAGCTCAGTGGTAGAGCGGGCGACTGTTAATCGCCTGGTCGTAGGTTCAAATCCTACCCCCGGAGCCACCCCATCCTCCTCCACGCGGTCTTCTCCGCGATGTCATCGCCACCCGCCGCACTCATGCCCTGCTGCATCGCGCTCCTCGTGATCAGCGGACTCTTTGCGCAGACGGTCTTTTTCACCCACCAGCGCCGAAACATCTTGGTATCCCGCCGGGAACCGTGTCTGGTGCTCGCCTTATGGGACACTGCAAAGGAAAAAATAACGTCAAGAAACGCAAAGCACGCCGCGAAAAATGCGAGCGCCTCGCTATCGCCAAGATCGCGGCAACGCCGATCGTCCCAGCGGCGAAGTAGCCTACTCGCCCGAGTCTGGGCAGCAAAAAAGAAGCCCGTGCAGTTCACGGGAGGTTTGATTTTTCAGCGCCAAAAAAGCTCGCCGTGTGAGTCTGCGTGCCCGCTTTACTCACCGATTCAGCCCTAGCGCGATGCCGCAAACTGCGCCATCTTCACCGCAGATGATTCGCCTTTTCACCATAGCCACATTGGCGCTCGGAGCCTCGGCTTTTGCGGAGCAACTGCTAGAGAGCGGCAGCTTCGAATGGCCGCCGGTGACGCATCGCAAAGCGCGCAGCGAGGGCGCGGATCTCTCGAAATCGGCGATGAACGCGGAGTGGGTGACCTTCCAAGATAAGCCGGATGCAGAGGGCGGGCGCTTGGTACTCGGGCTCACCAATGAGATCGCGCGCACGGGGAGGCAGAGCATTTTTGTGCAGTTCGATAAGCTGGCGAAACCGCTCACGAGCACGCAACTGGCGAGCGATTTTGTGCCGATCTTGCCGGAGCGGCGGTATCACTTCGGCATCTGGGGGCGCATGGATAAGAAGATGCCCATCTCACTCGATCAGCGCGTGCCGTATTTGAAACTGCGCGTGGATTGGTTTAAGGCGGACAAAGAAGAGCAGACCGGCGAGGTGGTGTGGCGAGTGCAACCGATCCCAGGCTCGCCAAACTTGAAGCCGCTTTTTACGGCGGGGAAATGGACGGAGTTTTCCACCGATGTGAAGTCGCCCGAAGAGGCCGCGTATGTGCGGATCACTTGGTATTGGGACACGCCGCCACAAGAGGGCGTGACGGATGGGGTGATCTACTTCGACGACGCCGCGATCGTCGGCGAATCCGGCCCAAAAGAAGACCCCTTCGCCGAAGAACTCGCCGCCGCAGAGGCAGAGGCAAAAACCGCCGAAGCCGCTGCCGATAGGAAACCCGTGGAAGTCAAAGCGCCGCCAGTGGTTCTATCGCCGCCCGCGACAAAGCCTGTGCCAGCGGTGCCCCCACTGAATCTCACCCCCCTCGCCGCCCCAGCCAAGTAGCGCCTCCTACTGCGTTGCGCTGTTCGCGGTAGCGTCTCGGAGTGCGGTGGCAGAGATGCGGCGGCAAGGCCCTTGCATCGGCGACACCCAAAGCGCCGGATCACTCCCGCGCGGCACATCATTCGCCGCGTCGCCATCCGCAAACCGATCCGTCAGCGCAAAATAAATCACCTCCTCATTCCAAGCC
>JAYVQK010000294.1:0-15339 GCA_043757005.1 Verrucomicrobiaceae bacterium
ATTGGGCTTCGTTTTCGACCTCGGTATATGGGGAAGAAGGGGGATTCTTTGGCGGAACGGGCGATTCCCACGGAAAGTGCGATGACGGAAGCGGAGGTGCGGCGACTGGTGGGGACGGTCGTGCATAGCCAGTTGTTTTTGTCACAAATGAGCCGTTGCATCCCTTCTTTGAGCGGGTGCGGGATCTGGGCGGAGAGGTGCTGGGGGTGGAGAGTGAGGCGGAGGAGTTGCGCTTGATCCATTCGTTTCAAAAGGTGGCAATTTCGCAAGATGCTTTGCAGTGGTGGGGAGCGTTCCTCGGTGCGGCGCGGGAGATTTACTTCCCGAAGATGGAGCGAGGCATCTGGTCGCACCCAGAGCCCGCGCTCCTAGCGCATGATCCTTGGTGGCATGGGATAGATCTGCGGGTGCCGGGGGATGGGAGGTATATTTATGGTTGGTGAATGGACGAATGGGCGTGTTCCGGGAAATTCCCGGTCGGATATGCAAGCGACGCCTCTGGAGTGCGGGGGCATGGCCCCGCTTTGGAGGGGTCTTTGGGTGGGCGCACTGCCCGAACTTGCGAATAGCTCTCCCACCCGCTCGTTCCTCGCCCGCCAGAGCGGGGTCATGCCCCCGCACTCCAGAGGTCTTACCTGTATTTCCGTGAGTTCCGAGATAATGAATGGTCGGTGCGGTGTGCACTTAGCTTTTGAGGAGGAACTGGCGTGAGGTTGGTGGCGGTGACGGTTTGCATCAACTACGCAGATTACCTCGAATGTGTGATCGAGAATCGGGTGCATTTTGATCGTTGGGTGGTGATGACGGTGGCTGGGGATGTGGCGACTCATGCGCTTTGTGCAAAGTATGGGATCGAGTGCTATGACTCGGAGCTTTTGCAGGCGGATGGGAAGGATTTCCACGCGGTGGATAATAAGGGGCCGGTGCTGAATGAGGGGCTGGTGAGGGCGGCAAGGGTTGATGGTTGTTTGTTGATGGTTGATGGGGGCGACGCAAGCGCGGTCAATCAACCATCCACGATCAACCATCAACCTGCCTTGTCCACGGAAGGGGGCTGCGCGGTCCATCAACTATCAACCATCAACCATCAACCCACATGGTGCGTCGTGCTCGATGCGGATGTGCTGCTTCCTCGTTATTTCGGGGAGCGGGTGCGGGGGATGCCGCTGGAGGCGGGGGTGCTGTATGCGATGGGGGGGGCGGAAGGTGTGTGAGACTCGGGAGCAGTTTGAGATGCTGAGGGATTGCCAGCCTTGGGATCGGTTGGTGGCGCGGAATTCTCAGGCGTTGGGGTATTTCAATCTTTTCTCTCTGGAGGTGCTGCCAAATCGGTATCCCGTGCGGACAGGTGGGGAGGGCGGGCAGCATGATGATTATCTTTTTACGACGAGTTTTGCGCCGGAACTGCGGAGGATGTTGCCTTTTACGGCAATCCATCTCGGGGAGTATGGGCGGAATTGGGCTGGGCGGGTGTCGCCGCTGTGGGCGGCTGCAAGGGTTGATGGACGCGACGCAAGCGCGGGGGTGGAGATCAATCAACGATCAACCATCAACCATCAACCTGTAGCTAGTCCGCGCTTGCGCGCGGGGAGCGACGGGGCGTCGCTTCTACACTGTGCTGCCGCTGTCATCGGGTATTTTCCGGGTGGGCGTTGGCGGGAGGTGGTGGAGGGGTTTGGGGCAGTTTATCTGGTGGATCATTTTTGTGTCCATGCGGAAAGTGGGAGCGGGATGGTGGAGGCGGATCGGGCTGCTTTGCGGGGGCGATTTGAGGAGGAGATTGGTGGGATGGCGGGGCTGCATCGGCTGGGGACGCATAGTGTGGAGAATGTGGGGAAGATTGCGGATGGGTCGTTGGATTTGCTCTATATACCGGGTGAGGTCGCGCCGGAATGGCTGTGTCGGGCTTTGCCGTATTGGCTGCCGAAGCTGCGGGATGGGGCGACGATTTGTGGGGAGGTGTATGGGTTGCCGCATTGGCCGGATGCTACTTATACGTTGGCTTTCTTGCTGGGCACGCCGGAGCGGGTAGATGGGGATGGGCGGTGGTGGAAGACTTATCGGGCGGCGGAGTGTAAGTTGCCGCTGGTGGTGATGGGGGATGGGCGGCGTGGGGTGGTTTTTGTGAATAGCGGGGCGGGTTGCCTAGAGTCGCTGATTTTGAGTCTTTTTGCGGCGAGGAAACATTGGGCGGGGTGGATCGTGGTGATGCACTATGGGGCGGAGAATGAGTCGCTGCGGCTGCTGTGTGCGCGGCTAGGGGTGGAGCTTTGCCATGTGTGTATAGAGGCGCGGGCGGATTGGGATGAGCTGCTGGAGGAGGTGGCTAGGTGTGCGCCTTGTCCGGTGGCGATGGTGCTGCTGCCGTGGCATCTGGCGGTTGGGGCGTTGGCTTCGGCTTTTGATGGCGGGGGGAGCGACGGGGGCGTCGCTTCTACGGGGTGGCAGGTTTTTCGTAGTGAGCCGCGTATTGTGGATGAGGCTCATTCGGAGGAAGGGACGCATCGCCCACCGCAGGGGCAGCCTATGGAGAGGCGTTTCACTTTTGCGCCTGCGCAGACGTATGAGGGGACGGCAGAAGAGGGGTGCGTGGTCGTCTTCTCGGATGCGGCGGAGGAAATGGAGCGAGGCGGCTTGGGCGGTGCGCTGTGAAGTGGAGGCGGAGGCAGCGCTGGCGTCTGCCCCGCGTGTGCGGCTGGCGGAGGGGACGACGGTAGTGGCGCTGGTATTGGCGGAGGAAGCGGGGGATTTTCAGCGGAATTGGCTGACGTGGAATTTCACGCCGGGAACGCCTGTGCTCGTGCTGCTCGCTGGGATGAGTGCGGAGGAACTATGGCTGCCGGGTGCGGGGGAGAATGTGAGGGTGCTGCCATGCGCGGGGGATCTGGAATCCGTGCTGGGGGTGCTGGCGGAGACGGTGCAGACGCGGCTGGTGACTTTCCTGCCGGGGACGGCGGCGGTGTTGCCGGGAGCGGAGCTTTGGCGGGGCGGAGAGGCTCCCGTTTTGCACGCGACGGAGGCGGGGGAAAAGGAACGGGAGACGACGGGGAATGACTTCATCCCGGCGACGATTTTTGCGCAAGTGGAGGTGGCGACTTTGCGCGAAGTCGCGCCGACGGCCCGTGGGTGTGCTTTGTCGGAATGGCCGAAGTTTCTCCATCGCACGGCAAGCATCGCGGGGCTGCGGCGGGAGGATGCGGGCGGGCTGGGGTGGAAATTCCCGGCGGTCTATCGGCTCCTCGGGAGGTCGCCGATGGAGCGCACGGTGGTGGCGGTGCGTGAGTCGCGGAAAGGGCTGCTGGAGCTGGCGGACGAGGTGGTAGTCGTCAGCCTGCCAGAGCGGATGGATCGCCGGAATCGCATCGTGGCGATGATGGCGGAGGAGAAGGTGGCGTTTCGTTTTGTGGATGGGGTGCGGGTGCGGGATGAGGATATTTTGCCGGAGGAGATTGAGGAGGTGGGACGGCTGGGATTCAAGGAAGTCGGCACTTTCGAGAAGTATCTGCGAGGCATGGTGGGGTGTCGGCGGGCGCATCTGCGAGTGCTGGAAAGGGCGTATGCCGATGGGCTCGATTCGCTGCTCATTCTGGAGGACGACGCGCATCTCGAAACGGGCTGGCTGAAACACTACCAAATGGCGCTAGGCGAGCTGCCGATGGGCTGGTTGCAGCTTTATCTTTCGGGGTCGGAATTTCGTGGGGGGCACGACTTTTCCAAAACGCTACGACGGCTCTCGGCGGCGTATCAGACGACGGCGATTCTTTACTCGAAAGCGGGCATCGAAGCGGCGTTGAACTGTCTCCGCCATTCGCGTTCCGAGATAGATCATTGGATGGGGAATCATCTGCATCCTTTCGGGAACTGCTACCTCATCCGCCCAAGTATCGCCTACCAAGAGGGTGGTGTGAGCGATATTATGAGCTTTGATCGAGGGGTGACTGCATGACGATTATGAATACTAACCTCGAAGGCCCCGAGCACGAACTTGCGATCCTTTTTCTCCACCACGATCTCGACCCGGTGACGCTGAATAATCTGGAGAGCCTTCGGCTGCGAAACCCTGGCGTGCCCATCATCCCGATCAGCGGTGGCAAACGCATGGAAGGCGGAGTGGCCCCGGAAGACCTGACGACTTTTAGCCGACTGCACGAACGCTACGCGGGGACGGACTGGATGTATCGCAGCGGCCTGGATGTGCTGCTGGTAGATTGGTATCGCACGCGCCGGACGACGCGGGCGAAACGGTGGTTCCTCGCGGAATGGGACGGCTGGTGCGGGATGCCGGTGCGCGAATACCTCGGCGAAGTGTGGGATGCGGATGTCTCCGTCTCCTCCGTCCGCTGGCCTGACCGTGAGCCGGAGTGGTTTTGGTTTCGGCAAATCCAGCGCCTGCCCGAACGATACCGCCCTTACGCAGTCGGTATGGTGCCGACGTGCTTTGCCTGCCTCTCGGATCGCGCAATGTCCGCACTTTCTGAACGACTGACGGAAGAGATGACCGGCCACATCATCTACGAAATCCGAATCCCCACCCTCATCCACGCCGCCGGGATGCCGCCCGTAGTGAACCCCCGCGCGGGCTGGAACGTCTCATGGAAGGGCGTCGCCAAAGGCACCCCTCTCACGCGCAACCTCTGGCACGCGATCAAATGGCTGGCCCCGCTGGAAGTCGCGCCAGCGGCGGCAGCGATGGTGCCAGTGATGTCGGTGAAAAACCGAGGTGTGAAAGATGTTGAACCCACCGCAAGGATGTCCCCGAGCGTGCTTGCGAGTGGAGGACGCGTTTAGGGAGCCGCTTTCTGGAGGCTGCTAAATCGGGGCGGAGATGCTGCCGTCTTTCATCCCGGCGAGCAGGTGGTCGCACGCGCGCCAGGCGAGGGCGAGGATGGTGAGGGTGGGGTTTTTGTAGGGGTTGCTGCAAAAGACTCCACCGTCGGCGACGATCACGTTATTGCAGTCCCAGAGCTGGCCCCACGAGTTCGTCACGCCGTCTTCTGCGCGTGCGCTCATGCGGGTCACGCCCATTTCGTGGTTCACGCTGCCGCCTGCGGTCATGGCTTTGCGCCCGTCTTTTTCCGGTTGCTTGCTCACCTTGCCGCATGAGGCCTCGATGAGCTGCGCGAAGCTCTGCTGTGCGTGGGCGACTTGCCGGATCTCGTGCTCGCTCCACTCGAAATGAAAGCGCAGCACGGGGATGCCCCACTGGTCTTTCTTCACGGGGTCGAGTTCGCAGAAGCTCTTGTCGTTTGGGATCATCTCGCCGCGAGCGTGGATGTCCACGAAAGTGCCGAAGTAGCGACGTGCTTCGCTCTTCATCTTTGCGCCGTAGAGATTGCTCGGCACGCCCGCCAGCGAGTTTAGCCCCGGCATCGTGCGCCCGCCGCTCCACGCCATGTAGTAGCCGCGTGGGAAGCCAAGTTTCTCCGCCTCGTTGTGCTTCATCCACGGCGCGTAAGTGTGCATGGAGGAAGTGCCGTCTTCATTGTGCAGCGGGATGTTTTCCAACGCGGGGATTTGCCCGCTGAGATTCGTGCCCGTGCTGTCGGTGAGCCAGCGTCCGAGGTTGCCGCTGGAATTCCCCAGCCCCTGTGGGAACTTCACCGAATGGCTATTGAGCAGGATGCGCGCGCTCTCCAGCGCGCTCGCGGCTACGATCACGGCGCGGGCGGAGACGTGTTCATCCTTGCCCGTTTCTTTATCCACAAAGCTCACGCCATTCGCGCGACCTTGCGCGTCCAGCGTGACTTCGCGAGCCATCGCGTTGGAGATGATGTCGAGATTCCCCGTCTCCAGCGCGGGCGGGATGAGCACGGTGGTGCTTTGGAAATTCGCCCGGATCGAGCAACCGCGCCCGCAAGGCGTCGCGTAGAAACACGCGGCGCGGCCATTGATCGGCTTCGTCAAAATCGCCATCCGCGAGGGCACGATGGGAATGCCGATTTTCTTACCGCCGCGCATGAGCAGATGCTCGTAGGCGCGCGGCTTTGGCGGCGGGAGAAAGAAGTCGCTGTCCGGGTTATTCTCCAGCCCTTCCTTGCTGCCAAAGATGCCCACGAGCTGCTCGGCCCTGTCGTAGTAAGGAGCGACATCTTCGTAGCCGATAGGCCAGTCCACACCGAGTCCGTCGCGAGTCTTGGGCTTGAAATCGAACGCACCCATCCGCAGCGACACGCGCCCCCAATGGTTCGTGCGCCCGCCCAACATCCGCGCGCGCCACCACATGAAGTTCTGCCCCGTCTTCATCCGATTCTCCACCGCGCCCTCCGCCCAATCCGCGTCCTTCTTCACCACGTAAGGCTCACCCGGCACGACCCAGCCGCCGATCGTCGCGTCAAAGAAGCCGTTCGGTTTCTCCGGCGTCGCCGTGCCACGCAGAGGCGCGTCGGCATTGGTCTGAAACATCGGCGTCTCCGTCACCGGATCATAGTTCCGGCCCGCTTCGAGCATCAGCACTTTCACGCCTGCTTGAGCGAGCGCCAGCGCGGCCATGCCGCCTGCTGCGCCGCTGCCGATCACGATGACGTCGTAGCGCGGGGAGCGGGTTTTGGATGTAGTGAGATGTGGCATTTTTTAGAAAGTGGAATTTGAACTTCGAACTCCGAACTCCGATCGCTCGTTGCGAAATCCCGTTCAGAGTTCGAAGTTCAGAGTTCGAAGTTTTGTAGCGGCTCTTATTCCCCCGGCGTAAATCCCAACACCACATCAAACCGCGCCGCCAGTTCCCCCGCCTTCGCGCCTTTTAGCGGAGCAAAATCCACCGTCACCGACGCCCTCGCCTTTTCATCCCGGATGCCCTTCCACACGCCATCCTTCTCATTCCCCTCATGGCCTTTGATGTAGCACTGCGTCGTCAGCAGATCCTTGCCCTTACCCTTCACTTTAAAATGAATGTGCGGCGAGCGCCCCGGATACGACACCGGCTTGATCGTGCGGAAAAGATACTCCCCCGTGCTCCCCGTGAGGAACCGCCCGAAGCCCTGGAAATTCCCGTCGTGCTTGTCCGCGTTCCCCGAGCGCGAGTGGATGTAAGCGCCGTTGTTATCGCACTGCCAAATCTCCACCAACGCATCCCGCATCGGCTCCCCGCGTGCATCCAGGATGCGTCCGCTCAGGTAAGTCACCTCGCCCACCGCCGGCGTCGTCGAGTTGTTCAAAATGATCAGATCATTGTCCGTATCCAGCGGCAGCTTGTCGGGATAAAATGGCCCCTCCGTCTGCGCCGGAGTGCGCGTGAGCTCCTCTGCGAAAAGCCCCGGCGCCGCAAAGGCCGCAGTAGCCCAGCTCAGGTTGCGGAGAAAGTGACGACGGCTGGCGATTGGCAGATCATTTTTCATGGCAAAGAAATCCGCTAAACGCGCAAAAATGTCCACCGTGCGCTTTGGGTAAAAACAGCACTCCTAAAAAGCAAAAAACTCCAGCGACTTTCATCGCTGGAGTGCTGGTTGTGGCCATCGCTGGCCGAGAGGGATTGCCCCACATTTGCCGTCGCGGCAGAACTCACGTTCCCTCGTTAGGTAACGGGCGGGAAACTTGGGGTGGACTTCGGCCTTCCAATAAAGGCATGACCTACATGCGCCCACTCTAGCCCCCTGATTAGTAATAATTATCGGTTCGGGATTTCTACCTTCTACTCGAACAACGCAGGGCAAATTGCTTGCCGAAAAACCTCTCCGTTTCCCGGCGAAAATCATTGAGAAAGAACTGCGCGCAACCTCGCCCGCGCGCCGGCTTTCGTCAACGCACAATCTGCAAAAAAGTGCCGCGTCACACGCCCTCTTTGAGGAGGCGGTTTTACGCCGCTCCTCGCTACGCTGGCGCTCCGCTCAAGCCGCTACTCAGCCCCGGCGGGAAGTCGAGCGTGGGGTGCTCCGGCGTGGAGCCGGAAGTAGGCTCCGGTATATTAATGGGGCCGTTGCGCGAACCGCCGGTGGGGGCGTCGGGCGGGTTACTCATTTTGCCAGTCTTCACGATGTCCTTCACTTGGTCGCCGCTGAGGGTTTCAAATTCCAGCAGCGCGTTGGCGATGATCTCTATTTTGTCGCGGTTCGACATGATGAGGTCTTTAGCGCGGGCGTAGGCTTCATCCACGAGGCGGCGCACTTCGCGATCAATCTCCTGCGCGGTGCTCTCGCTGTAGTTGTGCGATTTATTCATATCGCGGGCGAGGAAGACGTGGTCTTCGTGCTCGCCGTATTCGACCATGCCGAGCCGTTCGCTCATGCCCCATTCGCAGACCATTTTGCGGGCGAGGCGTGTCATTTGTTTGATGTCGCTGGATGCGCCGGTGGAGAGGTCTTTCGTGTAAAGCTCTTCGGCGATCCGGCCAGCGGCAGTCATGGCGATGGAGTCGAGTGCTTCTTTGCGGCGGAGCGAATACTGGTCGCCTTCCGGCAGCGACATCGTCACGCCGAGGGCTTGCCCGCGTGGGATGATGGTGACTTTGTGAAGCGGGTCGGTGTGTTCGAGGAGCACGCTCACGATGGCGTGCCCCGCTTCGTGCCAAGCAGTAGATGTTTTCTCCTCGTCGCTCATCGCGAGGGAACGGCGCTCGCGGCCCCAGCGCACTTTGTCGCGCGCTTCTTCGAGGTCGTTTTGGCAGATGGATTTCGCGCTGCGACGAGCAGCGAGGAGGGCGGCTTCGTTGATGACATTGGCCAGCTCTGCGCCGCTGTAGCCGGGCGTCCCGCGCGCGGTGATGGCGAGATCCACTTCGTCGGCCATTTTCACTTTCTTGGCGTGGACTTTGAGGATTTCCTCGCGGCCTTTTACGTCGGGAAGAGAGACGGTAACTTGGCGATCAAAACGGCCCGGGCGCAGGAGCGCAGGGTCGAGCACATCGGGGCGATTCGTGGCGGCGATGATGATGACGCCGTCCTGCGTATCGAAGCCGTCCATCTCCACGAGGAGCGCGTTCAGCGTCTGCTCGCGCTCGTCGTGCCCACCGCCCATGCCATGCCCGCGATGGCGACCGACGGCATCAATTTCATCTATGAAAATCAAACACGGCGCGCTCTTTTTGCCCTGCTCAAACATATCGCGCACGCGGCTCGCGCCGACGCCCACAAACATCTCCACGAAGTCCGAGCCGCTGATGCTAAAAAACGGCACGTCGGCCTCTCCCGCGATGGCGCGAGCGAGCAGTGTCTTGCCAGTGCCGGGAGAACCGACCATGAGCACGCCCTTCGGGATGCGCCCGCCGAGCTTCTGAAAACGCTTCGGGTCTTTCAGGAATTCCACGATCTCCTGCACTTCTTCTTTAGCCTCTTCGACTCCGGCGACGTCTTTAAAAGTCACCTTGTTTTTATCCCGCGCGAGCATCTTGGCCTTGCTCTTGCCAAAGCTCATCGCGCCTTTGCCAGCCATGCGGAGCTGTTGGCGGAAGAACATATAGAGCAGCAGAACGATGAAGGCGATGGGGAGGAAATTGAGCACCGCAGAGACCCAGATGTTGCTGGTGTCCTGCACGCGATCCACGTTGTAGCCCGCCAGTTTCAAGCTCTCCGGTAGCCAGCTATCATACTGCGAATTGATCTGCGTTTTAAAAGCCTCGGCCTCACTGGGGGGCGCATCTTTCTTCGGCAGTATAAAGCCGCGCAGCATATCAATGGTCGAGTTGCCCTCGGAGACGAGCGCGAGGTTGGTCTTCAAAATGCGGCCTTCTCCCAGCGCCGTTTGAAACTCCGAAAACTTGATCAGCTTGGGCGTGTTGATCGGGTTTTTGTATAAGACCGCTCCACCGATCAGCGCGACGGCTGCGATGAAAAGGATGAGCCCACGCCAGTTGAAGTTAGGTTCCTGTGACGCGCTGCCATTGGGATCACTGTCGCGATTCGGACGAGAGTTTTGCTGTGCCATTTTGTATGATGCGCAATCTACGGGATGAAAACGGGGAGTCAAACGGGATGTCGCTTGGAGGAGAGAAAGCGAACGCACCTTCTTTCAGCGTCCCCTTTTTGGAAACGCTGATGGAATCGCATGGCGTCGTTTTTCGCGTGGCAAGCAGAGCGCGCGGGTAGCGCACGCGCCCCGCGTGTTGTGTCCTGGCGCCCCGCCAGGCAATCGCGCGTGAGTGGATAGCCGAGGTTCCTCGGCGGGGCACCAAGGACAACACGCGGGGCGCGTGCGCTACCCGCGCTTCGCACGATTAAACAAGATGGGCGGGGCTCCTCCACCGAGTCCCCGCCCACCTTTTCCAACCAACAAACAAAATAGATCAGTGTCTCGACCAGACGGAGCGCACGCCGAATTGCTCGCGGTCTGGGGCGAGCGTTTGGGCGATGCGTTCGGCAACGTTGCGATAGTCGAAGGACGGCGCGTAGCCGAGGCCGGAGGCCATCGTGGTGCCGAGGTGCCCTTGCATCCGGCTGCCACCCGCCACGTCAAATTCATAGAGCGTATTGCCGGTGCCGCCTTTGCCGTCGTGATCGTTGCTCGCTTCCATGTCTTTGATTTGCACGTGGACGAGGATGCCGCTGCGGCCTTGGCCAAGTTCGCCGAGGAAAGCGCGTTTTACAGGCGAGCCCGCGTTCACTTGCTCTAGCTCACCGGTGACGAGCCAGCCGCCGTCTGGGGATTCGCCGGGCTTCAGGACGGTGGTAGGTGCGAGCTTCTCCAGTTCGGTTTTGAGGATTTTGGCAAATTCATTCCCTGCTTGCGAGTGGTGGATCGTCCGCATGGCCTCGCCTTCGTGGTTGCCTACAAATTCTCCCGCGCCAAATGGGCGGATGAAGATTTTCTGTGGCGAGAGTGCGCCGGTGGCGACTTGGGTTTGGACGACTTTGCTGCCTGCGCAGGAGCAGAGGCTGAGTGCGGCGGTGAGTGCGATGAGTGCGGTTTTCATGGGCTTGTTTGTGGACGCCCTAAATGCACGAAGCGTGCCTGCTTGCACGGGTGGTGCGATTTTTTTCCTACGAGCCGACAATCAGGCGCAGCACTTTTTCGTAAAATTCGAGCCCCGCGCCCCATAGCTCATCTAGCACGCGGGGCCAGGAGACTTCCGGCATGAGCACGACGAGGGCGGCTCCGAGGAGGAAGACATTGGCGAGGTAGATGAGGGTAAAGGAAAAAACTTTGCCGGGGCCGTGAAAATCCGTCTGCCCTTTTGGCAACATCCAGAGCGTGAAGCTGAGGTGAAACATCCATGTAAATCCGAGCAGCCCGAGGAGCCATGCGCGATGAACCCACGGCTCGGAAACCCACATCGCCACGGCCCACGCCGCCAGCACGGGGACGCTGTAAAACGGCCATAGGTAAGGCGCGAGCGCGATGAGGAAGTTGTAGCGATCGGTGGTGATGTAGCCGCCTTCGCGCGTAATTTTATAATCGCTGATGCGCCCGCCGAAGAGCCGCGCCACGAGCATGTGCGTGAGCTCGTGCCCCCAGATGTAGAGCCGCAGCGGGCGCGGCTCATTCCAGATGTAAATGCTCACCCCAAACCACGCCAGCCATGCGCCGCCGCCGATGGCGAACATGAGGAACTCATGCGTCATCCAAAACGGCACGCGAACGCCGAGCTGCGCGGCGCTGCCGAAGGTGTGAAAAAGCGCATCCGTGAGAATCCACGCAAACGGGAAGAGACTGAGGCCGACGAGGACGTTCCAAGCGCGAGTGCCCCAGCTCTGCGGCGGCGAGTCTTCGGCCTCCATGGGCTCGCTCGCAGCGTGCGCGCGGAAGTCGTGCTCGCTCAGTTCGAGCTGCTCGGCGTCGCTATGCGGGATGCGGCGCTTTTTGATCTTCGTGCGTGGTCGGTTCACGGTGCGGGGAATGTCGGGCGGTTAGCTCGCGAGGCAGGCATCCAGCGCGGTCAGCAGCTCCAGCATCGTCTCGGGCGTTTCGTCGCCCATATTCGAGAGGCGGAAAGTGACGCCCTTCAGCTTGCCGTAGCCGCCATCAATAATGAAGCCGCGATCCTTCGCCTTCTTCGCCAGCTCCGCCACGTCAATGCCCGCTGTATTTGCGATGCACGTGAGCGACTTCGAACGGAAGCCCTCGGGCGCAAAAAAGCCCAGCCCCTTGCCCCGCACCCATGCGTGGACGAGCGCGTTATTCGCCTCGTGGCGCGCGTGGCGGGCGGCGACTCCTTCGGTGAAAATATCGTCCAGCTTCGACTCCAGCGCGTAGATGTGGCTGATGCTCGGCGTGCTCGGCGTCATGTCTTCCGCGCCATTCTTTGCAAACTCCACGAAGTCGAAATAGTATCCCCTACCCTTCACCGTCGCCGCGCGCTCCATCGCCTTTTTACTCGCTGCAAAAAGCGCGAGCCCCGGAGGCATCGCCAGCGCCTTTTGCGAACCCGTGAGCAGCACATCAATGCCCAGCTCATCCATCGGCAGCGGCACCACGCTGAACGAGGAAACGCTATCCACGATGAGGCACACCTCGGGGAAATCCCGCAGCACTGCCGCGATCTCGCGGATGTCGCTCATCACGCCCGTCGAGGTCTCATTGTGGATCAGCGTCACCGCATCAAAGCCGCCTGCACTCAGCGCCGCGCGCACTTGTTCGCCACGGATCGGCTGGCCCCATTCCACTTGCAGCGCCACGGCGTCCTTGCCGCATTTTTTCGACACGTCCAGCCACTTGTCGGAAAACGCACCATTCATGCAGTTCAGCACTTTCCCCGAGCCGACGAGATTGCGGATGCTCCCCTCCATCACACCCCACGCGCTCGACGTGCTGAGGAAGACGGGCTGCGTCGTGCCGAAAAGCTCCCGCAAACGGGGCTGGATCCCACCGTAGAGTTTTTTGAAATCATTACTCCGATGCCCCATCATCGGGCGGCAGAGGGCGCGGAAAGTTTTGTCAGAAACGTGGACGGGGCCGGGAATGAAGAGCTTTGGCATTTGGTAAAATCAGGATTCGGTTGGTAGTAGTGTGCAGTCCCAAAAGGGAGCGCGGAGATACGTGGAAACGCGCGACGTGGAAACTGAAAACTGGCGTGCGAGTGGAAAACTCTTCCAGCGCAGCACGGCGCGATGCCCCCGCTACACCCTCTGCCAACGCCGCGCCTTTAGCTCATAGCGGGGGAGCGAGGGGACTTGGGCGACGGGGATGCGCAAGGTGAAAGCATCCGTGAGCGCCCGCTCTAGCTTTGCGGCGGCGGCGGGATCAAGGCTCTCGATCTCCACGGCCAACTCGGGCATTTCGCCGCGCGTGGTGATGGCGACGCGATACTCGACGATCTCCGGCATGGCGCGGACGACGGCGTCCACGGCGCTGGGATAAATGTTCACGCCGCGCACGACGACCATGTCATCCGTGCGCCCGATGATGCCGCCATCGAGGATGAAACCGGGTGCAGTGCGGCGACGGACGAGGTCGCCAGTGCGGTAGCGCAGGAGCGGCCAGGCGGTGCGCCCGAGGGGGGTGAGAATGAGTTCACCCAGCTCCCCATCGAGGACGGGGGCGAGGGTGTGAGGGTGGAGAATTTCGGCAAAGTAGCTGTCTTCGAGGATGTGGAGTGCGCCCGGCTCGCCCGTGCGTTGGTAGGCGACGGGGCCGACCTCCGTCATGCCATAATGATCGAGCACTTCCGCCCCGCCCCACGCGGCGGAGATGCGCTGGCGCACGCTGACCACGCTGCCGCCGGGCTCGCCCGCCACGATGATGCGGCGCACGCTGGAGCCGCATATTTCCAAGCCCTCCGCCGCTGCGACCTCTGCGAGGTGGAGGGCGTAGGTGGGCGTGCAGCAGAGCACCTCGGCGCGGTGTTGGAGGATGCCGCGCAGGCGGGCCGCGCTGCTGAGTCCGCCACCGGGGATGCAGAGGCAGCCGTATTTTGCGGCAGCTTCAAAGGCCGTCCAGAAGCCGAGGAAGGGGCCAAAGGAGAAGGCGAAGTAGATGCGTTCTCCGGGGTGCACGCCGCTCTCGCGGTAGATGCGGCACCAGTTCCCGAGCATCCATTCCCAGCTCTCCGGCGTGTCGAGGATGGCGAGCGGCTGCGCTGTCGTCCCGCTGGTCTGGCAGAAGCGCGTGTATTCCACACGTGGCCGCGTGAGGTTCGTCCCGAAAGGCGGGTGAGCGGCGAAGTCGGCGGCGAGGTCGGCCTTCGTGGTGAGCGGCACGCGGGCGAGGAAATCGGCGAGACTCATGATCTCGCCGAGGTCGCCGAGGCGCGCGGACTGGAAGCGATTCGCAGGCAGGATCTCGCTGAGAAGTGCGAGGAGCCGCTCGGTCTGCATGGCGCGCTACTTCGCCGCAGGCTCCACCACCGCTGGCGGCGCGGCGGGCTTTTGCGGGGCTGCCTCTGGCTTGTAGAGGGCCACGAGGCTGCCGCCGACTGCGGCGATGATGATACCCGCCCAGAATTGCCATTTTACTACGAGCTGACTCTCGGCTGGCCCGTGCTGCATAAACATGGAGACGATGGCGTTCACGATGGGTGCGCCGGCGAAGATGATGGACATGACCACCGGCACATACGCCGCCTTGGGCTGCGGCGCTGCGCCAAATGCCAGCAGCACGCCGAACGCACCGACTGCGCCGACGATGCCGGCGATGAGCGACCACATTTTGCCGGTGCCGGGGTAGGCAAAGAAATTCGTATCCCCCGCTTTGCCGTAGAGCCGGAGCATGACGAGCGGCGCGAGCACGGCTACGAGGAAGTAGGCGATGCCCACGTAGAGGAACGCTTTGTAGCGCCCGTTTGCCATGTCGGCCATGCCCATTTGGCCTTTGTGCAGGTAGATGCCATAGACGCCCCAGCAGGCGACGGTGAGGAGTGCGAAGAGGAGCCAAGTCATAGATTTTTTAGGTGTTTCGGACATTGTGTGTTGGTTGCGTTCAGACGGGGCGGGTAAAAGTGAGCATCTCCGGCGGAGCCGCCACCAGAGCTGCTCGGAAGGCTTCCGGGATGGGCATGGCGGCGAGTTTGCCGGTGAGGATCTCCACGCGCGCGCAGACCGTGGTGAGGCTTCCACGGGCGACTTCTACGCGCGCTGCGCCCTCGCCTTTCCAGAAGCGGAAAACATAGCGCACACTGCGTGGGCGCACCTCGGCGACGAGGAGCTGGATGTCCACGATCTCTTCAAATTTCAGAGGCTTCAGGTAATCGCACGAAGCGTTCACGCGCGGCCAGCCCGTGGCCTCCAGCCCGTGGCAGGTATGCACGCTAAAGCCGAGTGAGCGGAAAAAGGCGTGCTCGGTATTCTCCATCATGCGGAAGAAATTCGCGAAATGCACGATGCCAGCCATGTCCGTCTCGGCAAACTCCACTTGGCGGCTCAGATTAAATTCGTATGGCATCTGGCGCGACACTACGCGGCGGGAGTGGCGGGAGAAAAGGCGGAAGTTTAAAAAGGGGACTCCCGGAAACTCGGGAGACGCAATCTGGAGTGCGGG
>JAYVQK010000295.1:0-15261 GCA_043757005.1 Verrucomicrobiaceae bacterium
GAGCGTGACTCACAGCCTCCAGCATGTGCGGCTCTACGATAGCGTGGTCGTGCTTTACCAAGGCCATCTCGCTTACCACGGGTCGCCGGAGTTTCTCACGCATTACTTCGCTATCGAGCGCCCGGAGGATCTCTACCCGCGTCTCTCGGAGCGCAAGGCGACGGACTGGCATCGCTCTTGGCAGAAGCATCGCGCGGCGTATTACGAGCAGAGTGGCATCACCTCCACTACGGCGGCGGCACTGCCAAGCGCGGGGGCAAAGATCGAGTCCGCCGCCCAGGCCGAGCCAACCGAGGAGCAAGAGCTGGAGCGGCTGCGCGCCATCGTGGAGGAGAAAGAGAAAGCCGCAGCGGTGGTGGAGAAAAAGCCGGAGATGGCGGAAGCCGGCCCGACGCTGCCGAGTGCGCTGGCGCAGTTCGCGATCTTGCTGGCGCGGCGGTGGAAGCTGTTTTTTCGAGACAAAGGGCAGCTCGTTTTGCAGCTCGCCCTGTTGGTCGGCTTCCCGTGTCTGGTGGTGATCTTTGCGCTGGATGGGCTACCGCAAGTGAAGGGGCTCGCCGATAGCGGCATCGGCACGCTCTTTGATAAGATGAAGCAGGAGGCCGACGCACTCCGCAGCATCTCGAAGACGGGCAGCCTCGTCTCCGGGCTCATCATGTTCCAAGTGATCCTGCTCGCGCTCATGGGCTCAAACAACGCGGCACGCGAGATCGCCGGCGAGCGGCTGCTGTTTGAAAAAGAGAAGTTCGCAGGGCTCAGTCCTCTGGCCTACGTCGGCAGCAAGGTCGTCTTCCTCGGCGCACTGGTGCTGGCGCAAAGTGTGTGGATGACGCTTTTTGTGAATATGATCGTAGGCTTTGCCGGCAGCTTCTTCGAGCAGGCGCTGAGTCTCGTGCTCATCAATGCCGCCGTGACCGCCGTGTGCCTCGGCATTTCCGCGTGGGCGAAAAGCGCCGAGCAATCCTCGCTCCTCAGCATCTACCTCGTCGGCTTCCAGCTCCCACTCAGCGGCGCCGTGCTTGCGCTCCCGAAAATCATCGCGGGCATCACGCAAATTTTCATCGCGAGCTACTGGGGCTGGAGTGGCTTCATCCGCTCGATGGAAAGCACGCGCTACTACGACGCGATGACCACCACCGGCATCATCCCCACCGAGCCAGCGGGCGGGCTGCTCTGCACATGGGTGCTGCTCGCGCACGTCGTCATCGGCACGATCCTCGCCTACACGGGCAGCAAGAACGCACGGTGGGAGTAGCCATGACAGAGGCCGAAAAAATCACCGCCTCCAGCCGCTCGAATCTCGCACTCGCATTCGTCGCCCTCCCGCGTGCGCGCCGCCGCGACATCTCCACCTTCTACGCCTTCTGCCGCATCGTGGACGACATCGCGGATGGCACCGCTGCTCCTGCGGAGAAAGCGCGCGCCCTCGGCGAATGGCGCGCCGCCCTCGTGCAACCGTGCGCGGGAGAACCCGCGCTGGCCGAGGCCGTCCGCGCGATCATCGCGAAATACACGCTGCCCGTCGCCCACCTCCACGAAATCATCGCGGGCGTGGAAATGGACATCGGCGGAGCCTACTACGCGACATGGGAAGACCTGCGCCTCTACTGCCACCGCGTCGCCAGCGTCGTCGGCCTCGTCAGCATCGAGATCTTTGGCGCGCGCGATCCCGCCGCTCGCGAGTATGCGCTCCAGCTCGGCCTCGCGCTCCAGCTCACAAATATCCTCCGCGATGTCGGCCAAGACTTCGCCAACGAAGGCCGCATCTACCTCCCCGCAGAAGACCTCGCGCGCTTCGGCATCACCCGCGAAGACATCGCCGCGCAGCGCCACAGCCACTCCTTTCTCTCCCTCATGGAATTTGAAGCCGCCCGCGCCGAGTCGCTCTATCGCGCCGCCGTCACCGCCTTCCCCCTCGCCGACCGCCGCGCGCTCCGCGCCGCCGAGATCATGCGCGCCGTCTATTCGCGCCTTTTAGAAAAGATGCGAGCCGACCGCTTTCAAGTCCTTGACCGCCGCTACTCGCTCAGCAAAGCGGCGAAGCTCTGGCTCGTCCTGCGCGGCGTCTGCGGCTGGCTATAACGCCAACGGCGGAAAATAAGTCCCAGCGGGCTTTCCCCCAGCAGCTCTCAGGATTTCCCCCGCCTTGCGACCGCTCGCGATCACCGTGGGAATGCCCGCCTCCACCGCCGCCCGCACCGCTTGCAGCTTGCTCTCCATCCCACCCACACTGAGTCGGCCTTTTTCCTCGCGCACAAATTGCCGCACCTCGGCGAAGTCATCCACCCGAGAGATCGTGCGGCCTTTTGCATCCAGCAACCCATCCACACTCGTCAGCAACACGAGCAGCTCCGCCTCGGCCAGCACAGCCACTTCGCCACTGAGACGATCATTGTCGCCGAACTTCAGCTCCTCCACCGCGACCGTATCGTTTTCATTGATGATCGGCACAATGCCACTCGCCAACAGCCGCGCGATCGTCGTGCGAACATTCGCGTAAGCACTGCGGCTATCGAGATCCGCGTAGGTGAGGAGGATCTGAGCGACCGTGATTTTATGCTTCGCAAAATGCTCGGTGTAAGTGGCCATGAGCCGCCCCTGCCCCACCGCCGCGCAAGCCTGCCGCGCCGCGAGATCCTCGGGCCGCTCGTGCAACCCCAGCGCGCCGAGCCCCGCCGCCACAGCCCCGCTAGAGACGATGAGCACCTCGTGCCCACCCGCCATGAGCGCCGCCACCTCGCGACTCAGCCGCGCAAATTGCCGCTGGTCCAAATTCGTCCCACGCGAAGTCGCGAGGATGCCGGAGCCAAATTTCAAAACGATACGTTTGCAAGCGCGAGCCATCATAAAAGACCGCGCACGCTACACACCGCACCCCGCAGAGCAAGCACCGGCGGGGCGGTATATACGATCTCCGAAGCCATATACACCGTGGCGAACAAGCACGAGAAAGCAGCAATGGCTTCCCTTCCCAGCCCCACCCGCTAAACCATCGCCCGCATGAAACTCGGCTTTATCGGCTGCGGCAAAATGGCCACAGCACTCATCCACGGCGTCCTGAAATCTGGCATCTGCACGCCTGCGGACATCACCGTTAGCGACGCCTACCCCGCCGCCGCCACCGCCCTCGCAGAAGCCACCGGCATCACCGCCGTCGCCACCAATGTCGAAGTCGTCGCCGCCAGCGAAGCCGTCATCCTCGCCGTAAAACCCGGCGACGCTATCGCCGCCCTCCAAGCACTCTCCGCACAGACGATGACCAGCTCCATGCGCTGGGCTTGGCAGCAGGGCGGCTCGGATAAAACCTCCCGCCTCCTCCTCTCCATCGTCGCCGGCCTCCCACTCACCAAGCTCGAAGCCGCTGCTGGCGAGGGTTTCCGAGTCATCCGCATCATGCCCAATACACCCGCCCTCGTCCTTCAAGGCGCAAGCGGCTTTGCACTCGGCACCCGCGCCACCGAGACCGACTCCACCACCGCCCAGCAAATCTTCGGCAGCGTCGGCATCGCCGCGCAGGTGAAAGAAGAGCTGCTCGACGCCGTCACCGGCCTCAGCGGCAGCGGCCCCGCCTACGTCTTCACCATCATCGAGGCACTCGCCGACGGCGGCGTCCTCATGGGCCTCCCCCGCGCCCTCGCCCTCCAGCTCGCCGCACAGACCGTCGCCGGAGCCGCCGCCATGTCCCTCGCCGACTCGCGCCACCCCGCCGCCCTCCGCGACGAAGTCACCAGCCCCGGCGGCACCACCATCGCGGGCATTGAGGCTCTGGAAAAAGGCGGCCTCCGCGCCGCCCTCATCGCCGCCGTGCGAGCCGCCACCGAGCGCGCCCGCGAGCTGGGCTCTACAAAATGAAGCCACACGCTGAGCAGCGCCCGTCCCTTTTGTCCCTTTTGCCCCTTTTGTCCCTCTTTACCTTCCCCGCCACCGCTGCTCCAAAGCCCGCCCACACTTCATCTCCCGAGGCCCTCACCCAAAAAACCGACGCCCAGCACCTCCACGACGCCGCCCTCCTCGCCTTCCAAAAGCACGACTTCGCCCGCGCCAAACTCGGCTTTCAACAAGTCCTCAATCTCGCCCCCAACAACACCCCCGCCCTCCTCAATCTCGCCCTCATTGAGCAGCGCGAAAAGCACTACCCCGACGCCGAACGACGCCTGAAACAAGTCCTCCACAACGAGCCTGAAAACGCCACCGCCTGGCTCCTCCTCGGCATCGCTGCGTATGAGCAAGAGCACCTCGATGCCGCGCAAGCCCACCTCTCCCAAGCCATCCTCTACGCTCCGAGAAACGCGCAAGCCCATCAATTCCTCGGCGTCCTCTTTGGCCGTAAAGGCTGGTATTGAGCCGCTGAAGACGAACTCCGCCGCGCCATCGAGCTACAGCCCGACTTCACCGACGCCCACTACAACCTTGCCCTCGTCTATCTCGAACGCACCCCGCCCTCCATCGAGCTCGCCCGCCGCCACTACGAGCGCGCCCTAGAACTCGGCACCCCGCCCGATCCCGCCATCGTGAAAAAGCTCGGCGAGTAAAATGTAGAAGCGACCCCCGGTCGCTCCCCAGCGCGCCTCCGCGATAAGCGACGCGGCGTCGCTTTTACCCCAAAAACCGCGCCGCAGTCGCCGCCAAAAACACCGTGCCCACAAACGCATTGCTCGCGAAAAAAGCGCGGTTGATCGCCGCAAGATCACGCTGGCGAGCGACTCGGTGCTCGTAGAAAAGCGCCGCCGCAATCAGCACCAGCGCCCCGCAGTAGAGCGCGCCGAGAGCCGCCAGCCAGCCAAAGACGCCCAGCAAAACAAAGGCCACGACGTGCAGCCCACGAGCGATGAGCAGCGCGCGAGGGATGCCACGTTTTACCACGAGAGAATGGAGCCCTTCCGCACGATCAAACTCAAAATCCTGCGTCGCATAAATCACATCGAACCCCGCCACCCACACCAGCACCGCCGCCGCCAACACGAGCGGCTCGAGCGCAAAAGCCCCCGTGACCGCGAGCCACGCGCCGACCGGAGCGACCGCCAACGCGAGGCCGAGGAAGAAGTGGCTATTGTGGGTGAAGCGCTTCGTGAGCGAGTAAAGAAAGATGATCGCCAGCGCGACCGGCGACAGCGCGAAGCAAAGACGATTGATGAAAAACGTGCTCGCCACAAAAGCCACCGTGCTCGCCGCAAGCAGCGCCCGTGCGGCTCCGCGAGGCAGCAGCGTGTGCCGCGCAGCCGTGCGAGGATTCCGCTGATCGCTCTCCCAATCCGCAAGCCGATTAAAAACCATCGCCGCCGTGCGCGCACAAACCATCGTCACAAGGATCAACCCAAAGAGCCCCCACCCCGGCCACCCTCGCGCTGCAACAAACATGGCACCCAGCGCAAACGGCAGCGCAAAAACGGTGTGGGAAAAGCGGATGAAACGAAGCGCGTCGCCGAGCATTTACTGCGCAGGCTGCTCCGTGCGCGCACGAGGGTCTTCTTGTTCGTCGAAGATCGCCGCGAGCCGATCATCCACCCGCAAGTCCACGAGCTTCCACAAGTCCGCAGGCTTGTAGAAATAGAAGCGCCAGCGCAGTGGGAACTCCTTGCCCAGCGAGATGCACGTGTAGCTCACCAGCCGCTCGCTCACGTTCTTCTTCGTCACGATCTCATAGCCCAGCACCGTGCCAAACATCGCCAGCGCATCCTTCGTCTTCGACTTCAATAGCTTCACATCCTCCGCGCGCTCCGCGATCTTCGTGCCGCGCGTGAGCTGATCGTAGGCTTGATCCACCTCCTTCCGCTGCACGTAGGCAAAAAAGCGCGCGATGTTTTTCTCCGGCGTATCATCCGCCGCCGCGACCGGTGGGATCACAGGCGCAAGCGCACTAGCAGGCGTTTCGCCCACCGCCGCCGCCTCATTCCCGATGAGCGAGCCTTTGAGCCCAGGCTTCACCGGGGCTTGTGCAAAAGTAGCGGTGCTGGCGAGCGCGAGAGCGGTAAGTGTGGCAAAAGTTTTCATAGATATAGCCCCGCAAACGTCCAGAGCCGGAAGTCCAATGACAACAGTTTTCTCAACGAAAGCGTGGCGGGCAGCCCCTACCCCTCGTCATCCCCCACGTATTCCTTATTCAGTAACACCCCCTCCGCATCCACCTCGATGCGGTATTTGCGTTTCCCGATCTTCACCTCCGTCACGTAAGTCGTCTTCGCCTCGCGCAGCTCGATCTCCTCGATCACCCCCGCGCCCGCCTCGCGCTGGAGCGTCGCGCGGACTTTTGGCGGCGTGCCTGCGATCTTCAGCGGCTTCGGGTCGGTGTCCGGCACGTCGAGCTCCTTCTTCATCACACGCCCGCCTGCATCCAGCGAGAGCGCGTAGTTTTTGCCATCGAGAATGAGCCCGACGACATACGCGGTGCCGTCACTTTCATTCACCCGCTTGAAGTCATGCACCTTGCCCGTGTCCCCCTTTTCCTTTGCCACAGCGGCCTGCACGGCGGATGGGATTTCAATGGTGAGCTTCCCATCATCCTCCGCGCGAGCGGTGAAAACGACGAGAGCGAGAGCCAAAATCAAAACGATGCGTTTCATGCCGCACCCTTTGCCAGCGCGGGATGCACACGTCATCCGCGCGGCTCGGCAGCCATCGCCGCTGCATATACCACCCGCAGCGGCACCCCGGCCTTTTCCGCGAGCGCGCGGCAGCTCTCAAACTCCGGCGCGCGCTGCACCACATGGTCGCCCTTGAGCCCGAGCTTCACGGTGACTTCGCCATACTGGGTCGCCACGGTTTCAAAACGGCGAGCGAGCTTGAGCCGCACGATCCTCTCGGTGCGCAGACCAAAGGCGCTCGTCTCGGCGAAAATCAAGTCGGCCAGTGCAGACGCGGCGGCCTCCTCGCACAGCACACTCAGCATCACACCGGGGCGGTTCTTTTTCATCTGGATCGGCGTGAACCAAACATCCAGCGCCCCCGCAGCAAGCAGCCTCGCCATCACCGCGCCAGTCAGCTCCGGTGAAAGATCATCGAGGTTTGTTTCGAGTCTGGTGACAGTGTCCGTTTCGTAGCTCATGGCGGCATCCTTTTAACCACGGAGCACACGGAGAACACGGAGAAAAGAAGGGTGACTACGAAGGGCGCGAAGAACAAAATGGAAGCGCCATTTAAATCGGATTTTTTGCGCCCTTCGCGCTCTTCGTCGTCACCTTTTTGGGTGTCACACGAGTTCGCCGAGCACCGCACGCAGCACGTTGGGGCGCGTGGCCAGCTCGCGGGTGCCGAGGCCGTAGCCGATCTTCTCGATCTTCATCGTCGGCATCTCGCCGAAGCTTTCGCCAAACTCCGCCGCAATCGCCGCGCCAGTGGGCGTGATGAGTTCATGCGGCACATCAATCTGCCCGAGCGGGATGCCCTTCAAAATCTCCAACGTCGCAGGCGCAGGAACCGGGAACGTGCCGTGCGCGCACTCTACCGTGCCGTGCCCATCGTGCAGCCGCGAAACAAACACCCGAGCCACTCCCAGCGCCTCGATGCCAACACAAGTGAGCACGATGTCCGCGATGGAATCGAACGCGCCGACCTCGTGAAAGTGAACGCTCTCCGGCGGCTGTCCGTGGATTTTCCCCTCAGCCACTGCGATGCGGTGAAAGACGGAGACAGCGTGTTTTTTCACAAACACCGAAAGCTCGCTCGCCTCAATGAGCGCGCGAATCTCCGCATACGTGCGGCTGTGCTCGTGGTGGTGATGCGCGCCGTGCTCGTGCGCGTGATCGTGGTCGCAGCACTCGTGGCCATGCTCGGGCTCGTGCTCGTGCGTGTGCTTCTCCTCGCCGTGACTGTGCTCATGCGAGTGCTCGTGGTCGCAGCACTCGTGCTTCTCCTCGTGCGAATGGGAGGGCTCGCCCTCGTGTCCGTGGTCGTGCCCACAGCACTCATGCTTTTCTTCCGCCGCGTGCTCGTGCTCGTGGCAGCTCTCGCCGTGCGTCGCGCCGCCGTGGATGTCGAATTTCACACCCTCGATGTCCTTCCGCTTGGCCCGCTCGTAGTGCATGTGGAAATCGCCGAGACTCAGTTTGCTGAGTTCCCATTCCAGCGCGCTGGGCTTCACGCCGAGATCAATCAGTGCGCCGACAGTCATGTCGCCGCTGATGCCGGAGATACAGTCGAGATAGAGGCATTTCATGGCAGTGGATAGATACTACTTCAGCGTGGCTTCCATCGCTGGGTCCGCTTCGGCCCCGAGTTCGATGGCTTTTTTATACGCCTTGCGGCCCTCTTCCTTGTTTGGTGGCTGCTTGAGCGTCTGCGTCACCGCGAGGTTAAACCACGCATCCGCATACTTCGGGTCGAGCTGGAGTGCCGTTTCGAGTTCCTTCTGCGCAGCCTCCACCCAGCCTTTTTGCGCGGCGGTGATGCCGAGGTAATTGTGCGCCGTCGGGTTCTTTGGGTTGATCGCGAGGCTCTTCGTCAGCGCGTTCACCGCCTCATCGTATTTATTCTGGCTGTAATAGACGATGCCGAGCGTGGACCAGCAGAAGTGATCTTCCGGCGCGATGGCGATGGCCTTGCGGAAATTCTCCTCAGCCTGCTTGAGCTTGCCCATGCGGAACTGCGTCACCGCGATGTTTGAGCGCAGGTAGAGATTGTTCGGCGTGAGCTGGAGCGCCTTGTCGTAGAGCTTCTCCGCATCGCCAAATTTCTCGCGCTCAAACGCGCTCTTCGCCTGCTCCGCGATAGGCTTCACCTCGGCGGATAATCCGCGAACGCCAGTGCTCGTCGAGACGTTCGGGCCCCCTTGCGGCGGTGCTGTTTTAATGTCCGTAGTCTCCGGCGGCGTCGCCTCCTTCGTGGGCAGCGGCGGCTTGTCGAGCTTGGCAGAATCAGCCACTGGCGGCTTCTCTTCCGTCTTCGGCAGCGGCGGGAGCGTGGCATCCGCAGCGGGGAGATTGGCACCATCGGTCTTGATTGCCACGAGCGTATTCGGATCCTGCACATCCAGCACGGGGCGTTTAAAAAGGCGGCGCTCTTCGCTGCTGAGTTTCACCACGGGCTGCGTGAGGAAGCCGATTTGTTTGAGCAACACGTCGGACTGGATTTGCAGATGATCCATTTCTTTTTGGATCATCTTCTTCCGCTGCGAACGGTTCGCGTCCTCTTGCAGCACGCGCATCACGATTCCTTGGAGCATCTTATTTTCCTCCTCCATCTTGCGCCGATCTTCCACGTTCGCCGTCTTGTCCACCTTGGCCTGCTGGATCTGCTTCGTGTAATCATCCACCTTCTTGTGCAGCTCACCCACCTCGGTTTGCAGCGTCGTAGTCTGCTGCTGGGAAGCAGCGAGCGCCTTCTGCGCATCGGTCACTTGCTTCGTCAAATCGGCGATCTGCACATCTTTCTTCGGCCCCTCCGTGCGGAAAGCCACGATCTGCTTCTCGGCATCGCCGAGCTTTTTCAAAAGCGTGGCGTTGTCGGCCATCAGCTTGTCCGTCTGCTTATTCACCTCCTGCAAGCGCGTGATCTCCATCTTCGCAGCATCACGCTCTTGGGCCACCGCCGCAAACTTGCCCGTCACGTCCGCCTTGGCCTTCTGCTCGGCTTCCAGCTTGCTCTCAAGTTGCTTGATCTGCTTGTCAGTCTGCTTGTTCACGTCTTGCAAATGCGCGATCTCCAGCTTCGCCGCATCACGCTCTTGGGCCACCGCCGCAAACTTACCCGTCACGTCCACTTTGGCCTTCTGCTCGGCTTCCAGCTTGCCTTCAAGTTGCTTGATCTGCCCCGGCATCACCGCTGAATCCCCCACCTTTGCAGAAATCGCTCGGCTCCTTTCGAGAAGCTGATTGATCCGCTCCTCCGCCGCCGCCAGCTCCGCCTGACTCGCCGCGTTCTTCTTCTTCGCCTCCGCAAGTTCCGCCTCGGTCGCCTTGGATTTCTCCACGTTCGTCTCGCCCTTGTTCTTGAGTTCGACCACGTTTTTTTGATTCAGCTCCAGCAAATCCTTCGCCGTCTTCGCCTCCGTCTGCGCCTTCTTCTGCGCCTCCAGCGCCTCTCCGATTTGCTTCGTGATCTGCTGGTTTTGCTGCTGCTCCGTTTTGAGTTTTTCCGTGGCCGTATCGAGCTTCGTTTTTAGCTCCTCGATCTGCATCTCCATCCCCGCCATTTGCTTTCTAGCCTGGCCAAAAGGATCGCCGCTCGCCGCCTCGTCCGGGCCACTGAGTTTGATCGGCTTGCTGGGCTTCTTTCCCTTTCCAGTAACAGGCTCCAGCGGCGGCAGCATATCCACGGACTTGAGTTCCGGCGGGTCGCCGATGCCATCCGCCGGGTTCAGCGGTGGCAACACACCACCGGTCTCTTTTTCCCCACCCATCTTGCCCTGCACGCGAGCGATGGAATCCATCGTCCGCTTCAGCCGGAAATCCACCATCTCCGACTGCCAGCGCGGCGACTGTTGCTTGATCTTCGTGAGCGTATCCGCTGCCGAACGAAACGCCTTTAGCGCGTTCTTCAAATCGCCCGTGCCCTCCTGCTCCTCCGCGCTGCGCGATTTTAAAAAAGCATCCACATACATCCCCTGCACGGGGTCAGCATCCTGAGCACCGAGCGTGAGTGGAGCGGCGGCAAAGCCAGCGAGAAGACAAATGATAGCGAGTGAGCGACGCATAGACGTTTTTTTGGTGAAAGGGGCGCTTTGTTACTTGATGCGCGCGCCCGACGCAATCAGTTCTATGCGCGTGTTCGATAAGCATTTTCACTCACCCAAAGTCGCCTGGCAGCCGCCCGCCCCCATCTGGCTCCCACCTGCGAAATTCACCGCACTCACCACCGCTGGCACCACAGCCCACCGCATCTGCTCTAGCCCCGGCGGCTGGGTGGAGCGCCTCGGCGACGACCTGCTCGTATGCTATAAAAGCGACGCCGACCGCGATGAACTCCTCGCCGGACTCACCGAATGGGCCACACAAACCGAGTGGCAAGCCCGCCGCATTTTCACCAAATACATCCCCAAACAAAACGAAGACCGCATCTCCCCCACCCTCCACAGCGGCGACGCCACACTCCCCCTCACCACCACCGTCACCGAAGCCGACACCCGCTACGGCCTCGACTTCGCCGCAGGCTACTCCCACGGCCTCTTCCTCGATCAACGCGCCAACCGCGCCCTCGTCCGCCGCGTAAAACCCAAGCGCCTCCTCAACACCTTCGCCTACACCTGCTCCTTCAGCGTCGTCGCCGCACTCGCCGGAGCCGAAACAGTGAACGTAGATCTTTCCAAAAAATCCCTCGACCGCGGGCGCGAAAACTTCGCCCTCAACGGCCTCGACTCCACCGTCGGCCACCGCTTCCTCGCCGACGACGTGCTCGACGTCCTCCCCCGCCTCGCCCGGCGCGGCGAACAATTCGACCTCATCATCCTCGATCCCCCCACCTTCTCACGCGGCAACCAAGGCCGCCGCTGGCAAATCGAGCAAAACCTCGAAGCCCTCCTCCAATCCGCCCTCGACCTCGCCGCCCCCGACTCCCGCATCCTCCTCTCCACAAACTGCGCCCGCCTCAACGTCACCGCACTCGAACAAATCGCCCGCTTCTGCATAAAACAACGCAGCCGAGGCTGCGACTACCTCCGCGAGCCCGAGCTACCCGACTTCCCCCCCACCCACGCCGCCAGCACCCTCTGGCTCAGGCTGCGGTGAGGGTTTAAAAAAGATCATCCTCCCTGCATAGAAGAGCGCCTCGCAATCTCCGCGAGGTTCTTGGAGTGCGGTGGGAAGCGTAAGCGCCACACCGCTTTCGGCAGCAGGGCCAACTCTGGGACTTCGGAGGCACGCGCTAAGGCAGGCTACGCGCGGCTCTTTCCCCACGCGCCGCCGACAAAAGCGGTGTGGCGCTTACGCTTCCCACCGCACTCCAAGACGCTCCCGCGACACTCCGCCCCCAAGGAGCGGCGACAATCGCTCCTCACCAGCCCACCGCCATCTGGAAAACCCCAGATGGCGCTAATAATCTGTCCGTCCCTCGGCGCTGCGAGGCGTTGCGGTCATTGGGCTTTTGGTTGAGCGCACAGAAACTGAACAAGGTCTCCGACTGTATGAACTCGTCCATAGAAAGGGTTCTGTTTGTAGCTGTCGAGTGAGCGGCCACAACGGTCGGCAAGATCGGCAACGAGATAATCGAAATCCTCGGGATCAATGTCCAGCGTGTCGGTGCAATGGTCGGTGGCGTGAATGGGAAGGCGAAAATCTGGGATGGCGACCTCCGACTGAACCGCATCGTAAACGCGGCGAATGACGAAGGTATCGAGCTGGCGATACGGCAGGCTGCGGACAAACTGGCAGATGGACTCGCCGGAACGCTCCGTTGCAAGTGATCGCATACGACGCCGATGATTGCGGTTCTGGATAACGGTGACGACAACGAACAAGACCGCAAAAGCAACGATAGCAATCAGGACGGGCTGACTCATGGCTTTGTGTTTTCGAGGCTTTCGTTCACGAAATGCGTGTAGCGATACCTAACTACCCACTATACGCCCGCCCGTTTCCGGCAGCCGTATGGCGGGGGACTTGGTGAGGTGCGGGGTTTCCCTGTTATGACTACGTCGGTCTTCGATTGTCGCCGCTCCTATCGCGCTTCGCCAGCCCACCGCCCTCTGAAAATCCCAGATGGCGCTAATAATCTGTCCGTCCCGAAGGCGCTCCCTCGATCTGACCCTGTCCTTAGGCGTTCTGGGTTTCATAGTGGAAGCGAACATCAGAAAAGAAAAGAATGCCAAGCATGATACCCGAAATAAGGGTGAGTATGTTTGAAAGGGTGGAAGAAAGTGCAGAGCCAGTTGAAGGGCCTGAAAAAAGACTAAGAGCAATGCCGATAACGCAGGTCAAAAGGTAAAGAAGTCTGCTACAACGAGCCCACCGCCAAAGAGCAACCCAAGAAACGACGCAAAGGATAGCAAATGACAAATAGACATAAAGCCAAAAGACGTCTGATAGAGCGAGAGGCTGGTGAGCTACGGAGCGATAATATGCCTGAAGCTCTTCAGGAAGTAAGCGGCGGTCAAAAAACGCGAGAACAATGCCGAAAATGCTCAAGGCAATTTCAGATGTGAGAAGCACTCGAACCATAGTTTGGAGGTGTTCAGGCGCTGTATTAGGAGTTCTCATTGCAGGTGACGAGTAGCATCGCCCAACTCCCCACTATACGCCCGCCCGTTTCCGGCAGTCGTATGGCGGGGAACTTGGTGAGGTGCGGGGGTTCCCTGTTGGCGGGGGTGGGGTCGTGGTAGTGTTTGCATTTTTAAGTTTCTTAGCGGTTTTACTCCGGCGGGGCGATCAGGGTTAGCTGTCTTACTCCTCCGGTTCGGGTGCCGTGCGCGTTGGTGGCGGTGGTTCGGATGCGGAGGGTTTGGCCTAGGGTGAAGGGGCCTAGGGCGTTGCCGCTGGTGTCGTAAGGGGCGCTGTGGAGGAAGCTCGGGTCGGTATCTAGGATCATCCACTCGATCGTGGCGGTCTCGCCGGGCTCTAAGTGATAGGCTTCGTAGGTGATGAGCAGTTGCAGGCCGTTTGTGCCGCCTTGGGTAAATGTTTTGATACCTAGCGTCTCGGGAAGTTGCGAGGTGGTGGTAGTCGGGATGGTTTGTAGGGCTTGCTCTTCTGCGCTGCCGGGGTCGCTGAGGCCGAGCGCGGCGGTGAGGAAGCGGATGCTATAGACCTCTAGCAGTCGAGCGGCCTCGCGGAGCACTCGGCGCGCGTCGTCGAGCAGGTGTTCGGCAGTCTTTTCTGCTTGCGCGAGCTGGAAATAGAGCGCGATTTTGATCATAAATCCACCTTGACTTACGCCTTTGCGCACGATGACTGGGCGGGCGGGAATTTGGGCGGCTTGCCAGATATTGACGGAGTCCCAAACCGGCCCGAGCAGGCCGCAACGGGCCGTTGTCTTATCGGCGGACCACGGGATGATGGCATAGACCTTGCCGAGATCGTCTAGCAATCCGCTACTAGCGTCCACCATCCCCTCGATGATCTTCGGCACCTTGAGCGAGATGAGCCGCAGCTCCTGCCACGAGAAATCGCTTGCCTGCCGCGCGTTATCCACCGCCTGCACTTTGTTATCGCGCGCCTGCGCCTGCCCAGGAAGTGCGTTGACCATTGCCGTGAACTCCGCAAGGCCGACAGTGCCTAGCTTGAGCGTTGGGAAAAATTGCTGCCATACGGGAATGGTTGCCGTTGCGCGGTCGAAGATTGATTGCCAGTATTCCATAGTAGTTGATAGTTAATGGTTGATTGTTGATTGATGAACGGTTTTTTGCGATTTGTTCGGTTTGAAAGCTGTATTTAATGGTTTGAAGGCGGTAAAAAGTCATTTGATACCCACGTGCTGTTGCTTGATACCCACGTGCTGTTGCTTGATACCCTTGTGCTGTTGCTTGATACCCTCGTGCTGTTGCTTAATACCCTCGTGCTGTTACTTGATACCCTCGTGCTGTTGTTTGATAGCCCCGTGCTGTCATTTGATACCCCTGTGCTGTCGTTTGATACCCTCGCGCTGCCGTTTGATACCTCTGTGCTGTTGTTTGATGAGCGGGAAATGTCATTTGATACACGCAAAATGTCATTTGATTTTCCTAGGAAAACGTGTTGTTTGAGGAGTTTGCGATTCAACCCATAAAACTCTATGCCAAGAGCTTGAAAACCACTGTGTCCCACCTCCATCCCTTTTTTTGAGGCCAGCCACGACTTGCGCTGGATCCGACCGGCGCGAATGGCGAGCGGCGGATGGTGTCGTGATGCTGGAAAGGAATGATTCATCGAACGAGCGGCAACATAAGCCGGGCGTTTTAGCATTAGCAAACAGTATTTGCATTTATTTTAGCAATGCGCTGATTGAACCCGAACGCCGCATTTGGAGGGCCGAAAGCTCGGATTGATACCAGTTTTGTGCAAGGCCCAAAGTAGATTCATGTGAGCGATCAAGGGCCGAAGGTCCGGCCCATTTTTGTCCGAGGAATCGCCGCGATGGATCGGACCTTCGGCCCTCGGTTTCTCGGCGTATCCAGACCTAGGCCGTCGCTCGTTCCTCGCTTTGGCCTAGGCTGGCATAGAGCCGGACCTTCGGCCCTCAATCGCGGCGTTCGGATGGAGTCACACCGAGTCGTTTTGGCATCGCTTTGCGGGCGATGTGCGCGGGGTAGCGCACGCGTCCCGCGTGTCATCCTCGGCGTCCCGCCGAGGATCGAGTGGACGCACGATAGACGACGAATTTTAGAGCAGGCGGCGTCTTCACACGCCCGATGTTCCCGGC
>JAYVQK010000296.1:0-3815 GCA_043757005.1 Verrucomicrobiaceae bacterium
GATGCAGAAGTCGCGAAAGACGCGCGGCCACGAGCCGGGGCTGTTTTCATCGAGCAAACTCGGCGGCGCGATGATGAGGCAGCGGCCATCGAGTTGCAGTGCGAGCAGCGCGGAGATGAATGTTTTGCCGAGGCCGACGACATCGGCAATGAAGACGCCGCCGTAGGTTTTGAGCATCTGCTGCGCGGTGAAGACGGCATCCTCCTGATAGCTGAGCTTCTTGAAATTTTGCGGCAGGTTTTCCGCGTTCAGTTTCGTGCGGTCGCCGAGGTAGTCGCGGAAGTATTCGGCGAGGAACTTGAGGTAGAGTTCGTAGGGCGTGAAGAACGCGAAGGGCGATTCCTTCTCCACGGCATCGAGGATCGTCTCGTGAACGTCCTTCACGTCCACGGCGTCCTTCCACAGCTCGTTGAAGCGGTGCAGCGCGTAGTCGTGTTCCTCCGGCTCCGCGAGCAGCACGTTGAACTCGAGATTTCCTTCCAGACCGCTGTGCGAAAAGTTGCTCGATCCGGTGATGACGTAGCCGTGGTTCACGCTCTCCAGCGGATGCTCCGGCGTCATGATATAGACCTTCGCGTGGATGTTTTGCTCGCGGTAGAGCTTCACCTCGAGCTTGCCCGAGCGGATCCACTCGATGAACTTTCGCACGCCCGTCTCGATGGCGAGTGTGTCTTTCGCCTGGAGGAGTTCCTTCTTCATCATGCCTCCGAAGATCGTCTTGATCTCCGCCGTCGATGGAGCGTCTTCGCCCTCGCCGTCGTTGGCGATCTGCATGAGCCCGTGAACGACGTGCTCGTTTTTCAGCCCGATGAGGATGCGGACTTTCTTGATGATTTCGAGCGACGGATAGAGCCGGAAAAAGCCGCTGATGAAAAAGTATCCGACGAGGCAATCGAAGTCCTGCATCAGCGGCAGAATCTTTTCCAGCCGCTTGCTCAGCGTGTTCTCGCCTTGATTGGTGAGAAATTTTTTCGGTGCGATTGGCGGTGCGTCGGCCATGAGTTTTCGGAGCGTAGAGAGAGCGCCGATAACGTCCAGATTGAAGCTCTGTCCCGCCTGACAAATGCAGGACAAACGGCTTAACATCCACTCATTTCCATGAAAGCATGCTCCATACTGGTTCGGAATAACCCGCACAACATCAACACCTAAAGCACGCAGCAGAAAAGCGGAGATTCATGTTCCACGAAGTCGTCCAGAAACTTGCCCGAGAGCATTGTCTGACGCGGAAGTGGCGCGAGTCGCGCATGACCGGGCACGGCTATAAAGGCTGGTGTATCAGGGTTGTGGTTATCGCGGTTTCTCTGCCCTGATTATTCCAGCCTCTCCAGAGAGTCGCGCATATTCCCATGGGGAAAAGTGCTGAGGAGGGGACTTGAACCCCTACTCCTTGCGGAACCAGATCCTAAGTCTGGCGCGTCTGCCAATTTCGCCACCTCAGCGTTGCGATTCTTTTTGCGCGGTGGCTGGGCGGGTGTCGAGGCTCAACTTCGCTAAGAGCGCGCCGACAGGCTTACGGCGGTGCTTTTACGCTTTGCGGCAAATCGCGACGGTGGAGAGGCCGGTGCCGGGGAGCACTTTATCCAGCACTCGGAAAAGCGGGGTGAGGAAGTTGTAGATGCGGAGTTGCAGCGAGGTGAGGCGCTTTTGTTTGGCGAGGGTATTGGCGACGAACCACGCGAGCTTGCCCGCTTTATTAAAGTAAAACTGGTGCTCTACCTCGAAGCCGGCATCGCGCATTTTGCCTTCGAGTTCGCCTTTTTCGTAGCGGCGGAAGTGGCCGAGTTCTTTGTCGAATTCGCTGTAGAGCTTCATGCCGAAGGGCACGAGGATGGCGAGCCGGCAACCCACTGGCACGTGATCGAAAAGATTTTTGAGCACGGCGCGGTCGTCTTCGATGTGTTCCAGCACGTTCAGGAAAACGACGCTATCGGGCGCGAAATCCGTGAGCACCGTGTAGTCGGCGCGCTGGCTCATATCGAGTTTCTTGAAGGTGAGGTTTTTCTTTTGCCCCCACTTTACGCGCAGCGGATCGAGGTAATCGTCGCGGTAATCTGTGAGGAGCACGGTCTCGTGGCGGCGGAAGAAATTGCTGAGGTTGCCGCGCCCGCAGCCCAGCTCTGCGAGCCGTTTGCCGAGCCAGGGCTTTACGCTTTCATACATCCAGCAGTTAAATTTCGGCGCGCACTCGATGGCGTCTAGCGTGACCTTGCCGGGATCGCTGTAGTTCGCGCTAAAGCGGTATTTGAAGATGAACCACAGCGCCGCGACGCCGTCTTTCCAGTTGATTTTCTTGCCCTCGTCGTAGCCGCGTCCGTTGTAGTTGATCGGCACTTCAAACATCCGAAACCGGTTGCGCGCGACCTTCGCGGTGAGCTCGGGCTCGATGCCAAAGCGGTTGCTGAAAAGCGGCATGGACTTGAGCGACGCAGCGGTGAACGCCTTGTAGCACGTCTCCATGTCGGTCCAATTTGTGTCGTTGAGCATATTGCTCAGGAAAGTCAGCCCTTTGTTCACGAGTGTGTGCCAAAAGAGCAGCACCTTGCGCTCGCTGCCCGCGAAACGACTGCCAAAGACCACCTCCGCGCGCCCATCGAGGATCGGCGCGAGCATTTTCGGATACTCACGCGGGTCGTATTCGAGGTCGGCATCTTGCAGGATGGCGAGGTCGCCACTCATCTCCGCGATGGCCCGGCGGATGGCTGCGCCTTTGCCCATATTCTGTGGCTGGGTGAAAACGCGCACCCTCTGCGGATGTTCCGCCGCCAGCTCTTGCATGACTTCCCAAGTCGAGTCTTTCGAGCCGTCGTTCACGATGATGACCTCGCGCTCCAGCCCGCCGGGCAGCGGCACGGCGAGCACCGTGGCGACACATTCGCGCAGGCTTTCCTCCTCGTTGTAGGCAGCCATGAGGATGGAGAGTTTTGTAAAATGAAGATCAGGCATCGCGGGCGGGGAATCTGTTTAAGTGCAATCCACTTGGCAAGCAGGCAGTGGCATCATGTGGAGAGACGCGGCGAGCCTCCCGTAAATCCTACCAATCCCGATAATCCTGTCTCTCTTTTGAAGACAGGATTCCACGGGATTGGTAGGATTTACGGGAGGAAGCGGCGCGCTCTTTTCTCACTGCATCCCACGACTTTTTTAAAGGTTTCGAACCATTCCACTTGGCAAGCACCGAGCCTCATTTCTCGCTGCGATTTCCATTCTCACCCCACACGAAAGTCCCCTACGGATTCCCGCGCGCCTTTTCCTCCCATCTGTAAACCATCCGCGCAGGGCCGCTGCGCTCACGCCGCTATCCGAGGCGATAGACGATCCGCGCTTTGCTCAGATCGTAGGGCGACATCTCCAGCTTCACGCGGTCGCCATTGGCGAGCCGGATGAAGCGTTTCCGCATCTTGCCCGAGATGTGTGCGAGCACGAGATGCTTATTGCCCAGCTCGACGCGGAACATGGTTCCTGCAAGCACGGACGTGATTCTACCTTCTGTTTCGATGACTTCTTCTGTTGCCATTAATAATTTTGCGCTGAGTAAGACGACGCGCTGTGTGGAGATACCTTCTCCGCTAGGTTTATAGTGAGACTCCGCACCGGCACTCGCCGGGCAGAGGGTGCGCACCGTAACGGCTCTCGCCAAAGAAGCAACTGGTTCCACGCTTTTTCTGGCACGGCGGAAATTCGAGGTTGGACGTTTGCCGCTGGTTGCCGATGTTCCGCGCCCCGCGATGAGCGCCACTTCTTTTTACAAACGCAGTAACTTCGTCACCCACCTACCCGTGGAGTGTCTCTACAGTCCATCGCACTTCTGGCTG
>JAYVQK010000297.1:0-14999 GCA_043757005.1 Verrucomicrobiaceae bacterium
TTTTCACGCTTCGAGAAACTCGATGTCATGCTCATCGGTTTCATTCACTTTGTCCTCATTGTCGAGGCTCTTCGATAGTGTGAACACGCCCTAGGAAACCTCTTGGAACTCTGAACTCTGAACCTTGTTGCTTCGAGAGCGTCGTTCGAAGTTCAGAGTTCGAAGTTCACAGAGGTCGCCTCTAGTGATTGCCATACAGCCAAGTTTCCATCACATGGCCAAGGAAAGCTCCGCGCAAACTGAGCCGACGATCATCCCCTCGCGCCTGAGCAGTTTATTCCCGCCGTCTTTTTAGTCGAAGTGGATCTGGATGTCGTCCACATCCACCGTCCCCGCCGCACAGCTCCAACGATGCACAAGAACGCGGAGTTTTTGCGTGCCCTCGGCGATCTTGGATTGCTCATTCACAGTCTTCCAAATGCGGGTCTTCTCACGGATCAGCGCAAAGGCAACCCCTTGCGAAGAGCTATAGCCCGAAGCACTAGGGGGTATATCGAAATACACACCGACTCCCGCGCTGGCTCCTAAAACATTTGGGAATGGTGCAAGATCGGGAGAGCGCACCTTGGCTGAAATGCGGATGCTGCGGGCACCGCGTGGGACGGTGACGACTTGGTCCAATCTGCCATCGGAAATCCTGACAAAAGAGAGCGGCCCTTCGTGGATGACTTGGGCGTTTGTAGCGGTCCAACCTTGCGGGCTGCCATTCGCATCGCTGGCGGAAAAGTCTCCGTTCACGAGCCCATGTTTGCCGTTGGCAGGAGCGGCGGCGGTGGCTTGTGGGCTGTTCTTCATCTCATCCGCGATCTTGAGTTTTTCGTCTGTGATTTGTTGGAGGAGCGCCGAGTTGTTGGTTTGTTTGGCGCGCACTTCCAAAGCGGCAAGCGACCTTAGCTGCCCTACGCAGAGCCCTTGCATCTTGGCTGCCACGGCTTTTTCTACAGCCGCTTTGTCGGTGATGAATTGGGTGCGCTGGGAGATCAAATCACGCGGCACCTCTGCCTCGGCCTGCGCAGACATCTGGGTATCTTTGGAGACCTCGCCGCGCTCTCTCACAATCGCGGCGACTACTGCAAAAGCCGACTTAGCAGTGGCCTGTTTTTCCGCGCCATCGAGCCCCCGGATATAGCGATCAGCGACCACTTTTACGGCAGCTTGGCGGGCGACTTTGATACGTTCGACCTCCGCTTTGTATTGGGCGGAAAGCGCGGCGATTTCCGGGCTCTGCGCGGGTGTCGTTACTGCCACTGGATCTTGTGTAGTAGGCGACGCTGGCTCGGGCGGCGGTGGCGTCTGCGCTTGGCATCGGGTGAAAATGCTGAGGAATGTAGCGAGAGTGATCGGAAGAATCGGGCTGTTCATTTGAGGTAAAAAATGCTCTGAGCGGCTAGGGCCACGGACTTCTTATTTTCAAAGCAAGACACTTTTTTAAAGTCGCCCCGACACCATCGGGACTCCATGCGATTTATAGAGCGGCTCTTTAGAAAATCTTGCCTGTGCGCGCGACTCGGGGAAGTCTCCGCGCCTTTCGTCCGATCATGCCATCTCGTAAAGCTGCGGTTTGTCCGCTTTATGTCAGTTTTTTAGCCGCGCTCGCCGCGCTGCTTTTTGCTGGCTGCGAGTCTATGAAAAGCGGCGGCGATGTGGGCTTTTACATCGTGAGTGTGCCGCAAACGGCGATGTTTCGCTACGGGCCGGCGCAGAGCTTTGGGGCGGATTTTAATCTCAAGCAGGGGCAGCGCGTGGTGATGATGCGGCGGGAGTATGGCTACAGCCGGGTGATGACGGATGAGGGGCAATCCGGCTACGTGGCCACGGAGGATCTCTCGCCCGCACCGCCAGTGCCAAAGACGAGCGGTGGTAGTGCGAGAGGGCCGGGCGCGCATCCGATGGATTTCAGTAATCCCCCGCGCGGCAGGAATAGCGGCGGGCCCAGCTCGGCGAATAGCAACGCGGTGCTGCAAGGCGGGGCGCTGTTTGGGGCTGGCGATTTGCCGCCGTTGCCGGAGCGGGAGACTACCGAAAAACCGCGTGCAGAGATGCCGAAGCCGGAGTTCCGTTTCCCAAAACCAAAGCCGGGCTTTCGCGTGAACGTGCCGGCTGCTGGGGCGGCGGAGGCGGAGAAAAAGGAGTAGTTTCCCGGCGCGCTCGACTTTCTCCGCGCGCTCTGGCGTGCTCTGGGGCGATGAATCTACCGCTGTCCGTCGTCGAACTTCTTCAATCGCTCGTCCGCATCCCGAGCGTGAATCCGCACGGCACGCCGGGGACGGATGGCGTGGGAGAGCAGCGGTGCGCGGAGTTTGTCGCGGAGTTCCTGCGGGAAAGCGGGGCGCGGGTGGAATTGAACGAGGTGCTGCCGGGGCGGCCCAATGTCGTCGGCACTTGGCCGAGTGATCGCGCGGGCAAACCAGTGCTCCTTTTCGCCCCGCATACGGACACGGTGAGCGTGGCGGGGATGACGATTGATCCTTTCAGCGGAGAGCGTCGCGATGGGAAAATCTGGGGCCGTGGCGCGAGCGATACCAAGGGCCCGATGGCGGCGATGCTCTGGGCGCTGCGCAGCGAGCGCGAGCGGATCGCGGCACTGCCATACGAGGTCGTCTTCGTCGGCCTCGCGAGTGAGGAAGCGGGGCAGCATGGTGTGAAGGCGTTCGTCGCCGAGCGTGTGCAGGAGCTGCGCGAGCGCGGCGCGTTTGCCGTAGTCGGCGAGCCGACGAGCTGCGACGCGGTGGTGGCGCACAAGGGCGCGCTGTGGCTCACGTTGACGACTCGCGGGCGGGCCGTCCACGCGGCGCAGCCGGAGCGTGGGGACAATGCGATTTACAAAATGGCGGACATTTTACGCAGCATCCGCGACGAGATCGCGCCGGAGCTGGCGCGCAGTTCGCACCCGCTGCTCGGGCACACGACGATCAGCGCGGGGACGATCAGCGGCGGGAGTAAAATCAACATCGTCCCGGATGGGTGCGTCGCGGAGGTGGACGTGCGTTTCCTCCCCGGCGAAGACGCGCTGCCGGAGCAGCTCGCGGCGCGTTTCCGCAAGATCTGCCCGGAGCTGGAGATTGAGCACACGCTCTCGCACCCGATGCTCACGGACGCCGCGCACCCGATCATCCACGCGCTCGTGCAATGCGGCGCGCGCTGTGTGGGTGCGCCGTGGTTCAGCGATGCGGCGATCTTTGCGCAGGCAGAAATCCCGGCGATTGCCTGCGGCCCCGGTTCCATCGCGCAGGCGCACACGGAGGACGAATGGATCGCCGAGGCGGACTTGGAGCGCGGCGTGAGTTTCTTCCGCGAATTCCTCGGGCGACTGTAGAAGCGACGCCCTCGTCGCTTTTGCGCGGGCGTGCCGAGCCAAGGCGCGGCGTTGCCGCTCGTTAAGCGACGGGGGCGTCGCTTCTACGCTGGCGCGCTACTTCTTCTTCGCGGGCGCGGCGGGTTTCGCGGGGGCCTTCGGCTTTGGCTTTGGGTCGAGGCTGGGGTTGCGGATGTTCTCGGCTTTCACCACGCCGCCGACATCGGAAAAAATCACGATCACCTGCGTGCCGGGCGTGAAGTCGGCCAGCTTCGATTTGTTCCCCTTGCCGAAGATGGTGCCGGGATAAATCTGATAAACGCGCGTGCCGCCCTTGCCCTGCACGGTGATGGCGGTGGCGGTGACCGAGACGATAGCGCCCTCAAACTGGATCGGCTTTTGCGGCATCACTGCCCGGGCAGAGCTGGTGGCGAGGATGAGTGCGAGGAGTAAATGGCGGAGTTTCATAGAGTGAGTTTGTGTGTGGTTTAGCTGAGAGCAGCGCTGCATTTGCCGAGCGTCTCTTCGAGTTCTCGGATACGGGCGAGGTGGGGGGCAATGTTATTTTTCTGCGCGGAGCAAAAGGCTTCGAGTGGCTGGAAGTTTTGCTCCAGCTCTAAATAGAAGCGGTTGATCGCGTGGCGCAGGTGATCCTCGATGTCTTGCAACATGGAGTCGCGCTTGGCGGCCATTTGCTTGCCATATTCGGCGAGGATTTTTTTCCTCCGCGCGAGCGCGAAGATCGTGCCGGTGACTGCGCCGATGCCGGCGATGGTGCCGGTGATGTCGAGGATCGTGAGCTTCATCAGCGCGGCGGCGACGACGGTGGCGATGCCGCCCGCTGCGAGCACGCCTGCGGGGATGCGGAGTAGCGTGCCCGTGTCGGTGAAGAGGCGGCGCATCTGCGACTCGAACTCCGCTCCGTCGCCCTTCTCCACGAGGGTGAGCGAGACTTTATCCAGCAGCTCTTTGCGCTGGCGCTCGAAGTCTGGCAGCGCGTGCGTGGCCTGCTGCTGGTCGGCGAAATGGCGGAGCATCAGCTCGTGGACTTGCTTCCACACGCTCTTGAGATCGGTCTGGATCAGCTCCAGCGAACTCTCCACGTGCTGGCTCATCGAGGTGCGCTGGCGTTGCTCTAGCTCGGTCTGAAATGCGCGCTCCCAGCCGCCTTTTCCAAACATCAGTTTGAACGTCCCCATCAGCGTCAGCTTCTCGCGCAGCAGCTCTTCGCCGCGCTGCGAGATGCGCTCGTAATTTTGCGCCAGCGTCCAGATCGCGCCGCCGATTTGGCGGATGCTCTGCTCCTTGCGAGCGGCGAGGCTGCCGCGCAATTCGTCGAGCTTCTGCGTATCTTGGCCGAGCGTCTTGGCGGTCGTGCGGACTTGGCTGGCGTGCTCCACGAGGATCACCTGCGCGCTGCGACACACGCTGCGGAGCTTGTCGGTCTGCGGCTCGCCGGAGGTCACGTTATTGGCGATGAATTTTTCCAGTGCCTCGAAGCCGCTGCCTGCCCACTGCCGCGCGCGCTCGGCGGGCTCGCTCACCAGCCGCGAAGCCCACGCATTGCGGGCGGAGACGGGGATGATCGGGCAACGCTCGCCGATCTTTTGCAGCATCGTCTGCTCCATGTGCTGCATGATCGTGGCGACTTCCTCGGGCGAGCGGAGGTCGCTTTGTTGCAGGACAAAGACGACCTTCTTCAGCCACTTGCGGTGGACGTGTTCGAGGAAGTTCCACGCCGTCGCGCTCCACGGATTCGTGGCGGAAAAGACGAAGAGACACAGATCGGCGAGCGGCAGGAATTGCCGCGTGATGATCTCGTGATCGGCCACGATGGTGTTCGTGCCGGGCGTGTCCACGATGTTGAAATGCTTCAGCTCCTTGCTGGGCCGGTAGCACTCCGTGAGCTGCGCGGACACGGGCACGTCGCGCTCCTTTTCGTCGTATTTGAAAACGTAGATCTTATCCGTCGCAGGCAGCACATCCACGCGGCAAAACTCCTCCCCAAAGAGCGCGTTCAGTAGCGAAGATTTCCCCGCCTTTACCTCGCCGACTACGACGAAAAGAAACGGCTCCCGCAGGCTGCTGCCGAGTTCATTCAGCGTGCGCGCGGTGTCTTCGGAGGCGTGGAGATCGTGCGTCAGCGTGCTCAGCGCAAAAAGCGCTGTGCCGAGCTGCGCGCGGGTTTGGAAGAACTCGTCGCCCAGCATCCCGTTAATGTTTCGCCGCTGGTGCGGCGGGCGCGCTGTGAGCGGGCGTGGGTTTCTTTTTCAAATCGGCGAGGCTGGTCACGGCGGCGCTGGCCTCGTTGCTGGTGAGCGTCTTGGCGGGCTTCACTTTGGGCTCCACGGCCTTCTCGTGGTGCATGGCGATGAGCTGCGAGACGGTCACAAATTTAAAGCCCTTCGCGATCAGCGCATCCAGCGTCGTGGGCATGGCGTCCACGGTCGTCTTGTGGATGTCGTGGCAGAGGATGATCGAGCCGGGCCGCGTGGTGGAGAGGATGATGGATTGCGTCTTGGCCGGGTTGCGGTGCTTCCAATCCAGGCTGTCCACATCCCACAAAATGCACCGATAGCCCCACGTCGCAAAACACCACGCGCGCTGCTGCACGGTGAAGCCCCCGTAAGGCGGGCGCATCGTCGCGGGCGTCACGCCGGTCGTCTGTTTGATGACTACATCCGTCCGGTCGAGCTGATCGTGGACGCTCGTCTCCGCCATCTTCGAGAGCAGCGGATGACTCCACGAATGATTCCCCACCTCATGCCCCTCGGCCACCACGAGCCGCGCCGTGTCCGGGTTCTCCGCCACACATTGCCCCACCCAATAAAACGTCGCCTTGATCCCCCGCTCCTTCAGCATTTTTAAAAGACGCGGCGTCTGCGTGGGATGCGGCCCATCGTCGAAAGTGATCGCGATATACGGCCCCTCCACATTGCATTGTGTGAAAGTAATCTTCGCCGGAACCGCCGTCGGCACAACCACCGTCGGCACAGTCGCCGGAGCCTCGGGAGCAGGCGTCGGAGCGGGTGTAGGTTCTATTTTTTCCAGCGGCTCCACGGCAAAACAAGTCGCCGCGAGCAAGGTAAGCGCAAAAGTGCGGAGCATCGGCGGATAGAAACGATGCGTGTCCCCTTTCGCAAGTCGGAAGGTTGCCCTATTTCTACGGAGTTGAAAAAAGACACCGACTGGTGCCACAGGCTCTTCAGCCAGTGATCCGCGCCGCACTGGCGGGACGCCTGTGTCACATTATGGGGCACAGGCTGGAAAGCCGGTGGCACATTCCCCGGCCTGGCCGCTAGTCCTCGGGCGCGGCGAGCTTGGCTAGGATGCTGAGGTCTTCGAGGGTGGTGGTGTCGCCTTTGATGACTTCTCCGGCGGCGATTTGCTTGAGCAGGCGGCGCATGATTTTGCCGGAACGGGTCTTGGGCAGGGCGTCGGTGAAGCGGATTTCGTCGGGCGTGGCGACGGGGCCGATGGCGATGCGGACGTGCTTTTTCAGCTCGCTCGCGAGGTCTTTGCTGGTGGCGATGCCGCTTTTCACGGTGACGAAACAGACGACGGCTTGGCCCTTGAGATCGTCCGGGCGACCGACGACGGCGGCCTCTGCGACGGAGGGGTGGGAGACGAGCGCGCTCTCCAGTTCGGCGGTGCCGAGGCGGTGGCCGGCGACGTTCAGCACGTCGTCTATGCGGCCTGCGATCCAGAAGTTCCCCTCCTTGTCGCGGCTCGCGCCGTCGCCTGCAAAATACATCCCTTTGAACTCGCTCCAATACGTCGCTTTGAAGCGCGCCCTATCGCCCCAGATGCCGCGCAGCATGGAGGGCCACGGTTTGCGGATGACGAGCTTGCCGCCTTGGCCAGCGGGGAGTTCCTTGCCGTTATCGTCCACCACCGCGGCATCCACGCCGAAGAATGGCAGTGTCGCGGTGCCGGGTTTCGTGGGCGTTGCGCCGGGGAGCGGCGTGATCATGTGCCCGCCCGTCTCCGTCTGCCACCAAGTATCCACGATGGGGCAGCGCCCGCCGCCGATAGTGCGGTGATACCACATCCACGCTTCGGGATTGATGACTTCGCCGACCGTGCCGAGGAGCCGCAGCGAGCTGAGATCGTGGCGCGTCACCCATTCGTCGCCCCATTTCATAAAGGCGCGAATGGCCGTGGGGGCGGTGTAAAATACGGACACGCTGTTCTCCTCGATGATCTGCCAAAAGCGGTCGTTCTCGGGCCAATTCGGAGCGCCCTCATACATGAGCGAAGTGGCGCCCATCGCGAGCGGGCCATACACGAGGTAGCTGTGCCCCGTGACCCAGCCGACGTCGGCGGTGCACCAATAAACGTCTTCATCGCGGAGATCGAAGACGTATTTGCAAGTCATCCGCGCGTGCAAAAGATAGCCCGCCGTGGTGTGGAGGATGCCCTTCGGTTTCCCCGTGGAGCCGCTTGTATAAAGGATGAAGAGCGGAGCCTCGCTATCCATCGCCACCGCCGGGCAGACGGCATCCACATACTCCAGCTCGCGGTGCCACCACACATCGCGGCCTTCCTCGATGTGGATTTCCTGCCCCGTGCGTTTGAAAACGATGACCTTCTGCACCGGCGTGTCGTTGCCTTTGAGCGCGTCGTCCACGTTCTTTTTTAAAGCGACGACCGCCCCGCGCCGATAGCCGCCATCCGCCGTCACGACCAGCTTCGCACCGCTATCGAGGATGCGATCTTTGATGCTCTCCGCGCTGAATCCGCCAAAGACGACATTGTGCATCGCGCCGATGCGTGCGCACGCCAGCATGGCGATGGCAGCCTCCGGGATCATCGGCATATAGATCAGCACGCGGTCGCCCTTTTTCACCTTCTGCCGCTTCAGCACATTTGCAAAACGACACACCTCGCGGTGGAGCTGCGTGTAAGTCAGCGTGCGCTTTTCGCCCACCGGCTCGCCCTGCCAAATGATCGCCGCCTTATTCGCCCGCACCGTGCCGAGATGCTGATCGAGACAGTTCTCCGCGACATTCAGCTTCCCGCCGATGAACCATTTTGCATCCGGGCATTTCCACTCCAGCACCTTCGTCCACTTCTTCTGCCAATGCAGCTCCGCAGCCTCACGCGCAAAGAATTTCTCCGGCTTCTCCACGCTCTCCTTCCACATCCGCTTATACTCCGCCATCGAGCCCACGCGGGCCTTCTTGGCGAAGTCCTTGCTCGGCTTAAAGACGCGTTTTTCTGTGAGGTGGGATTCGATGTTTTTGCTCATGGGTAAAAAGTGCGCGCCGTCCTAACAACCCACCGCACGCGGGACAACGGTGAAGTGCGCAAACTCCATTCTCATTCGCACTAGAGCATTTTTTATTTACATAGTCGCACGCTGGGCGTGGCGCAGCGCGGCGATGAAGGTGGCACTCGCCAGTGCCCGCGCGGCTCCGCGCACAGGCAGCGCTCTCCGCGCGGGGGGGGCGTCCACGTTTCATCCGGCTCCTCGTCATCGTCGCCATCGAATATGGGGGTGGCTTTCGGCATCGGTGGCCGCGCGCCGTCAACTACTACCTCCGAGCACCAGTGATGACCGCACCCTCGCAGCTACCAACTCGGAACGTGCGTTTGTTCACCCATTCAAACCGCCTCGATCTCGATCCAGCCATTGATTTTCAGCGATTGCTCTCGTGCGGCAGCAGTTTCGCAGATGGCTTTGAGTTCCGCGCGTAGTCGGGTGAGTTCTGCGAGGCGGCGTTCGGAGTCCGCCACGTCGCGTCCGAATCGCTCTACGTTGCTCGCTCTTTCCAGATGGTGAAAATTCATCTTGGCCTGCACGAGCGAGAGAAGGACGTGGGCAGCTTCGGCTCCGGTGAAGGTGCCGGCGATGAGTTTGAATCGTTGTTCGTTTTCCATGGAGCGAGGGTCGTGTTTACGCGACGAGCTGCCGGGCGAACCAGTAATAGAGCGGGATGCCGAGCGTGACGTTGAACGGGAAGGTGAGCGCGAGCGCGGCAGTGAGGTAATATGTGGGCTTTGCCTCCGGGATGGCGACGCGCACGGCGGCGGGCGCGGCGATGTAGCTCGCGCTCGCGGCAAGCGTGCCGAGCACGGTTGCGCCGCCCACGCCGAGGCCGCTCACTTTGCCCAGCCACACGCCGAGCGCGCCATGCGCGACGGGCATCACGAGCGCGAACACGGCGAGGAATGCGCCCGCCTGCCGCAAGTCGCCGAGCCGCGCGCCGGTGACGAGACCGAGTTCGAGCAGGAAGAGACAGAGCACGCCCTTGAACGGCGCGTCGAAGACGGGCGCGACCTGCTCGAAGCCCGCGTGGCCGCTCACGAGTCCGATGACCATGCCGCCGACGAGCAGCACGATGGATTTGCCGGAGAAAAGTTCGCGCATCACCGGGCCGATGGGCACGGAGCCAGCGCCGTCGTGCCGCGAGCGTTTGTAGAGATAGATGGCGACGAGGATGGCGGGGACTTCCAGCATCGCCAGCAGCGCGGGGAGGAACGGCTCGTGAATCACTTTCTGGCTGTCGAGAAACGCGAGCACCGCGCCGAACGTGACCGCCGAGACGCTGCCGTAATGCGCGGCGAGCGCCGCCGCATTTGCCGAGTCGAAGCCGCCGAGCTTGCGCAAAATCGCGTAGCACCACAGCGGGATGGCGAGGCCGAGGCCGAGCGCGGCGAGCGAGGGCGGCACGCATTGCGCGAGCGGTGCGTCGGCGAGCTTCGCGCCACCTTTCAGCCCTATGGCAAAGAGCAGGTAGATGGTGAGCGCGGCAAAGAAATCCTTCGGCAATTCGAGGTCGCTGCGGATAAGCGCTGCGATGATGCCGAGCACGAAGGCGAGCACCATCGGCGTGAAGAGACTCGCGGTGAGAGCGGATGAAAAGTCCATGATCGTGTCGTTTTTTTGTGTCGCTGCTATTCGTAAAAAGTCACCTTGCCCGACTTGAGGTCGTAGCGTGCGCCGACGACGCTTAGCGAACCGTCCCTGAGCATCGGCGCGAGAATGTCGCTGCCCGTCTTGAGCTTTTCCACCTGCGCCAGCACGTTTTCGCGGATGGCATTTTCCAGCGCGTCGCCCGGCTGGCCCGCGCTCTTTTTCACCGCTGGCTCGATGGCCGAGACCACCGCGCCGATGTGGCCGGGCACCGCGCCGCCCTGCACCGCCGCCGCCACCGCGCCGCATTTCTCGTGGCCGAGCACCACGACCAGCCGCGCGCCGAGCTTCGCCACGGCAAACTCGATGCTGCCCAGCGCCGCGTCGTCGGCGAGATTGCCCGCGAGCCGCGCCACGAAAAGGTCGCCGATGCCCTGGTCGAAAATCAGCTCCGGCCCCGTGCGCGAATCCGCGCAGCCGAGGACGATGGCGAAAGGCTGCTGCCCCGCCGCAGTCTCCTCCCGGCGGGCCGGGCCGGAGTGCGGATGCGCCGGAGCATTGGCGACGAAGCGGCTATTACCCGCCTGCAGCCGGGTCAGGGCCTCGGCGGAGGCGGTAAAGAGCGCGCTGGCGGCAGCTAACGCGAGGACGATTTTTGAGGTGGGATACGTTTTCATATTCAGGTTTGTGTTGGTTTGATGTGCTGTTATGCTATTCGTGCAATTTAATACGCGAATTACGATTCGTGTTTTATACAGCGCATTTATGTCGTCAACCACAAAGAAGAAAAAAGTTCGCCGCGCCACCGCCCCGCCGCCCGTGGGCGGCTGGACGTTCCTCACGAATCACGCCCACGTCCTCATCCTGCTCGCCGACAATCCCGAGCTGCGCCTGCGCGAAGTCGCCGCCGGAGTCGGCGTCACCGAACGCGCCGTGCAGAAAATCATCGCCGAGCTGGAGGCCGGCGGCGTCCTCAGCCGCGAGCGTGACGGACGCCGCAACCGCTACGAAATCCACCGCGCCGTGCATCTTCGTCACGCGGTCGAATCGCATCGCAACGTCGGCCACATCCTCGACGCCATCCTCGACGGACGGTAGCATCTGGAACTATGGCCTCGGGCTCTTTCGTGGGCCGGATTGGTTTGGCCACGGAGGCGCGCAGGCGACAAATATGGAGATTTATCCTGCCAAGGGCATCGCGGTGGTGTGGATGGTGCAGCACGGCGGCTTTCCCGGCGAGGGTGGGAAGGCGCAGGGGGTCTTTAAGCAGTGGGCGCTGGAGCGGTTTGGGAATCGCTGAATCATCCGCTGCGAAAAATACTGGCAGTGGTGGGCGAAGGCTGAAGCTGGCTCAGCAAAGAGTTTTACCCCACTACGCGGACTTTTTCACGCGCCCTGTGTAGAGCGAAACAATGCCGCCGGTGAGGGGAATGCAGGAGGCTTCGGCGAAGCCTGATTCTTTTAGCAAGGCTTGCATGGCCGCGCCGTGGGGGAAGGTTTCGATGGAATCGCCGAGATACTCGTAGGCGGTTTTTTCCCCCGTCAGCAGCGTGGCCAAGTGGGGAAGGATGCGGTGGAGGTAAAAGCGATACAGCCAGCGAAAGGGCGGCGGGGGGACGGAAAAATCTAGCACTAGGAGTTGTCCGCCGGGGCGAAGGACGCGGGCCATTTCCGCGAGTGCAATGGGCCAGGACTCCATGTTGCGGAGGCCAAAGGCGATGGTCAGCACGTCGAAGCTGGCATCGGGAAAAGGCATATTCATGCCGTCGGCTTGCACGAGGTTTTTCACGCCTTTGCGGCGCGCTTCATCGAGCATCGGCTGGCAGAAGTCAGCGGCGGTGATCTCCGCTGCCGGACACGCCTTGGCTAGCGCGAGTGCGAGGTCGCCGCTGCCGGTGGCGAGATCGAGGATGGTGCTCGGGGCCCACGCGCGCACGATTTTCGCCGCTTGGCGACGCCATAGGAAATCGAGCCCGCCGCTGAGGAGATGGTTCGCAAGGTCGTATCGCCGGGCGATGGTGCCAAAGAGTCGCTGCACGAGCGGTCCTTTGCCGGGCGATGGTGCAGGTGTGAGCTTGGTGGCTTGTTTTGGCATTAGAAAAGACGATGCGCCCTTATCTCGCCACGCGGAAGACCCAATTCCCATCCGGCAATTTTTACAACGCTGCGCCGAGTGTCGCGGTGCCGCTCTCGGTGGTGCCGAGGAAGAAGCCCCAGCCGACGCGGTCTTGCTGGCTGAGGACTCCGCTGAAGCTGCGCTGGGTGCCGCTGGGGTGGAGAAATTTCCCGGTGTAACGGCCTGTGGCGGGGTTGATTTTTAATTTCCAGCCCACGGGGATTTGCACGCTGCTGCTCGTGCCGAGGGTGAAGGTTTGCGCGACGGTGGCGGGTAAATCGCCCGCCTTCAGGGCGACGGAGCCGGCGGTGGAGCCGGACGCGAATTCCACGCATGGGGCGCTGCCGAGGGGTGCGATGTAGCGGGTGCCGAATGCTTCATTTGCGGTGCTAAATGCGCTGGCGTAGTAAAGCGCGGTGGGGCGCGCGGGCTTGTGGAAATGGACGGTGCCGGTGGCGGTGGTGGCATCCAGCGTGAGTTCGCCGCTGAGTGCGCCGCTACCGGTGTAGAGGGTTTTGTAAAAGACGAGGTGGCCTGCGGTGGTGTGGGTGGAGGTGGTGAAGACCGCACCATTCGCGAGGGTGCCGGTGAGCGTGGCGGTGCCGCCAGCACTCACGGAGATCATGGCGTAGCCGTAGCCTTGGGGGGTGGCGGCAGCAGTGGCGTCGGGCGCGATGCCTACGTTGTAGCGGCCTGCGAGGGCGGGGTCGGTGGCGTTGTGGTCGGCGGCGATGGCGAGGTCGCCGAGGCCGTCATTCAGCACGCCGTGGAGTGTGGGGTCGGCACCAGTCACATCGAGATGCAGCGTGAGCGCGAGCGTGGAGAGGCCGGGGCGCGGGACATTCACGGTGGCGTCGCCGAGGCTGTTGAGCAGCCCTTTTATCGCGTAGCGATGGCCGCCGAAATAGATCACGCCGCTAAAGCCGCCACCTTTGGTGAGTGTGGCGAGGAGTTCGCCCGAGCGGGCGTGCGCGGCGTCGGGCGCGGTGATGAGGCCGCGAAATGCAGACGCCAGCGCGGTGAACGGGCTGGCGATGAAGTGGGCGGTGAGGGCGAGCCCGTCGGACATGGCGAAGGTCTGGGCGGCTTTATAAACATCGAGCCCCGGCGTGTCTGGCAGTCCTTCCCATTGGTCGAAAATAAAATCGGCGGCGGCGGTCGCGCGGATGCTGAGGAGCGCGCCGACTTCGCGGCTATGGGTGCCGAGGAAGCCATCGCTCACTTTGCCCGGCCCATCCACGTTCACCTTGAGCGGCGTCACCACGATGTAGCGGAAGCTGTGGGCGACTTCTTTTGCCGTAGAGCCATCTGCTTTTAAAGTGCGCGCTCGGAGGGTCTGAGTGCCGGGGAGGAGGCCGGTAAGATTGACGGACCACGCACCCGTTGCTTTGCCAGCGGGCAGTGCGAGTTCTTTCCAAACGCCAGTTCCGGCAGGCGTATCGAGCCGATATTGCAGGTGGGCATAGATGCCGTCGCCGCTCACCCGGCCTTTTGCGAGCACGCTGAAGGTGGTCAGTTTCCCCCCCTCCACGGGTGCGGTGATGGTGAGGGAGGGGAGGTCTGAGGGCGGCGCGGTGATGATGACCCAGTAGTGTTTATAGGTGCTCCCAGCATCGAAATAGTGGCCGACCCCGTAGCTCGTCTGATCGCGGAAAAACGCATCTTCGGCGAGCAAGTGCGCGCGGTGATGTGGCGAAGCCATGAGCGCAGTCCAAGTCTCCGAAGCCGTCGTGTAGCCTACGCCGAGCGACTCGACGTAGTTTGCCGCGCGATCATTGCCCCACCACGCAGGCAGCGTGTAGCCAGTCGCGCGCACGAGGTAATTCGGGCCGTTGCCATCCGGGTTCACATGGCTCACGTAATTCCGCCGCGCCATATCCTGAGCCCGCGCGCGGGCCACAGCGATGAGCCGATTGTCGGTGTGCATCGCCGCTTTGTCGCGCGTCTGGCCGCTCGCAGTGGTGAGGTAGTTTGCGATCTGCTGCTCCTCCGCCGTAAGCGTAGTCGCCCGCCCCGCGAGCGCGGTGAAAAGAAACAGCCACAGCGCCAACCAACCGCTAAGAGCGGTCGTGCGTGTGCGGCGATTGGATACAGCGGCGAGCATTTTCGTGGGTGTTTATTATCATTTCCTGTGCCAACGCCAGCCCTCTCTTTGGTAGTGGTATCGTTTGGATTTTTGAGGAGCCCCGAAAACTTATTCGGAAGGGACGAAAGGGCTCCCCTGAAGAAGCCAAATTCCTTTCGTCCGTTTCGTCCATCCCACCCTTCAAAAGCGAATTTCCTAGAGTTGCCCATTTTGAGGTGTGTAAAAAAGAACTTCCCCGCCGTAGCCACCAGTTTTCCGCGCTCGAAAAGTCCGCCCACAGCGGAGGTGTCGCTTTTCGAGCAGCATTAATCGCTATTCACGGCGTAGGCGGCACTTTTAGACATGGCAAAAGGAGCGTTCACAGCATGATTCCCTTTCCGAAACCCAACAAAATAGCAAATGTCAATAATCTGCCTATCCCCTTGCGCTCTGGAGGTCATGCTTCGCCGAATCAATCCGCTGCGCGTGCCGAAAGGGGACAGACAGATTATTGATATAGATCGCCATAAATGATTCCTCCATTCTTCAAATCCCTCAGCGACTGGAGCGGCACTCCCTCCATTGCCTTGATTGGCTTGCCTCCTCTACGCCTAGCAGTTCCGAACCGATGCTTTTCCTGCCCAAACACACCCTCCACGAACTT
>JAYVQK010000298.1:0-3763 GCA_043757005.1 Verrucomicrobiaceae bacterium
GCTCGTGCAACTCAAGGCGGCGGTGAAGCTGCTGCGCGATCCGAAGGACCCGAAGAGCGTGACGATTGTGCCCGTGGATCAGTTCAAGCAACTCGCTGCGGGGCAGATCGAGCCACTCAGCAAACACCCGGAGCAGCTCGTGCAATTTGGCGAATCCATGCTGCGCGAAAGCGTCGCGCCGGAGGTAGGAATCCAAGCACTAGAGCGGGCGCGCGAGCTTCTCGGCGACAAGCCAAACGTGCTCATCGCGCTGGGCGCGGGCTACCGGATGATCGGGAAAATGGAGGAGAGCAAGGCGGCGATCACGCGCTTTACCGAGGTGCAATCGCAAGACCCGTGGGGTTACTTTAATCTCGCGCAGACGTGCAATGCGATGGGCGACGTGGAGGCCGAGCGGGCCGCGCTGGAAAAGACCTTGGGGATAGATCCCAACGTGCAACCCGCGCTGGGCATTTACTTTGAACTGAAAGCCAACGAGCCCGACCCCACGAAGGAAGAAAAACTCGCTGCCTTTGCCGACGAGCGCGGTGCGTGGATGCCGCTGCTACTGGCCAGCGGCATGGCGCGTGATCGTGGCGATAAAGAAGCTGCCGTGGCCTACGCGACGCGCGCCTACGAGCGGAATGGAAAGAGCGAGGAAGTGCTGCTGCAATACTGCGCGATGCTGGGCGACATCGGCGACGCGGAGAAGATCGAGCTGGTGATCCAACCAGCGGTGACGGGCGGACGCTATGGCAAACGGTTGGATTGGAATTACGCACAGTCGCTGCGCCAAGTGGGGAAGACTTCGCAGGCCATTGAGACGCTGCGCCGCGCGCAAATGGGCGAGGCTCCGGCGGATTTCAAGTCGGCGGCGGAGTCGGCCATCGAGGCATGGACTGGCTTCCGCGTGCAGGGCGACGCGGCGGCGGATGTGCATCCCAGCGGGCAACTCTTGCGGCCTGTGTTGCTCACGCTCGAAGACGGCGAGGGGGGCATCATCTTGCAGCCCCGCCAGCCACTACCCGCGCTGGGCAAAGTGCCATGGCGTGCGCGTGAAAATGGCGGCACCGAAGCGCGCGTGAAGCTCCAACAAGGCCAAGGCGAACTCGGCGAAATCCGCTCGCTCGGCACCTTCGTAGTCAAAGGTGCCGTGCCTGCCGAAGACGGCGTGGCTCCGGCCATTGAGTGCCGAGTAGAGTGCGATCCACAAGGCCGCATCTACTTCAGCGCCGGGCAGAGCGGGCGGAAGCTACAGGTGGAGTTCGCGGGCGTGTAGCAGGCGGGCGGGCGATGGTGACTTGTTGCAAGCTCGGTGTGGCGCTTGCGCGTAGAAACGACTCCTCGTCGTTTGAAGGGAGGGGCTGCGAGTAGCATCGCCGTCCCTGCCCCATCTTTTTGCGCCATCCTCATTCTCTTCGTGCAAAAAAACACATCCTGCCTAAAACCCACGTCACAATCGGATTCAACCCATACACTATGAAACGCAGCCTTCTCCTTGCCACCATCCTCGCACTCACCGCGCGCACATTTGCACAAGTCAGCGACGCGCCGCCGATGGACGTGAACCAGCTCCTACAGTCGCTCAAACAACTCCGGGACCAAGGCGAGACGAGCATCAAGAACCGCCGCAACACCGCCTACCAGCAAGTCATGGCCGCGGCGGCTTCGCCGGAAAAGGCGGCGGCATTTTGGAAAGAAGCGGTGAAGGCCGTGCAGTTCGACGGCGCGAGCCACGAGGGCGCGCAACTTCATGATTGGAAAGAGGGCGACGGCGAGGCGCTGAACGACAAACTCGGCCAGGAAGCCGTGCGGATGCACCTGCAATGGCTCGCCCTCACGCTCCAGCACGCAGCAGGCGCAGAGACCAAGACGATGCTCCCACAGGTCATCGAATTTACCAAAATCATCCAAGCCGACCAAGTCGCCACCGAGCGCCTCACCGAGCAGCTCGAAAAGGCCAAAGAGCGCGAAGGCCCAAAGACGGCCTCCGCCAAAAAGAACATCGCCGAAGACTCCATCGTAAAGCGCGTCCACGACCAAATCTTGAAAACGCCCGTCTCCGGCAGCCCCGTCTCCCGCTGGCTCCAGCTCGGAGAACTCGTGGGCGACGGCGGCAAAAAACGCACCAAAGAAGGCGGGGCCACCGGCTGGGAAAGCACGCCCGGCAATCTCGACGGCATCTATAACGCCATCATCCTCCCCGAATTTCGCGCAGCGAAAGACCCGCGCCTGCTCGAATACTGGGACCTCACCATAAAGCGCGAGACCGAGCGCGCCGCCGCCCGCAAGCTCGATGTCGAGCAACGCGATTGGGCGCAAGTGCGACAGCCCGCGCTCCGCTGGGCGCGCGCGCAAGATGTGCTCATCCTCGGCTACCGCAACCGCGCCATCGGCGAGATGTTCACCCTCGTGAAATCCTTCCCCCAACACCCCGAAGCCGCGAATTGGATCAGCCAGATCGAAATGCTCCTCGCCCCACCCGCGCCCGCCCCACCCGCGCCCGTGCCAGCTGCGCCAGCCGCAATCGCCACGCCCGTCGCCGCACCCGCCAGCATCCCAAGCTCCGCACTCCTCCCGCCGCCAGCACCCGTACGGCCTGCCGCACGATGATCCGCGCAGCCACCGATGTGGGACAGGTGCCCCGCCTGTCGGAGTGGGACAAGCGCCCCGCCTGTCCATCGCCCACGACAGGCGAGGTGCTTATCCAACCACTAGCAGCCGCACCGCTCATGCGGATTTTTACCAAACCCCGCGCAGCCACCGACGGCGGAGTCATCACCCTCGAAGAGACGCAGACCGAGCAAGCCCATGAAGTGCCTTGGAACGTCGTCGTCCACAACGACCCCATCAACCTCATGGACTACGTCACCAAGGTCCTCATGCGCATCTTTGGCTACGCCAAAAAGAAAGCCGAAATCCACATGACCGAAGTCCACCGCAACGGACGCTCCATCGTCTGGACCGGTGAGCGCGAGCGCGCCGAATTTTACGTGCAACAACTCCACGGCTACCTCCTCCTCGCCACCATCGAAAAAAGCCGATGAACATCGTCTGGAGCACCAAAACTATCGTCTTCTCCGAGCTGGATCCGCTCATTTCCACCCTGCTCCGCCAGCTTGCAGACTGCGCTGAGGCCGATGACACCGCCGCGCGCGACCGCATCTACAGCACGCCCACGCGCGGAGCCGATGAGGAAATGGACGACGAATGGCGCGAACACGTCGAGCCCGGTTTGCGCGAACTTTTCGCCACTCACACCGACCGCGTCCGCGCCGACCTCGCCACTTTACCCGACGGCGAAAACGCCACCCTCACCGTCCCCACCGCCCACGCCCCCGCGTGGGTCCACACGCTGAACCAAGCCCGCCTCGCCCTTGCCGCCCGGCACGACCTCGCCGAGGCCGATATAGAAGGCGAGCGCGCGCCGAAAGACCAAGACGCCGCCTTCGCCCTCCTCCAAATCGAAATCTACGGAGCCATCCTCAGCCTCCTCCTCCAGCACACGGACATCTGATACAAAAGAAATTGACGATCCTTCCGCAAAGCTGAATAGATGGAGCCCTGACGACGACGGCGGGATAGCCAAGTGGGAAGGCCGCGGTCTGCAAAACCGCTACGAGCGGGTTCGACTCCCGCTCCCGCCTCGTCTTTTTTTCAGAGCAGGAGCGGAAAGTGTGAGAGGGATGGTGGAAAGCAATCGCGCCTCTCGCGCAGCAGCGCACTTTAGGGGACTCCCGGAAACTCGGGAGACGCAATCTGGAGTGCGGGGGCATGACCCCGC
>JAYVQK010000299.1:0-3740 GCA_043757005.1 Verrucomicrobiaceae bacterium
AAAGGTGCTGGATGGGGACACGCTGGGGGTGGTGCATTGGTGGCACCGCAATGAGCCGCGCAAGCCGTGGAGTGTGCAGGTGTTGCTGCCGGATGGGCGGGGCTTTTTCCCGGACTTCGTGCTGGGGGTGGCGGGGGCGGCGGCGAGTGAGCGGGTCTTGCTGGCGGACCCGAAATACGGTTTTGCTAATGAGATAGAGCACGCGAAGTCGCAGGCGCATCACCCAATCTATGGGCAGGTGCTGATCCTCTTCCGGGAGGGCGCGGCGCAATGGCGGACGGTGCGGTATGATGAGCGGCAGCAGCGCCCGGTGCTGGATCGGGACTTCCGGCTGGTGGATGCGAGCGCGCTTTCGGTGCGAGGCGTGTAGGGCTTCTCGGGGCGCTCCGTGCGCCTGGGTTACGGCTCGGGGCGGTCTAGTTCGTGGATGATACCATTTCCAAGAACTAAAGGGGACTCCCGAAAACTCGGGAGACACAATTTGGAGTGCGGGGGCATGACCCCGCTCTGGAGGGCGAGGAAAGAGCGGGTGGGGCAGCCGTTCGCAAAGCCGACCGTGTGCCCACCCGAAGGCCCCTCCAGAGCGGGGTCATGCCCCCGCTCTCCAGATCCATCGCTCATACTGCTGCTTCTACTTGCGGAATTCCCCCGCCCGCGCCTCTAGCAGCTTGGCCACGAAGCCAGTGTGGTATTTTCCGCGCACGAAGTCGGGGTCGTGCATGATGGTTTGTTGGAAGGGGATGGTGGTCTTGATTCCGCGTAGGATGTATTCGCTGAGGGCGCGGCGCATCCGGTGGATGGCGTTGTCGCGGGTGGTGCCGATGGCGATGACCTTGGCGATCATGGAGTCGTAGTAGGGAGGCACGGTGTAGCCGGCGTAGGCGTGGGAATCTATGCGGATGCCGCGACCACCGGGGGCGTAGTAAAGTTCAATCTTGCCGGGGCTCGGCTGGAAATTGTTGTAGGGATCCTCGGCGTTGATGCGGCACTCGATGGCGTGGTATTTCAGCTTTGCATCATACATCCAATGCGAGAGCGGCTCGCCGGCAGCGACTTTGATCTGCTCTTTCACGAGATCCACGCCGTAGGCTTCCTCGGTGATGCAGTGCTCTACCTGGATGCGGGTGTTCATTTCCATGAAGTAGTAGCCGCCCTTGTCGTCCATGAGGCACTCGATGGTGCCTGCACCGACGTAGCCGACTTCTTTGGCGAGCCGCACGCAGTCTGCGCCCATGCGTGCGCGGATTTCTTCGGTCATGATGGGGGAGGGGGTTTCTTCGATGATTTTTTGATTGCGGCGCTGCATGGAGCAATCGCGCTCGCCGATGTGGACGACGTTGCCGTGCATATCGGCCATGATCTGGAACTCGATGTGGTGCGGGTTTTCGATCAGCTTCTCGATATAGACATCGCCGTTGCCAAAGGCCTTCTCGGCCTCGGCGCTGGCGGCGTGGAAGCCGCTGACGAGCGAGCCGTCGTTGTGCGCCGGGCGCATCCCGCGACCGCCGCCGCCAGCGGTGGCCTTGATCATCACGGGGTAGCCGATCTTGCGGGCGATAATGAGGGCATCCTTTTCGTTGGCGACGATGCCATCGCTGCCGGGAGTCACGGGCATCCCCGCGCGTTTGGCGGTGTCGCGGGCGGTGTTCTTGTCGCCCATGAGCCGGATGGCGGAAGAGGGCGGCCCGATGAATTTGATGTTGCAGCTCGTGCAGACATCCGCGAAGTGCGCGTTCTCACTCAGGAAGCCGTAGCCGGGGTGGATGGCGTCGCAGTCGCCGATCTCGGCGGCGCTGATGATGCGATCAATCTTCAAGTAGCTCTGGTTGCTCGGCCCCGGCCCGATGCAGATGGCCTCATCGGCGAGCTGGACGTGGAGGGAATCCACATCCGCCTCAGAATAGACGGCGAGCGTTTTGATGCCGAGCTCCTTGCAGGCGCGGATGACGCGGAGTGCGATTTCGCCACGATTGGCGACGAGGACTTTATTAAACATTGTGTGTCAAAGTTGATGGTTGATGGGTTGATGGTTGATTGGAAAAGACAGCGCAGGCGCGCGGCATGCGCGCCCATCAGCCATCCACAATCACCCACCAACACTGCCCGCTAGCGCACCCGGTAGAGCACCTGCCCGTATTGCACGGGCTTGCCGTTTTCGGCGACGACTTCGACGATCTCGCCGGAGATTTCCGCTTTGATCTCGTTCATCACCTTCATGGCCTCGATGATGCAGACCACGCTATCCGCCGTGATCTCCTGCCCGACTTTCGCGAAGGCTGGAGCCTCCGGCGACACTGCCGAGTAGAAAGTGCCGACCATCGGCGAAGTGACTTCTTTTAGTTTCTCGCCGCTCGCTGCCGCAGGTGCGGCGGCTGGGGCGGCGACGGCTGCCACGGCTGCCGGAAGTGCTACAGGAGCATACCCAGTGGCGGTGGCGACGACGGGTTCTCCCCCGCGTTCGAGGGTGATTTTGAAGCCTTCCTTCTCCAGTTTAAATACGGAGAGGTCGTTTTTCCTCATGAGAGCGATGAGCTCTTTGATGTCTTTTAAGTCCAAGGTGTGAGGTATGGTTGTTTTACGGAAGCGCGGAGGTTACGGGCTCGTGGCAAAGGCGGTCAACCGAGTTTTTCACTTCGGCTCGTTTTGGATACTGTAAGCCCCCCAGTAGTTGTCGCGGGCTACTTTCGCGCAAACGCAGCGTCCAGCTTATCCAGCACGGCGAGGCCCTTTTTTACCAAGCCGCGCGCGGACATCGCACGGAAGCGGTTTTCCGCGTCGAACTCGGCGAGGCTGATAGTCGCCAGTTCTTCGATCATTTTATTCACGCTCATATCGCGATGCTTTGCGAGTTCGCGGAGGCGGGCGTGTTTTTCGTCAGGCAGGCGGATGGTGAGAGTGCTCATGGTCGTATTTTATCAACTGGCAGGTGACGAATTTTCGCGAGTATAGAAATCTTATTTCCTCAGCTTCATCATAGCCGAGCGGCTGGGGCGGGAGTGGCGCGAGCAGGCTCGCAAGATCGCCGATTTCACACGACTGCTGGGATTGCGCTTGTCCCCGAAGCTCTGCTTCGCACGTGCGGCCTCGGAGTTCATTAGCCCTGCTTCCCATCACACCCCGACGAAGCTGGAGCTTCGAAGACATCGGCATTCCCAAGCGAGAGCTTGGGAACGAGGAAAAGGGGTTGGCAAAAGGCGGCGGTGCCTGCCACGGTGCGCGCGTTATGAAAACCGCAGCCACACCTCGCCGTTCCTCATTCATCGAAATCCTCGAAGCCCGCATCGCGCCAGCCTTCGCGGCAGTCGTCAGCCTCGGTTCGCTCGACGGTAGCAACGGCTTCAAGCTCTCCGGCGTCGCCGACAGCGACTACGCCGGCGTCTCGGTGAGTGCGGCCGGGGACGTGAACGGCGACGGCTTTGCCGACCTGCTCATCGGCGCTTCATACGCGAACGAGAGCGGCACCAATCGCGGGGCGGGCTACGTGGTCTTCGGCAAGGCGGGCGGCTTCGGCGCGAGCGTGGCGCTCTCCGGGCTGGACGGCAGCAACGGCTTCAAGCTCTCCGGCGTCGCCGACCGCGACTACGCCGGCACCTCGGTCAGTGCGGCCGGGGACGTGAACGGCGACGGCTTTGCCGACCTGCTCATTGGCGCGTACCTCGCGAACGAGGGCGGCACTGATCGCGGAGCGGCCTACGTGGTCTTCGGCAAGGCCGATGTCGCGGTGAAATTCTCCGCAGGCG
>JAYVQK010000300.1:0-3681 GCA_043757005.1 Verrucomicrobiaceae bacterium
GGGCACCCCTCGATCACCTCGGCGGAGTCGGCATTTTCCTACGGCCCCACGAGCACCACAGCGGGGAATGTGACGCTCAATGAGATCATGGCCGAGAACGTCACCGCCGTCGCAAACGCGGGCGATCACCCCGACTACATCGAGCTAAAAAACACCACCGCCAGCACCGTGGACATCAGCGGGTGGAACCTCACGGACGACGAGCTGCTGCCTACGCTCTACACCTTCCCCGCCACCACGATCCTGCCCGCGAATGGCTACCTCGTCGTCTGGTGCGACACCGCCACCACGACTGGGCTGCACAGCGGCTTCACCCTCAGCCGCAAAGGCCAGCGCGTGCTCTTGCTGCAAAACGGCATCGTGAAAGACGCCATCGCCTTTGGCCCACAAGCGCCGGACTCCGCCATTGGGCGCTTTGCCGACGGCACCGGCGCGTGGACACTCACGAACGCTACCCCCGGCGCGGTGAATACCGCCCGCGCCTTCGGCACCAGCGCGGTGAATGTGAAATTCAACGAATGGCTGGCCTCTCCGCGCTCCGGCTCCGACTGGTTCGAGCTGTATAATGCCGAGACCACGCCGCTCGCCATCGCTGGCCTGTGGCTCAGTGGCGAGCCTGCCACGCCCAAGACCACGCAGATTCCCGCGCTCTCATTCATGGCTGCAAAAGGCATCGCAAAATTCGATGCCGACAGCTCCACGAAGGGCTTTAGTAGTGTAAATTTCAAACTCAGCGCGGGCGGCGACACTGTGCTCCTCTCCACGAGCGATGGCCTCACCACCCTCACCACCACCACCTTTGGCGCGCAGCAGGCGAATATCTCGCAAGGCCGATTCCCAGATGGTTCGGCGAACATCATCACCTTCCCACTCAGCCCTTCGCCGGGCGATAGCAACTGGCTACCGGCATCCGTCGTCGTGAACGAAGCCCTCACCAATTCCACCGCGCCCTTCGACGACGCCATCGAACTTCTCAACACCACCGCCAGCTCCATTAACATCGGCGGCTGGTGGCTCAGCGACGACCATTTTGCCCTGCAAAAATACCAGATCCCCGGCGGCACCACCGTCCCAGCGGGCGGCACCGTCGTCTTCTACGAGAGCCAATTCAACCCCACACCCGGCGTCGGCAATAGCTTCTCCCTCAGCTCCACCGGCGACGAGATCGTGCTCACCGCAGTGGATGGCGTCGGCGCGCAGACCGGCTACCGCTCGCAAGTCAGCTTCGGCGCGGCGGCGGATGGCGTGAGCTTTGGCCGCATGCTCACCGGCAGCCCCGCAGGCACGCAAGAGCCCGAATTTTGGCGCATGACTGCGCGCACCTTCGGGCAGGATACCGCCACGACGAACGCGCAATTTCACACTGGCACCGGCCTCGCGAACACCGCGCCCAAGACCGGCCCCATCATCCTCAACGAAGTCATGTATCACCCGCCAGACCTCGCCGGACCCTTGGATAATGCGCGCGACGAATTCATCGAGCTGCACAACATCACCACCAGCTCCGTGGACGTGAGCGGCTGGAAGCTCAAAGGCGACGCCGCCTTCCTTTTCCCCGCCTCCACCTTCATCCGCCCCGGCGATTACCTCCTCGTCGTCGGCTTCGATCCCGCCACCGACGCCACCTCGCTCGCCGCCTTCCGCGCAGCCTACAGCCTTGCTCCGAGCGTGCCCATCTATGGCCCGTTCACACCCAAGCTCGCCAATTCCAGCGCCGACATCGAACTCGCCTACCCCGGCCCCGCCGTCGCGGGCGTCGTCCCTTTTATCCTCGTGGATAAAGTCATCTACGACACCACCGCCCCGTGGCCCACCGCGCCGGACGGCACCGGCCCCTCCCTCCAGCGCGTCAGCCGCACCGCCATCGGAAATGACGTCGCCAACTGGGCCAGCGCCACCGCCACTCCCGGCGCAGTGAATAGCGGCCAGACGCCCATCGCCGATAGCGATGGCGACGGCCTGCCCGACGCATGGGAGACCACCAACGGCTTTGACAAATTCAGCCCCGCCGACGCCGCGCTCGATACCGATGGCGACGGCCAAAGCAACCTCCTCGAATACCTCGCCGGCACCGACCCACGCAGCACCGCCAGCGTTTTCAAAACCGACGTCGCCAAAATCACCGGCGGCTACCAAGTGCAATTCCTCGGCAAGACCGGCAAAAGCTACACCATCCAATACCGCGACAGCCTCGCCACCGGCACCTGGCAGCGCCTCCAAGACGTGCCCACCCTCGCCACAGACCAGACCATCACCACCAGCGACACCACCGCCGCGATCACCCGCTTCTACCGCATCATCACCCCCCTCCAGCCGTAAGCGCACCAATCCTCACGGGATAAGCGGGCGCATGGCGCGGCCATCAAGCGGCAGGGTTGAGGGTTGAGGGTTGAGGGTTGATTGGAAAACAAGCGCGCAAGCGCGTCCATCAACCATCACCCCCCCCTACACCCGCACGAGCTGATTGATGAGCGTATTGAGCGTGTCGTAGATCGCCTGGAGCTGCACTTGCGAAGGCGGATCGCTCAGCCCGAGCGCCATCTGCGAGACGCTCGGATTCTGCGCCGTATTCGCCAGCGCCGCCGTCAGCGCCGCCGTCAGCGCGGCGATCTGCGCGGCTTACGACGCGATCATCGCCGCCTGCGCCGCGATGAGGTCATTGAGCGCGTTAAATTGCGCCCGCAGTTCCGCAGCGTCTATCTCGCTGCCTTCGGTGGGGAGTGTAGGATTAAAAGCCATAATGGTTGATGGTTGATGGTTGATGGTTGATGGTTGATTGGAAAAATTGCAGCGCCCCGCACGGGGCGCATCTGTTTTACAAAGCGAAGACGGGCGAGGGGCGGGTGGTAAAAGCAGCGCACCTGCGCCCCCATTCACCACCCACCCCCACCCATCCTCCTGCATCGCCCTCCCTGCACGAGGAAACGCCCGTAAATTTTCGTGCAAGAAGATCGCTGCAAGAGGATGCGCCGATAAATCATCCTGCTTTGGCCCCAAAGCATCATGCTTCCTGCCCAAAGCAGGGTGATTTCACCCCGAACCATGAGGGCGGGGACAAAAATCATCCCGCTCCGAGGCAAAACCCTCACGATGCGAGCCCGCCTCGTGAGGATGCACGCAAAAACCATGAGGGAGTGCACCCGCATCCTCACGGTGCGAGCCCGCATCGTGAGGATTCCAGCCCATGCACGTTACAGCCCCCTCGCATCCTCCTGCATTGCCTCCGCATCCTCCTGCTATGGAGTGCCTGCTCCTGCTTTCCCCCCGCATCCTCATGCTTTTCCCACGCATCGTGATGCTTTTCGCCCAAAGCAGGCTCATTTCCCCTGCCGCCCTGAGAATAGCCCCCACCCGCCGCACACTTTCAACCCGAGGCCCAGCCCGAATCGAAGATAGACGAAGTCAAAGTAGCCCGTCGGTGTAAACCACCGGTTCCTTGCCCCACACGGCATCCGCCCCGCAGGGGCGGCGGAGTTCCTGCCGCCCCTCCGGGGCTTGATTTTTTTAGGGGGGGCATATTCCGGTGGCTCGCGCCACCGGCTACTTTGACTTCGTCTATCTTCGATTCCAGCAGGCCCTCCGGGCCTCCGACGCGGCACATCACCGGGCCTCCGACGCGGCGTGCATTTCTTTTGAGCCGGAGGCTCAGCCCGAAAGCAGCCGGTCGGCGCAAGCCACCGG
>JAYVQK010000301.1:0-44612 GCA_043757005.1 Verrucomicrobiaceae bacterium
ACCCGCGACAAACTCCCTTCGATGCGCGCCTCACACAACATCCGTCAAGATCATGCAACCTATCGCCACCGTCCTCACTGCACTCTGCTTCGCAGCCATCACCCACGGCGAAATCCAACCTGCGGAAAAAACAGCCGCTCCGGCGGAAAAAACCATCGTCGAAAACGGCGAGATCGCCGATGGCGGCTACCGCTACACCATCGAGACCACGGAGACGCCCGACCTCACCGAGTGGGCGCACAGCACGCTCGTCCCCGTCATTGAGAAATGGTATCCCCTCCTCGTGAAAGCCCTCCCCAGCGAAGGCTTCACCGCGCCGCAGACCTTCAGCATTACCTTCACCAATAGCTACCAAGGCGTCGCCGCCACCGCCGGGAATCGCGTGATGTGTGCGCCGAATTGGTTTCGCCAAAACCTCAAAGGCGAAGCCCTCGGAGCCATCGTCCACGAGCTCGTCCACGTCGTGCAGCAATACGGCCACGCCCGCCGCCCCGGTGCAGTGCGCGGCCCCGGCTGGATCACCGAGGCCATCCCGGATTACCTCCGCTGGTATCAATACGAGCCGCAGTCTCACGGGGCGGACATCCGCCCCGGTAACATCGAACGCGCCCGCTACGACGCCAGTTACCGCACCTCCGCGAACTTCCTGAACTACGTCACGGCTCACCACGACAAAGACCTCATCGTCGCCCTAAATACCGCCATGCGCGAGGGGAGCTACGACGCCGAGTTTTGGAAAAAGCGCACCCAACACAGCGTAGAAGAGCTGGCCGAGGCGTGGAAAAAAAGCCTCTCGGAAAGTAGCGTCAAACCTACGCCCGATCAGCCTCCACGCTGAAGACATCGCCAGGTTCGCACTCGATATTCAGCCCGATGGGGCGGCAGCACACCACGCAATCCTCGATGGTCGAGTAGCGTCCCTGCGAAGTATCCGCCGTCGTCGGGAATACCTCCCCACAATACGGACACTCCACCTCGATCTCTACAACATAGCTCATCGCCCGAAGATGCCGCAGCGCCGCACGAAGTCCACAGAACTCACGCCCGCTCGTGATCGAGATGGGTTGATTTAACGGCACCGTATTTTTTGCCCGAAAAAAACATCTGCCCGGATCGGCGGTTCAAAAATCTATTCGGTTTTCAAATTCCGTGGTTCCATCCACAACTCATTCACGCCCATTTTTAAAACCAACCAATACACACACTCATGAACATTCAGAAGATGATGAAGCAGGCGCAACAGATGCAGGAAAAGATGCAGCGCGCACAGGAGGAACTCGGCCAGAAGATCGTAGAAGTCACCGCTGGCGGCGGCAAAGTGACCGTGACCGCAAACGGCGCAGGCGACGTGCTCTCGATCAAAATCAGCAAAGATGTAGTGGACCCGAACGATGTGGAGATGCTGGAAGACCTCATCCTCACCGGCATCCAAAAAGCCATCGAAGAAGGCCGCGCGCTGATGCAAGGCGAGATGGGCAAGATCACTGGCGGCATGGGCCTGCCTCCGGGGCTTGGGTTTTAGGACAGAGTTCCAAGTTCATCCACCGCGATGACCACACCTACCGCGCCGCCTCTCCCCCCGCACCGGCTGGGGCGCGTGTGGGCTACTTTGTGGCGGGCGCTGGTGAAGTATAATGAGACGGACGGCGAGCAGCGCGCCGCCTCGTTTGCCTACTATGCGCTCTTCTCCCTCATGCCGCTCACGGTGCTGCTCATCACCATCGGCACGCGTTTTCTAGGCGACCGCGGGCAGGCGACGAATGAAGTTTTCCGCATCATGTCCGACTACATCGGCGTGGATCTCGGCAGCGCCGAGCAACTGCGCACGACCGTGCAGGGCTTCATGCAGTCGCGGCTCGGCTCGGGCCTCATCTCCCTCGCCGTGCTGCTCTGGTGCTCGCTCCGCTTTTTCCAATCCCTCGTCCACGGCGTGAACCAAGCGTGGGGCACGAAAGAATATACGTGGTGGCGCTTGCCGCTGAAAAATCTGCTGATGATGACCATCCTCATCAGCGCCCTGCTCATCGGCATCCTCGCGCCTGCCGTGCTCGATAGCGTGAACCACTACTACCGCGAGCACGCCGATGCGTTCCGCTACGACTACGGACTCGGCGGCTGGCTCGTGAGCATCACGCGCTCGCTGCTTCCGCCGCTGCTCCTGTTTTACGCACTGCTGCTTTTTTATAAATTCGCGCCACGGCGGACGACGACCGTGCGAGAGGTCTGGCTGGAGGCGCTCTGGATCACGTTTGCGCTTGGCGGAGTGCAAAAGCTCTTCGTCTTCTACGCCGGGCGCGTGGCGAATTTCAACGTCCTCTATGGCACCTTCGGCAGCGTCGTCGCCCTGCTCATGTGGATCTACTTCACCGGCGCACTCATCATCCTCGGCGGCTGCTTCAGCGCCGCCCGCGCCGAGATCGGGCGCGGCCTTAGCGACCAAGCCGAAGACACGCACGCGCACTGGAAAGCGTAAAACGGCGCGTCCATCCTGCTTCGTAGCAGCTCCCTGATTTTGCGAACGCATATCAGGAGGCTCATTATCTGGCACTGCGGAAAGTGGGGCGAGGTGGTTACTCTGGTCTTATCTCAATGAAAATATCCGTCTCCATTTTCCTTACTGCACTTTCTGCCGCTGCGCTCGCTGAACCGGGCGCTGTGAAGCCTGTCAGGGTGGATTTTCGCCGCGAAGTGTTGCCGATTATTTCCTCAAAATGCTTTCACTGCCACGGGCCGGATGCCTCGGCGCGCAAGGCGAAGCTGCGGCTGGACGTGCGGGAGGATGCGCTGCGGGAGCGCGACGGGGAGTGGGCCATCGTCGCGGGGAATCCTGCAAAAAGTGAACTCATCGCGCGCATCCACAGCAAGGATGAGGAGGAGGTGATGCCGCCGCTGAAAGAGGACAAACCGCTGACGCCTGCCGAGGCGGAGGTGCTGCGCAAATGGATCGAGCAAGGCGCGGATTACGATGTGCATTGGTCTTTTGTGAAGCCGCAATCGCCCGCGCTGCCTGCGCTGCCGCCGGGGATGCAGGCGCGCAACGCGATAGACCATTTCATCGCGGCCAAGCTCGTCGCCGACGGACTACCACAGTCGCCCGAAGCCGATAGATACACGCTGCTACGGCGCGCGGCGCTCGACCTCACGGGGCTGCCGCCGAGTGTGCAGGAGATGGCGGCTTTTGAAAAAGACACCTCGGCGGAAGCCTACGAACACGCGGTGGATCGGCTCTTGGCGCTGCCGAGCTTTGGCGAAAAGTGGGCGCGGATGTGGCTCGATCTCGCGAGGTATGCGGACTCGACGGGGTATGGCTCAGACAAGTTCCGCATGAATATCTGGCCGTATCGCGACTGGGTGATCTCGGCTTTCAACCGCAACGAGCCGTATGATCGCTTCAGCACCGAGCAGCTCGCGGGCGACCTCCTGCCGGGGCCGACGACGGAGCAAATGACGGCGACGGCCTTTCATCGCAATACGATGACGCAGGTGGAGGGCGGCACGGACGACGAGGAGTATCGCGTGGTGGCGGTGAAAGATCGTGTGGGCACGACGATGCAAGTGTGGATGGGGCTTACAGCGAATTGTGCGCAGTGCCACAGCCATAAATTCGACCCGATCTCGCAGAAGGAATATTACCAGCTCTTCGCGATTTTCAACCAAACCGAGGACGCAGATCGCGAGGACGAAGCGCCACGGTTCCCGCTGAAAACGCAACGCGAGGAGGAGGAAAAAGCGCGTGTGAATGGTGAGCTCGCGGCGTTGCTGGTGAAGGAGAAGGAGGCCGCACCAGACTACGAGCGGGAGCTGCACGAATGGGAGGCCGGCATCGCCGCGAAGCCGCCCGAAAAGCCGCTGCCCGAGGGCGTGCGAGCGACATTGGCACTGGAGCCAAGTGAGCGCACGCCGGCGCAGCGCGAGGAGTTGGGCGCTTACTTTCGCCCGCTGTCGAAGGCGCTCGGCGACATCACCAAACAGCTTGCTGCGAAGCGCGCAGAGTTGGCGAAAATCAAACCGCTGGAGCTGCCGATCATGCGCGAGCTGGCGGCGGATAAGCGGCGGGTGTCGCACATTTTGAACAAAGGAAACTTCCTCTCGCCAGGTGAAGAAGTGAGCCCAGCGATGCCCACGTCTTTCGGGCCAGTGCCGGAGCAAAAGGCGGATCGCCTCGTGTTGTCACAGTGGATTTTTAATCCAGAGAATCCGCTCACCGCGCGCGTCGCAGTGAACCGTTTTTGGTCGCAGATTTTTGGCGTGGGGCTCACGGAGATTGAAGAGGACTTCGGCACGCAGGGGCAGTTTCCCAGCCATCTCGAGCTGCTGGATTGGCTGGCGGTGGCCTTTCAATCGCCGAGGCCCAGTGGTCTCGCATGGGACGTGAAGGCGCTTCTACGCTTGCTCGTCACGTCGCACACGTATCGCCAGACTTCGCAGGTGAGCGAGGCGGCGCAGCAAAAGGATGTGCGCAATCGCTGCCTCTCACACTACTCGCGCCGCCGCTTGGATGCGGAGGCGATTCGCGATCAGGCGCTCGCGCTCTCGGGTCTGCTGTCGCCGAAAATGGGCGGGCCGAGTGTGTATCCTCCTCAACCGAATGGGCTGTGGAGTGTGGCTTTTAATGGCGGGCAAAATGGCTACCCCACGAGTGCGGGCGAGGATCGCCACCGGCGCGGGCTTTACACGTTTTGGCGGCGCACTGCACCGAATCCCACGATGACGACTTTTGACGCGCCAAGCCGCGAGACTTGCACGATCCGCCGCGTGCCAACGAATACGCCGCTACAAGCCTTTGTAACGCTGAACGATCCCGTCTTTGTGGAGTGCGCGCAGGCACTGGCGCAGCGTATTTTGAAAGAAGCGAGCGGCAGCGTAGAGGAGCGCCTCCGTTGGGCGCTTCAGCTCTGCCTAGGGAAGCCGGGGACGGAAAAACAAGTCGCCGCGTTGCGTGCGTTGTTCGACTCGGAGATACAAAATTACCAAGCGCACCCGAATGAGGCGAAGCAGCTTGCAGGCAGCTTGCCCGCCGGACTGGAAGCCGCCGAAGCCGCCGCGTGGACGGTCGTGGCAAATGTGCTGCTCAATCTCGACGCAGTGCTGACGCGGGGGTGATGTAGAAGCGACGCCCTCGTCGCTTTGCGTGCGTAATTGGCCAAGTATTTAGAGCCACGCACAGATATTTCATACGGGAGCGACGGGGCGTCGCTGCTACGCTGTTTTTATCCCAAAGACCAAGGCCAGTGTGGCGGCGGCGGCGATAATGGAGATGATGCCGAACACCATGAGGGCGATGGCGGCGGGCTCTTTCTTGCCTGCTTTTTTCTCGAAAGGAGAGGCGTTTTGGAAGTTCGACGGCTTCACACTTTTCGAGGCAACTTTGGCGACGCGCTTTTTCTCGGGCAGGTCTTGAGCGTCTTCGTCCGCGTTCTCGGGATCATAGACGGACTCGATGCTTCCAAAGCGGATCCTGTCGCCGGCACTGAGGATGTGCTCTTCCTCGGGCTTCACCGGAGCGCCGTTGAGCGTCGTGCCATTCGTAGAGCCGAGGTCGGTCAAAATGTAGCCCTGCTCGCCGGGCGAGAGCTGTGCGTGGTGGCTGGAGAGGCTGGCATCATCAATAGGCAGCGTGTTGTCCGTCGCGCGACCAAGGGTCACGGCTTCTGTGAGTTCGTGGTCGAGTTGTGAACCATCCGGGAGACTAATTTGTAGCGTCGGCATGAGCGGCAGGTAAGCGTTGAAAGCGCCGGGTGGGAAGCAGGAAATGAATGAGTGAGAGGTGATTTTTTACACGCTGACTGCGGCGGGTGCGGGATTCATGCGTGCGAGGAATTCCTTTGCCAGTGTGCGGTAGGCGGCAGCTCCGAGGCCGGTGGTCTCGTATTGGATGATGGGCTGGCCGTGGCTCGGCGCTTCGGCGAGGCGGATGGTGCGGGGGATGACGGTTTTGAAAATCACGTCGCCATAGTGTTTTTGGATTTCGGCGATGACTTGGTTGGCGTGGTTGGTGCGCAGATACATCGTCATCAGCAGGCCGCAGAGTTGCAGGTCGGGATTAGCCCCAGCGTCGCGGAGTTGTTCGCAGACGCCGATGATTTTCGCGAGGCCTTCCATGCTGTAGTATTCGCATTGGAGGGGGACGAGGATTTCATCGGCGGCACTGAGCGCGTTCGTCATCAAGACGCCGAGGGAGGGCGGGCAATCGAGCACCACAAAGTCGTAGGGCGCGGAGGCGCGGAGGGGCTCGAAGGCTTTGCGCAAGCGGGTGAGATGGTCGCCGAGGCGGATGAGTTCAACTTCCACGCCCGCGAGATCGAGGTTTGCGGGGATGAGGTGGAGATTGGCACGCGGCGTCTCCACGATCATGTCGGTGAGGAGTGCTTCGCCGAGCATCGGCATATAGGCGGAGAGGCTCTCGGTGGGCTCGATGCCGAGGCCGCTGGTGGCGTTGGCCTGTGGATCGAGATCCACAAGCAGCACGCGCTGGCCCAGCTCTGCAAGGCTGGCGCTGAGATTCATGGAGGTGGTCGTTTTGCCAACGCCTCCCTTTTGGTTCGCCACGGCGATAATTTTCACGACCAGTGTTGTAGGGCACGCGGCGCGGGTGGCAAGACTGGTGGAGACAAAACAGAACTTCGAACTTTGAATGGAACGCACGGAGCATGAACCTCGAAACGGAGATGGGAAGGTGATGTCTCGCGCAAAGACGCAGAGGAGACGCTGCGGCGGAGGAGCCCTTTTTCCACACCCAAAAAAGGGGCAACTTCCTAAATACTACGGCACCTTGGGAAGTGCTGAATAATCGTTTTGAGCTTACACCTTGCCGAGCGCACTGAGGGCGCGTTGGTATTGGAAATCCATCGCGGTGCCGTCGGTCGTGCTCATGCGGAGGTCGCGTAGGATGCCGTCTTGTAGGCGATAGACCCAGCCGTGGATGGTGAGTTCCTGGCCGCGTTGCCAGGCGTCTTGCACGATGGTGGTCTCGGAGACGTTCACGACTTGTTCGATGACGTTGAGTTCGCAGAGGCGGTCGTGGCGGTCTTCCTCGGGGAAGGATTCGAGGATCGCGGCGTGTTTATTTCGCACGTCTTGGATGTGGCGGAGCCAATTATCTATGAGCCCAAATCGGCGGTTCATCAGCGCGGCGAGCACGCCGCCGCAGCCGTAGTGGCCGACGACGATGATGTGTTTTACTTTCAACACATCCACGGCGAATTGCATGACGGAGAGACAATTTAGATCGGTATGCACGACGACGTTGGCGACGTTGCGGTGGACGAAGACTTCGCCGGGGAGGAGGCCGGTGATTTGGTTCGCAGGCACGCGGGAATCTGAGCAGCCGATCCAGAGATATTCGGGCGTCTGCATGTCTGCGAGCTTTGTGAAAAACTCTGGTTCACGGGAGCGGATTTCTTCCGCCCACGCGCGGTTTGCGGCCAGGAGATGATTAAGGTCAGGCATTTTATTCTCTATTAGACGCACGGCGGGGCGTTGGCTACCTTTAGCTTTTTTTCGATGCCAAAAGTCTTTCTGAAAACATACGGCTGCCAGATGAATGAGCGCGACTCCGAGCAAGTCGCGCGCGATCTCGTGGAGCGTGGCTACGTGCTCACGGGGGATGAAAAGCAGGCGGATGTCGTGCTCATTAATACGTGCTCGGTGCGCGATATGGCGGAGCAAAAGGCGCTCGGGAAAATGGGCATCCTCGGGCGCTTGCGGCGTGGTAAGCCGGAGATGGTTTTCGGTTTTCTCGGTTGTATGGCGCAGAGCAGGGGAGGGGAGCTCGTGCGCGACATCGCTCATGTGGATCTCGTGGTGGGGACGCAGAAATTCCACAAGGTCGCCGACTACGTGGAGCAGCTCTACCGGCGCAAGGTGGAGCTGAATGAGCGGCTGATGGACGACGCGCGTTTTAGTATCGTGGATGTGGAGGAAGAGGCGGGCTCGCAGAGCACGATTCGCGAACACGTCTTGAAAGAGCGGCAGGCGACAGCGTTTGTCAGCATCATGCAGGGGTGCAATATGCACTGCACCTTTTGTATCGTGCCGAGCACGCGCGGCAGTGAGCGTTCGCGGCCCATCGCGGACATCGTGCAGGAGGTCGAGGGGCTCGTCGCGCGCGGCGTCCGCGAGGTGACGTTGCTCGGGCAAATCGTAAATCTTTATGGCCGCCACGAGTTTGAGAAACGCGACGGCAAGACGCCTTTCGTGCAGCTCCTCGATGCCGTCCACGCCGTCGCGGGACTGCGCCGCCTGCGCTTCACCTCGCCGCATCCCATCGGCTTCCGCGCCGATCTCGTGGAGTGCTACGCGCGGCTGCCAAAGCTCATGCCGCACGCGCATCTCCCGATGCAGAGTGGGAGCGACCGCATCCTTAAAGCCATGCACCGCGGCTACACGGCGGAGAAATACATCGCGCTCACCGACGCCCTGCGCGCTGCCCGGCCAGACATCGCGATCACCACGGATGCCATCGTCGGTTTCCCCGGCGAGACCGACGAAGATCACGCCGCCACGCGCGCCGTCTTCGAGCGCGTGCGGTTCGATAATGCCTTCGTTTTTAAATACAGCCCCCGCCGCGATACACCTGCGGCGGAAATGGGCGAACAAGTGCCCGAGGCAGAACGCGAGGCGCGCAACGCCGACCTGCTCGCGCTCGTGGACGACCTCGCTTTAGAAAAGTGCGCGCCCTTCGTGGGGCAGCGCGTGGAGATCCTCTGCGAAGGCCCCAGCAAGACAAACCCCGACACGCTCATGGGCCGCACTGGTGGCAATAAAGTCGTCATCTTTGAGGGCGGCGAACGGCACCTCGGCGAGGTCTTCGACGTGCTCGTCGAGCGCACCACAGGCTTCTCACTTTATGGCAATCCCGCCGTGCTGTAGCGCGCAGCCTCTATGAATAAATACATCACAGAATTCCTCGTCCTCGCCGTCTTCGTTGGAGCATTCAGCGTCGGCAGCATTTCAGGTGGTGCGTTTAATCCCGCCGCCGCCGACAAGGCGTAGTCGCAAAACTCACAATGCGAAGCGAGCCGCTACAAACTCAGAACTCAAAACGTGGCGGCTTCGCCGAAAGCGTTCGAAGTTCGAAGTTCGGAGTTCAGAGTGCGAAGTTTGTAGTTTTATCGGCTCTCTTCTTGAGCGCCTGCTCGCCAGCTCCCGAGCCGCTCAAGAAATACTACGACGCCCCGCATTTCACCCTCACCGAGCGCAGCGGCCAGCCCTTCGACTCCGCCTCGTTGCGCGGGAAAGTGTGGGTCGCAGATTTCTTTTTCACCGGTTGCCAAGGCACTTGCCTCGTCCTCACCCAGCGCGTCGCCAAGCTCCACAGCGCCTTCCGCGACGAGCCCGGCGTGCGCTTCGTCTCCATCAGCACCGATGCCAATAACGACACCCCCGAGCAGCTCACCCGATACGCCGCCAGCTTCCATGCCGACGCCCGCTGGGCCTTCCTCACTGGCGCACACGACGCCATTTTCGACCTCAGCATCCAGGGCTTCAAACTCGCCCTCGTCGAAGACGCCGCCGCTATCCGAGTGGATGAAAAATTCATCCACAGCACACGCCTCGTCCTCGTGGACAAAGCGGGTAGCATCCGCGGCTACTACGACGGCCTCAGCCAAGACGAAGCCGAGACAAAACGCCTCACCGCCGACATCCGCCGCCTGCTCACAGAGTGATACCAACTTCTACAAAAAAAGAGACGATAGCGAAGCGGAGGCGACGCCCAAGGAGCGGCGACAATCGAAGACCGACGTAGTCATTCCTGTCGGTGTTCCCAGAACGCGCGAAGCGCCCAATACGAGCACCGTGCAGTTTCCGAAAACCGCGCGTATCAGATTGGGCGCTTTGCGCTTTTAGGACAGCGACAGGATTGTCGCCGCTCCTTGGGCTTCGCCTCAGCGCCGCCCCCGTCGCTACTGCGGTCAGATCGTCTGCGCGAGGAAACCGCCATCCACCACCAGCTCGATCCCCGTCACGAACGACGACGCTTTGTGCGCGGCTAGAAAGACGCAGGCCCCGATCAGCTCGTGGCTTTCGCCAAAGCGCTTCATCGGCGTGTGGCCCCAGATCGCTTGCGTGCGGGCGCTCGGCGAGCCGTCTTCGTTGAAGAGCAGCTTGCGGTTTTGCTCCGCTGGGAAAAAACCGGGCGTCAGCGAATTCACACGCACACCTTTCGTCGCCCACTCGCGAGCGAGGAACTGCGAAAGACTCAGCACCGCCGCCTTGCTCGCGCTGTAGGCGACCACGCGGGAGAGCGGGATGCGCGCGCTGGCGCTGGCGATATTGATGATGCTGCCGCGCCCACGTTCGCCCATCGCAGGGCCAAATTCCTGACACGGCAACAGCACGCCGCCCACAAGGTTTAGCTCGAAATTCGCACGCCAATCCTCCAGCGCAATCGCCTCGATGGGGCGCTCGGGCGTCACCGTCACCTTCGGATCATTTCCGCCCGCCGCATTGATGAGCACCGTCGGCGCACCGAGCACTTCCACGATGGCGAGATGCGCGTCGTGCAAACTCGCCCGATCCATCGCATCCGCTGCAAAAAACTCCGCCACACCGCCCGTCGCGCGGATCGCATCCACCCGCGCCTGCCCACGCCCGGCATTGCGCCCGAGCACGGCGACTTTTGCGCCCGCCGCCGCGAGCCCATCAGCCAGCGAGCCCCCGAGCACGCCCGTGGCTCCGATGACGACTGCGACTTCACCCGTGAGATCAAAAAGAGAATAGTTCATACCCGCAAAGAAAAGCCCACCCCGCCGCGCCCTGCAACGGCAAACAGGCCCAGCCGCATCCTTACCGCCCCTCCTTTCATGGACTACCAGCCTCACCGCCGTCCTTCATACCGCCAAGAGCATAGGCATCGGCGAAGCGATGGCGCACTGATCCTCTTCATCGCTCTGTTGATGCGTAAAGACACGCCCCAGCGGCGTGCCAGGTGCGATAGTCGGCTAAAGAGCAAGTGCTGTCGGCGCAAGAAGTCACTATAGCGAGACAATGACGTTTATAGGCAGGCTGTTTCAAAAGAAGTAATGCTCAAGCACGAGAAGCTGACGGCTTGTTATCTTGGCGAGCATCAATCAAGATAATCCCCGCTGCCTTCGGCTCTTTCAGTCTCTTCAAAATAGATTTAACGATTATCTCTTCTGATTCCGTGAAGAAAAGAATGACCTTAAAAGATTTTGTCGTGTTGTTCGCTTTTTCGTAGATTTCTACTTGGTTCTCTAGATTCCGTGCTAACTGCGAATTACTCGCCAACTTGAATTCAACCAATGTGCTCTCCTTCGCTCCTCGTGAGACTTTGCAGTCAACAGGGCCGCGACCATTGTTCACTTCGGTGTCCACCGAGCTTGGTGATCCTTCCCACACAAGTTTGAACAAAATTTGGAGATCTTTTTCCCGTTCCACAGCTTTTCCTTTCACATAGAAAATACGGTAGCCGTCTTGGTTTTCAATCACCTGCTTGAGGTATTCAATCTTCTTTCTGGTCTCCTCCTGCGTTGTTTCCTGCGTCAAGTAAAATGGCCCGTGCTGGACGACGAGTTGAACTAAATCGCGGACATTCTGAACTAATCGGCTGTCCACCTCTCGAACCTTATCTGCACTTCTTTGAACTGCCTCATCCCCTCTGTCTTCTTTACTCCGAATAAAGTGATCAATAAGTGCTGGAAATTTTCTCAGTGTCTTTTCCATCGCAAAAGTTTCATCTTTAGCAGTAGGGCTAGGTGGTAGAACACTGCGGAAATAATGATCAATCTGACCACGCAACGCATCGTTTGAGATAGCCTCTCGAATGGTGGGGAAGTCACGACGCAAATCTTCCTTATTGATCCAAGTGTCATCCTTTGTGAGTAAGTCTTTAGGCGTAAGTAGGACAAAGTCACTATTTAGATATGGGAGATCAAATACCCCGTCTTCCCACACGCAGAGATCGTAGTTGAACTTAATTCGCGGCACGTTCACCTCTTTTCGCTTGTCTTGAAGGATATGCTTTTTGGCAAATTCTTGTGTGTATTCGAGTAGGTATCCCTTGATTAGATTAGTTGTGAAATCACTAATATTATCTTTTCCTACCTTCTCCCGAATCAGCACAAGCTTTTCCAGATGAGATCCCTTCGTGACTTTTTCGTTTCCGAAGTCGCTGAAGAGTTTGTTTAAATTTTCGTTCAGCGCTTTCGCGAATTTCATTCCAAGACCACGTCCGTTGCTTCCATTGATACAAAACCCAAGACAATTCTGCTTAACCTCTGGAAAGCAATACCAGGCTTTAAGAAGACCATCCGAAATGCCAGCCTCCAAAGATTTGTCCCGGAGGAATTGGAGGTAGCGAATGATCTCCGCGTGTAGGATTTGATATGCGTCTTTCTTACTCGTGAAAAGCAAGAATGGGTCAATGAACAGTGGCAAATCTACTATGCACGCTACGTTGAACGCCCCGTAATCCGATAATGTTTTTGGAAGGACGTCAAAGAAGTCTGTGAAAAAGATGCGTGCTCCTTTTTCTCGTGGGATGGGTGTCTTTGGTTGTTTTGTTTGGGAAGCAAAAGACGTTTCGATCTCTTGTATCAACTGCTGATTGGAGCCCTCTTGGGTGAATTCATGATTTGATGACATACGTAGATGATATAAACGATATCGTTAAAAAGCAAGTAACAAAGATAACATTTAGTGATTATTTCTCTAAATCTAAATTATTTCCGTGAATTTAATCACGGCTCGATTCTTGTTGCAGAGACAATCCTTCCGAATACCATCTATCTCATGCTCGCACGTTTCTCGGTTCAAAATTTTCTTTCTTTCGATGATCTCGTCGAATTTTCCATGCTGGCTTCAAAGGAGTCGCAACATCTCGATAGAGTTGTAGATGAGGATGAATTCCCGTGTCGTTTGCTCCAGACGGCGGCAATTTGGGGGCCGAATGCTTCGGGGAAGTCGAATTTTACTCGGGTGTTTGAGTTTGCGCAGTTTCTTGTGGTGCAAGGGACGCGGCCTGATCGGGCTACGGGGCGGATTCCTTTTAAGTTGCGGCCTTCGGCGGCGGGGGAGCCTTCGATTTTTGAGTTTGATATGATCGTGGAGTTTGAGGGCGAGGAGCGGATGTTTCGTTATCGCTTTGGCGTGACGAATCGCGAGGTGACGGAGGAGTCGCTTATCGAGATTCGGGCGGTGACGAATCGCGTTTATTTCACACGGAGAAGCGGGGGAGATGCTGGGGAGGCTTTATTCTCGCTAGATTGGTGGGAGCGGCGTGCGATGTCAGAGGAGGATCGGATGTTTGCAAAAGTGCTGGCGAAGGGGACTCGCCCTAATCAGCTTTTTTTGCATGAGGCGATGGATCGGAATTTAACTTTGCTTGCGCCGATTTTCCGTTGGTTCCGGGATCAGCTCGTGGTGCTCGATCCCAATGCTGATTACCTCTCGCTGGAGACGTTGGAGGCAGATCGGAATGAGCTGCGTGATTTTGCAGCGATGATGTTGAACCGTGCAGATACTGGCGTGGAGACGATTGCGGCGGTGGCGGTGCCACTGGAGTCGCTGCCAGTTTCCACGCAGATCAAAGAGGGCATCTTAAATAACATAAAAGAGGCTGGGAGCGGGATGCTGCTGCGCTCTTCGAATGGTCATCGCTATAGCATCTATATGAAAGACGGGGAGCCGAATGCTTCGCGCATCGTCACGTATCGGCGCGATACGGAGGGGAAGCCGGTGGCATTTGAATCCAGCGAGGAGTCGGATGGCACGCTGCGGCTCTCCGATTTGTGTCCGCTCTTTCACGAACTGGCATCTGCGAAAAGCCGCAAGGTCTATATCATTGATGAGCTGGATCGCAGTATGCACACGCAGCTCACAGGGGCGCTGCTCCAAAGCTATCTTGGCTCGCGCTCTGCCGAAACGCGGGCGCAGCTCATTTTTACCACGCATGATGTGCAGCTAATGACGCAGGATATTTTCCGGCGGGACGAAATGTGGTTCATTGAACGTGGGAAACATGGCGAGACGGAGATGGAGTGTCTCTCGGACTATAAAGAGGTGCGTTACGATAAGGATGTGAGGAAGGCGTATCTCGAAGGGCGTTTTTCCGGTGTGCCGCATTTGAGGCCGTTTGGCCCTCGTGCGACGAAACAGAAAGCAACTGTTGCCGAACTCTGATGAAACGGCGTCTGGGTGGGTTCAAAAAAACCAAGCGGCTTTACGTCATCTCGACAGAGAGGGCGGAGACGGAGCCGATGTATTTCCAAGAATTCCGACCGGGGCGCGACGGGCATTTTCGACTGAAAATCCTCGGCAATCCGACTTATAAATCAAACCCCGTGGATGTCGTCCAGCGGCTCATCGAATACGAGCGCCGCAAACGCCCCGGCGCGAATACGGAATATTGGGCTATCATTGATCGTGATGCGTGGCAGGAAGCCGATTTGCGCGCAGCCTACGATCTCGCTCGCGGGCGGAAGGATACCCATATCGCAATGAGTAACCCGTGTTTCGAGCTATGGCTATGGTTGCACCTTCGCCCAAGCCGTCCTTTCAGCGATCGGCACGATTGCCAGCGATGCCTTGAGCGGGAATGGCCAGAATATGCGAAGAATTACTACGATGCGGCCTCGCTCATGGCCAAAGTGTCTCTCGCGTGTGAGCGGGCGGAGAACTTGGTTGGCAACGCGCTGGAATGGCCGCAGGATCAGGGAACGGATATCTTTCGATTGGTGCGGCAACTCCTCTGATTGCGACAAAAATAGTCTGTATATCACGTGCAATACTGCGGATTGCGGCACTGATTTGGCAGATTTGCTGTTGGATTCTTGGGATTGGGGATTCGATTGGGCGGATTGGGGTTTGATGGGGGTGGGTTTTGGTTTTGAGGGAGGGGATTGATGGATCCATCGAGGTGATTTGGCTTTCTATGGGGTGGGTGGGGGATTCGATTTTGCGGGTGGATGTAGCTTTGAGGGGGCGGGTGGGTGAATCTCGGGAGTGGGTGGGGCGATGCGGGGGGTGGGGCGTTCTTTTTAGTGGAATGAAGGCGGGATGTGCTGGGTGGGTGGTTCGATTTGCCAGATGGGAGACGCTAGGGGGCGGATGGGTGGGGCGATGTTTGAAAAATAATTTGCGATTCTTTTGAATAAAAGTGCGGGGTGCGTTGTCTGAGATGCTGCACGCCTGTTGGGCGGCGTTAGGAGGTGATATTGATTATGCCAAGGAAGAACTTTAGAGTGAAGATACCGACGGACCCGAGCGAGCGCATCGCGCTGGCGAAGGCGATGCTGGCCAAGCACGTGGAGATGGGGGCGGATTCGCCGCTCGGGGGGATGGAGGATGAGGAAAAGTATGGCTCGGCGCTGGGAAGTGCGGCGGCTCAGGATGCGATTGCGGATAGGACGCGCAAGGAGTCCGAGACGGCGACGGGTGAGCGAAATAGGCATCTGCCGACGGTGGATGAGGGCATCCGCGCGCGGCGGGATGTGTTGCTGGGTAAGTTTCGCAGCAATCCAAAGAAGCTGACGGAGTATGGATTTGAGGTGGATGATTCGCCGACGGGCGATAGCTCCACGCCAGACCCTGCGCCGCCGCAGAAATAAAACATGGGTAGAAAAATCGCAGCACCCCAGCTCGCGCGGAGTCGCTCGGGCTGGGGTGTTTGCTGTGCGGGTGCGCTTCTCCATCAACCATCAACTCTGCCTACCGCCCCTCCTTTTGTGGACTCTGTGGGCGATGCGGCTATAGTCTGCTGTATGATTACTATTCGCAGGAGCAATGAGCGCGGGCACGCAAACCACGGTTGGCTGGATTCAAAGCACACGTTTTCTTTTGCCGACTATTACGACCCGGCGCAGATGGGGTTTCGCTCGTTGCGCGTCATCAATGAAGACCACATCGCGGCGAGCGGCGGCTTCCCGTCGCATCCGCATCGCGATATGGAAATTTTCAGCTACGTGCTCTCGGGAGCGCTGGCGCACAAGGACAGTATGGGCAACGGGCGCACGCTCACGGCTGGCCAAGTGCAACTGATGAGCGCGGGCACGGGCGTGATGCACAGTGAATACAACCCCTCGCCCACCGAGCCCGTCCACATCCTGCAAATCTGGATACAGCCCTCGCAGCGCGCGCTAAAGCCCGGCTATACCGAGTGGCATCCTTCGCCGGAGCGCGATGCGGAGGCGAAGGTGCTGCTCATTTCCCCCGACGGTCGCGACGACTCCGCCGCGATCGCGCAGGATGCCGAGGTCTTCCGCCTGCGGCTAAAAGCGGGAGCTGAAATCGCACACGGACTGCAAGCGGGGCGCGGCGCTTGGCTGCAAGTGATGCGCGGCGCGATGACGCTCAATGGCCACGCGCTAGATACCGGCGACGCCGCAAGTGTGGAAGGCGACAGCGAACTCACCTTCACCGCCACCGCCGACGCCGAGGCGCTGCTTTTTGATTTGGCGTGATGGGGTCGCGCGGAATCGTTTTGGTATCTTCGATCTCAGTAGTGGTATAGTTTTGATTTGAACCACGAAGAGCACGAAGAGCACGAAGGAAATAGCAGGTATAGAGTGCCCTTTCATCGCTACTCTTCGTGCTCTTCGTGCCCTTCGTGGTTCAAAATAGACCACTACTTCGATCTCTAGCTGTTCGTATCCGCAGGCAAACAGTCGTAGTGCTCGGGCTCGATGCACGGGGCTTGTGCCAGAATATCGAGCATCTGCTGGGCGCTGCCACGGTTGCCGCGGCTACGGACGTAGGAGTCGGCATCGGCCACGGCAATCCGCTGTGAGAGAATATCAGCCCATTCGGAAATCCTGTTCATCAATCTAATCCTGAAAATCCTGTCTCTCTTTTTAGACAGGATTTTCAGGATTAGCAGGATTTACGGGAAGTAAGCAACGGGACGTTATGAACTCGCGCATAAAACAGGCAACGTCTCCAAGCAAGGCGTCTCTCTGGATGTTCTTGAAAATGTTGCCGGAATGAAGGGCGGAGTAATAGTGAACGGCATTTCGCGGAAAGTGACGCGCTGGTTCTCGACTTCCAGTGGAGGGGTTGCTTACAAGATGGGGCTTCTTTTTTCATCATGAGTAATGAGCCGCTTGCTACGCCTGAACCGCCGTCTGATTTCATCCGCGACATCGTCGCGCAGCATGTCGCGGAGGGGCGGTATCCGGGGGTGGTCACGCGGTTTCCGCCGGAGCCGAATGGGTATCTGCACATCGGGCACGCGAAGAGTATCTGTCTGAATTTCGGTATCGCGCGGGAGTTTGGCGGGCGGTGCAATTTGCGGATGGATGATACGAATCCGACGAAGGAAGAAGTGGAGTATGTGGAGAGTATCGAGCGCGATGTGCGCTGGCTGGTGGGCGGCTGGGCGGAGGGGGTGATGGGGCTGAAGGACGGTGGCCCGGAGCCGTTTTACGCGAGCGATTACTTTGAGCAGCTCTATGGCTTTGCGGTGGCGCTGATCCAAAAGGGGAAGGCTTTTGTGTGTGATCTCACGGGGGAGCAGATCGCGGAGTTTCGCGGTGCGCCGGAGCGGCCTGGGCGGCACTCGCCTTTCCGCGAGCGCACGGTGGAGGAAAATCTCGATCTTTTTGCGCGGATGCGCGCGGGGGAGTTTCAGGACGGGGCGAAGACGTTGCGGGCGAAGATTGATATGGCGTCGCCAAATCTGCATCTGCGCGACCCGATCATCTACCGCATCCGTTTCGCGGAGCATCATCGCACGGGGAACGCGTGGTGCATTTACCCGATGTATGACTACGCGCACTGCCTCAGCGACGCGATCGAGGGGATCTCGCACTCGATCTGCACGCTGGAGTTTGAGGTGCATCGCCCGCTGTATGATTGGCTGGTGGATGAAGTCGGGCTGTGGGTTCCGAGGCCGCATCAGTATGAGTTTGCACGGCTGAGTCTGACCTTCACGGTGATGAGCAAGCGCAAGCTGCTGCTGCTCGTGCAGGAGAAACTGGTGCGCGGCTGGGACGATCCGCGCCTGCCCACGATCTCGGGGATGCGGCGGCGCGGAGTGACGCCGGAGGCGCTGCGCGGGTTCGCGTATCAGCTCGGGGTGACGAAGTATATGTCGCTCACGGATATGGCGGTGCTGGAGCACGCCATCCGCTCGGATCTGAATGGGCGCGCGCTGCGTCGCCTCGCCGTGCTGCGCCCGATCAAGGTGGTGATTACCAATTTCCCCGAAGGGAAAACGGAGCTCTGCGCGGCGGGAAATAATCCCACGGACGAGACAGCGGGGACGCGCGAGGTGCCCTTCACTCGGGAGCTGTGGATCGAGCAAGAGGACTTCGCCGAGGTGCCGCCGCCGAAATACTTCCGACTGAAACCGGGCGGCGAGGTGCGGCTGAAATATGCGTTTATCATCCAATGCGATGAGGTCGTGAAAGACGCGGCGGGCGAGGTGGTGGAGGTGCGCTGCACGGCGGATTTTGACAGCAAGAGCGGCGGCCCGACTGCCGGGCGCAAGGTGAAGGGGACGATCCACTGGGTCAGCGCCGAGCACGCCGTGGATGCAGAGGTGCGGCTATATGATCGGCTCTTCACCGAAGCCGATCCGGAAAAAGATGGACGCCACCCCGCCACGGTAATGAACCCGCGCTCGCTGGAGACGATCCGCGCCAAACTAGAGCCATCCTTGGCCGAGGCAAAGGCCGAGGAGCGGTATCAGTTCGAGCGGCTGGCGTATTTCTGCCTCGATGCGGATTCGAAGCCGGGCGCGCTCGTTTTTAACCGGACGATCACACTCAAGGATGCTTGGGCGAAGGAAGGCCAGCGGTAGCCGCACTTGTGTAGATTGCAGGGCGCTCTCATGGCCTGGAAAGCCTGTGCCACATCGGATGTCGCGCGACTTTACAGCCAGCGGATGCCGAAATAGTTTCGGCGCGTGACAGAAACTGAAGCCTGTATCGCTCTGAATATGATCCCCGGCGTGGGGCCCGTCCGGCTGCGTGCGTTGCTGGAGATTTTTGAGACGCCGCAGCGTGTCCTTTCCGCTGGCAAAGCCGCTCTGGCAGCGGCTCGCGGGGTGGGCGCGGAGACGGCGGCGGCGGTGGCGGCGTGGGAGACGACGGTGGATCTCGCGGAGGAATTGCGGCGCGTGGAGGCGTTTGGTGCGCGGGTGATCTCGGGCAGTTCGCCGGACTACCCGGCGCAGCTTCGCACGATCTCGAACCCGCCGATGGTGCTCTACATCTGGGGCGATCTGCGCGCGGAGGATGCTCACGCTTTCGGCATCGTGGGCTCGCGAAATGTGACGCACTACGGCACCGAGAGTGCAAAGAAACTCTCCTACCAACTCGCCTTCGCGGGCTACACCGTGGTGAGCGGGCTTGCGCGGGGCATTGATACCTCGGCGCACCAAGGCGCACTCGCCGCGAATGGCCGCACCATCGCCGTGATCGGCAGTGGGCTCTCGCGCCTTTACCCGCCGGAAAACCAGGGCCTCGCCGAGAAGATCGCCGCCAGCGGAGCCGTGGTGAGCGAATACCCGATGGAGCGCCCCGCCGACCGCCAGACCTTCCCGTATCGCAACCGCATCGTCGCCGGCTGGGGGCGCGGGCTGCTCGTCGTGGAGGCCGGGATGAATAGCGGCGCACTCATCACCGCCAACCAAGCCATCGAGCAAGGCCGCTCCGTGTATGCCGTGCCGGGGCCGATTGATCGCCCGACCAGCGCAGGGTCCAACAAGCTCATCCAGCAAGGCGCGCGGCTCGTCACCTGCGCGGGCGACATCCTCGATGACCTCGGCGCTCTCTTCCCCAGCCAGCGCACGGCTGCGCCGGGAAAAGCGGACGCCCCCACTGCTGCCACCACCGCTCCGAAGCTCACGCAAGACGAGACCCTCATCATCACCGCCCTCGAAGTCGGCGAACTCACCCTCGACGAACTCGCCACCAGCACCCGCCTGCCCAGCTACAAAGTGAGCAGCACCCTCCTCCTCCTCGAAATGAAACGCCTCGTGAAGCCGCTCCCAGGCTTGCGCTACGTGAGTATGAGGAAGTGAACTCTAAACTCAGAACGCTCGCGGTAGCAGCGACGTTCAGAGTTCAGAGTTCAAAGTTCGAAGTTTCCCCTCACGCCTCCTAAGCCCCCAGCCCCGCCGCTGATTGTCTCAGCACTCATGCTCCGTCTTTTCACCATCCTACTCATCGCCTGCGCGCCCGCTCTGTGGGCTACTCCGAGCGCGGAGCAGCTTGAGTTTTTCGAGCAAAAAATCCGCCCCGTCCTCGCCGACCAGTGCTACAAATGCCACGGCCCCGAGAAGCAAAAGGGCGAGCTCCGCGTGGACTCGCTCGCGGCGTTACTCAAAGGCTCCGACTCCGGCGTCGTGCTCGTCCCCGGCGAGCCGGAAAAGGGCTCGCTCATCAAAAGCATCCGCCACGAGACGGACAACCACATGCCCGCCAAGGCTGCAAAGATGCCGGACGAGCAGATCAGCGCCTTCACCGAGTGGGTAAAAATGGGAGCGCCTTGGCCCGAGAACGACAAGCCTGCCGCCAACAACATCGCCGACGCCGCGAAGCGCCACTGGGCCTTCCAGCCCATCGCAAATCCCGCCATTCCTCAGCCCGCCGATCCCGGCCAATGGGCCAGCAGCGACCTCGACCGCTTCGTCCTCGCAAAGCTCGAAGCCAAGCACCTCGCGCCCTCGCCCATCGCCGCGCGCTACATACTCATCCGCCGCGCCACCTTCACGCTCACAGGGCTGCCGCCGACCGCGCAGGATGTGGAGGATTTTGAAAAAGACACCGCCCCCACTCTCGCCGCTTTTTCCAAAGTCGTAGATCGCCTGCTCGCCTCTCCGCGCTACGGCGAACGCTGGGGGCGGCACTGGCTCGACGTCGCGCGCTACGCCGACCATCGCGGCTACCTCGCGGGGAATGACAGCCGCGAATATCCCTTCGCCTACACCTACCGAGACTGGGTCATCCGCGCGATGAACGACGACCTTCCCTACGATCAATTCCTCATCCGCCAACTCGCCGCAGACCTCTCTGGTGCAGGGCCGGACGACCTCGCCGCGCTCGGTTTCCTCACACTCGGTCGTCGTTTTCTCAACGACCAAAACCTCATCATAGACGACCGGATTGACGTGACGATCCGAGGCACGATGGCGCTCACTATTACCTGCGCACGCTGCCACGATCACAAATTTGATCCCGTCTCCGCAAAGGATTACTACGCGCTCTACGGCGTCTTTGCCTCCTGCGACGAACAAAGCGACCCCGCCAAACTTCCACTGCTGCCGGGCGGCAAAGCCAGCGCAGCTTATGAAAAAGCGCGCGCAGTGCGCGAGGCCGAGTTGCGTGTGTTCGACGAAAAAACCGCCCGCGACCTCACCCGCGAAATCCAGTTCGCCACTGGCCTGCCCGTCGTTCTCCCCGTCGAAAGTATCGAAGCTCTACAAAAAGCCCGCTTTTTCACCAAACTACTTCGCGACGACCGCCGCAAAATCGAAACTAAAATCGCCGATTCCGAACTCGCCGACGGCGCACCACCGCGCGCCCACGTGCTCACGGACAAGCCGCAGCCCGTCACCCCCCACGTCTTCATCCGGGGGAATCCAGGCCGCCAAGGCGATGAAGTCCCCCGCCGCTTCATCTCCTTCCTCGGCGGAGACGCGCAGCCTTTCACGAAGACTGGTAGCGGGCGGCTCGACCTCGCCCACGCCATCGTCGCCAAGGAAAATCCGCTCACCGCTCGCGTGCTCGTGAACCGCGTGTGGATGCACCAATTTGGCACCGGCCTCGTGCGCACGCCCGGCGACTTCGGGGCGAAAAGTGACCCACCCAGCGAGCCTGAGTTGCTCGACTTCCTCGCCACGAAATTCGTCGCCGACGGCTGGAGTTTGAAAAAGCTTCACCGCACGCTGATGCTGAGTAGCACTTGGATGCAGACCAGCGATACCCGTGCCGACGGCATCGCCGCCGACCCCGATAATCGCCTCCTTTGGCACCAAAATCGCCAGCGTCTCACGTGGGAAGCCCTCCACGATTCTCTGCTCGCCGCATCCGGCGATCTCGATGAGACAATGTTTGGCCGCCCCATCCAAATGTTTGCCCAGCCCGCCGCCAAACGCCGCGCCATCTACGGCTACATTGACCGCCAAAACCTCCCCGCCACGCTCCGCACTTTCGACTTTGCCAGCCCCGACCTGATGAACCCCCAGCGCGCCACCACCAACGTCCCCCAGCAAGCCCTCTATATGCTCAACAGCCCCTTCATCCTCGCCCGCGCCGCCGCCCTCGTCGCCGCCCCGGAATACGCCAGCAGCGGCATCGAGCCCCCACAAGTCCAGAGCCTCTACGCCCGCGTCCTCGCCCGCCCCGCCACGCCGGAGGAGACCACCATCGGCATAAAATACGTGACCAGCGAGCAGGGCACATTGAGCAAGGAGAAAGCCGCCTCGCCGCTCTGGCAATACGGCAGCGGCATTTACGATCCCGCCACGCAGCGCGCCACATTCACCCCACTCCCGCACTGGACTGGCAGCGCATGGCAGGGCGGGCCGAAGCTCCCCGACGCGAAACTCGGCTACGTCACCATCAATGCCGAAGGCGGCCACCCCGCTCACGACCTCGCCGCCATCCGCCGCTTCACCGCGCCTGCGGATTGCACCCTCGCCATCAGCGGGCGCGTCCATCGCCCCGCCGAGGCGGGAAATGGCGTCGTCGCCCGCATCATCAGCAGCCGCACGGGCCAGCTCACCGAGTGGATCATCGAGCCAAAAGCCGCCCTCCCTCCGCCCCTCACTAGCGTCGAACTCAAGCAAGGCGACACTCTCGATTTCTTGTTAGAAAGCCGGGGCGATGAAAACTCCGACTCCTTCCAATGGAACGCCGTCCTCCACACCGCCACTGGCCCCGAATACAGCAGCAAAGCCCAGTTCGCCGGCCCCGCCCCCGCGCGACGCTCCCTCACGTCTTGGGAGAAATACGCGCAGATACTCCTAGAGACGAACGAGTTCGCCTTCGTGGATTAAAAACCGCGCTTGGCGATGGCACGCTGCCAGCTAATCACGCCAGCAGATGAGCACAGCCCAACAGCCCTACGAGGGCATCGCCATTATCGGTATGGCCGGACGCTTCCCCGGCGCACGGAATATCGCGGAGTTTTGGCGCAACCTACTCTCGGGCGAGGAGAGCATCAGCACCCTGAGTGAAAGCGGCAGCACCGCCGCCAACTACGTCCCCCGCCGTGGCCTGCTCGATAAGCCGGAGTATTTCGACGCAGCGTTCTTCGGCATCACACCACGCGAGGCCGAGGTGATGGATCCGCAACAGCGCGTCTTTCTCGAAGAGTGTTGGACAGCGCTGGAGGACGCTGGCGTAGAGCCGCTGCGGGCGCGCGCGGTGATCGGAGTTTTTGCCGGGATGTCGAATAACACCTATTGGGCGGCGAACGTCGCGCACCACCCCGAGCTGATCGAAAGCGTGGGCGCGCTCACAGCGATGATGGGGAATGAGAAGGACTACCTCGCGACGCGCGTCGCCTATAAGCTGAATCTACGCGGCCCCGCGATCAGCCTCTACACAGCGTGCAGCACGTCGCTCGTCGCCGTGTGCCAAGCCGTGCAGAGCCTCCTGAGCTACGGCTGCGATGTGGCGCTGGCGGGCGGCGTCTCCATTTCGTTCCCGCAAGAGCGAGGGTATGAGCACCACGAGGGAGGCATCCTTTCGCCCGACGGGCACTGCCGCGCTTTCGATCAAAATGCGGCGGGAACCGTCTTTAGCAGCGGTGCGGGAGTCGTTGTATTAAAGCGGCTCGCGGAGGCCGTGGAGGACGGCGATCAGATCTACGCGGTCATCAAAGGCGCTGCGCTGAATAACGACGGGAGCAGCAAAGTGAGCTTCACCGCGCCAAGTGTGGATGGCCACGCAGAGGTGATCGCGCTTGCTCACGCGCTGGCAGGCGTGGACGCCGCGAGCATCCGCTACGTGGAGGCGCACGGCACCGGCACGGCACTCGGCGACCCGATAGAAATCGCGGGACTCACGCAGGCCTTCCGCGCCAGCACGCAAACGCGCGGCGTATGCGCCATCGGCTCGCTGAAGACTAATGTGGGCCACCTCGATGCAGCAGCAGGCATCGCCGGATTGATAAAAGCCGCGCTGTGTGTGCGAACGGGAAAAATCCCCGCGAGCCTGCATTTCACAAAGCCCCACGCGCAGCTCGGGCTGGAGGAGAGCCCCTTCTATGTGAACGCGCAGCTCACCGATTGGCCCGCTGGCGAAGGCCCGCGTCGTGCGGGTGTGAGCAGCTTTGGAGTCGGCGGCACGAACGCACACTGCGTGCTGGAGCAAGCACCAGCCTTGCTCGCCGCCGCACCCACGGATGCGCCACAAGTCATCGTGCTCTCCGCAAAAAGCGAGGCCGCGCTCGCGCAGCAGGCCAGCGATCTCGCGGATGCCATAGAGGAATTCCCCACCATGTTGCTGGCAGACATCGCGCACACTTTGCAGACAGGCCGCTCGCCATTCGCACACCGGCGAGCCTTCGCAGCGACTTGCCGCGAAGTGGCAATCTCCGCACTGCGGGGGTTCGAGCCAAAGCGGCTCTTCGTCGGCACCACCACGGCGCAGCCTCCGCGAGTGGTGCTCCTTTTCCCCGGCCAAGGCGCGCAATACCTCGGCATGGGCGCACAGCTCTACGCCAGTGAGCCCGTCTTCCGCGCCGCGCTGGACCGCTGCGCCGATCTACTCCAGCCCGCTCTGGGCTTGGATTTGCGCGCGCTACTCCAGCGCGACGACGACGAATCGCGCGCGCTGCTCCGAGAGACACGCATCACGCAGCCCGCGATTTTTGCAATCAGCTACGCGCTCGCACAGCTATGGCTCGCGTGGGGCATCCAGCCCGCCGCGCTGCTCGGGCACAGCGTGGGGGAATATGTCGCCGCCACGATTGCGGGCGTCTTCACCCTGAAAGACGCGCTCCAGCTCGTCGCCGCCCGCGCTTGGCTGGTGCAAAGCCAGCCGCGTGGAGCGATGCTCGCCGTGCGGATGTCCGAGGCAGAAGCCGCGAGCCTTTTGAGCAAAGACATCGCGCTCGCAGCCGTGAACGCGCCGAAGCTCTGCGTGCTCGCAGGCCCCGAAGAAGCCATCGCTGCGCTGGAGGTGGCGCTTTCGCAGCGCGGCGTAGCAGCAAAGCGGCTGGAGACTTCCCACGCCTTTCACTCCGCGATGATGGAGCCGATCATCGCGCCGCTCACCGAGGCCGCCGCCGCTGTGAGCAAGAACGCGCCGACGATCCCGATGATGTCCAGCGTCACCGCCGATTGGCTCACCGAGCAGCAAATCTCTTCGCCAGAATACTGGGCGCGCCATGCGCGAGAGACCGTCCGCTTTTCCCCAGCGCTTGCACGGCTACTCGCCGAGCCGGGCTACGTCTTCATCGAATGCGGCCCCGGCCAGACGCTCACACAACTCCTCCGCCAGCAAGCCAATCAGCGCACCGTCGTCTCCTCCATGCGCGAAGGAGGAAATGAAGTCGAAGTCGTCCGCGCAGTTCTGGCACAGCTTTGGACGAGCGGGGTGGAGGTGACGTGGAGCGCGCTCTGCGGCGATGAGCGCCATCAGCGCGTCTCGCTACCTACGTATCCCTTCGAGCGAAAACGCTACTTCGCCGAGGCGCTAAAAACTCCAAACTCCGAAGGCGGCGCAGTTCGAAGTTCAGAGTTCAGAGTTCAGAGTTCAGAGTTCGAAGTTGCCCCCCAAGCTGCGGACGCCCTCCCCCCCGAGCCTCGCTTCGTGCGCCTCACCCGCGAGATCATCGCCGAGCTGCAATCGCTCTCCGGCACAGACCTCGCAGGCGTCGAGCCAGCGCGATCCTTCGTCGAGCTGGGTTTCGATTCGCTTTTCCTCACCCAAGCCGCCATCGCGCTGCACCGCCGCTTCCGCGTAAAAATCACCTTCCGCCAACTCCTCCAAGACCTTCCTTCCCCCGCCACGCTCGCCGAGCATCTCGATGCCCAACTCCCCGCTGACGCGCCGAGCACGCGCGACGTGGGACAGGCGCCTCGCATGTTGGAGTCCGAAACGCGCACCGCCTCTCCACCCAAGGCCCACGGCCCATTCCGGGGCATTGATCGCACCTCCAGCGAGCTCACCGCCGAACAGCGCACGCACCTCGATCAGCTCATCGCCAGCTACACCGCGCGGACTGCTGGCTCGAAGCGCTTTGCTGCAAAACACCGCGCGCATCTCGCCGATCCGCGTGCCGTCGCGGGTTTCCGGCGCGAGTGGAAAGAGATGATCTACCCGCTCGTCTGTGAGCGTTCCGAAGGCGCGAAGCTGTGGGATGTGGACGACCACGAATACACCGACATCACGCTCGGCTTCGGCCAAATCCTCTTCGGCCACCGCCCCGCATTTCTCGTAGAAGCCATCGAGCGTCAGCTCCACAGCGGCATCGAGATCGGCCCCACATCGCCTTTCGCGGGCAAAGTCGCCGCGCAACTCAGCAAGTTCCTCCGGCACGACCGCGTGGCCTTTTGCAACACCGGCAGCGAAGCCGTCGCCGCCGCGCTGCGCGTTGCACGCACCGTCACGGGCCGCGAGCACGTCGCCGTATTTAGCGGCGGCTACCACGGCATTTTCGATGAAGTGCTCTTCCGCAGCGGCCCTGCGCCCATCGCGCCCGGCATCCCGCAAAGTGCCGTCGCCAATCTTGTGGTGCTCGACTACGGCAGCGACGAAGCCCTCGCGTGGCTGCGTGCCCACGCTTCGGAACTCGCCGCCGTCCTCGTCGAGCCCGTGCAAAGCCGCCACCCGGCGCTCGCGCCACGCGAGTTTCTCCACGAGCTACGCCGCATCACCGCCGAGGCTGGCGCAGCCTTGGTCTTCGATGAAATCGTCACTGGCTTCCGCGTCGCGCAGCGCGGCGCGCAAGAGTTCTTCGGCATCGAGGCAGACCTCGCGACCTACGGGAAAATCATCGGGGGTGGGATGCCCATCGGCATCCTCGCGGGGCGGCGCGAATACATGGACGCGCTTGATGGCGGCGACTGGAGCTATGGCGATGAATCCTTCCCCGAAATCGGCGTCACCTTTTTTGCAGGCACCTTCGTCCGCCACCCGCTCGCGCTCGCCGCCGCCTCCGCGATGCTCGATGCGCTGGAAAAAGCAGGGCCCGCTCTGCAACGCGACCTCGAAGCCAAAGCCCACGCGCTCGTCGCCCGGCTAAATACCTGCCTCGCTCACCACGATCTTCCGCTGCACTGGGAGCAATTCAGCTCCATGTATCATCTCCTCCTCCCCGCCGATCTGCGCTACGCCGCGCTCATCTTCTTTGCCATGCGCCTGCGCGGCATCCATGTGTGGGAGGGCCGCCCGTGCTTCCTCAGCGCCGCGCACACAGCGGAGGACATCGAGCGTGTCGCCACGGCTTTTGAGGGAAGTGTAGCGTCGTTGGTGATGGCTGGCCTGCTCCCTTCTCGCGCGGCTCTCGCGAAACTGGCTCTCGCAAAAAACACCTTCCCGCTCACGGATGCGCAGCAGGAGATTTTCCTAGCAACCCAGCTCGGAGACGAGGCCAGCACAGCGTTCAACGACTCCATCGCGCTGGAGATCCACGGCGAACTAGACGTCGCTCTTTTGCAAAACGCCGTGGAACAAGTCATCGCCCGGCACGATGCACTGCGGACGACGATCTCGCGGAGCGGCGACAGCCAGACCATCCACCCCAGCGTCGCCTGCGATGTCGCGCGGCAAGATTTATCCGCCCTCCCTTTTGCGGCCCAAGACGAGGCCATCGAGGGCTGTATCGCTCGCGATGCAGAGGAGCCATTCGACCTCACGGCTGCACCCCTTTTTCGCTGCACGCTCATCCAGACCGCGGCGCAATCGCACCTCTTTGTCTTCACCGCGCACCACATCGTTTGCGACGGCTGGTCGTTCAGTATCGTCGCCTCGGAGCTGGCAGAGCTTTACACCGCTACGCCGCTTGCTGCTGTGCCCATCAGCTTCCGCACGTATGCAAAGGCGCAGCACGCGCGGCGCGATACGGCGGAAGATCACGCGACGGAGGCTTGGTGGGTTGCGCAGTTTGCCTTCCCGCCCGCTCCGCTGGAGCTCCCCACCGACACGCCGCGCGCGGCGCAGAGGAGCTTCCTCGCGGCGACACGTTCAGCGGATTTGCCGCAGGAGGTTTGCGAGCCACTACGCAAGCTGGCGGCGGCGCAGCGCGGCACGATCTTCTCCACGCTGCTCGCGGGATTTTACACGCTGCTGCATCGCTTGAGCGGTCAGAGCGATCTCGTCGTGGGCATCGCTTCTGCCGGGCAAGCCGAGGCTGGCGAGGGCGCGCTCGTCGGCCATTGCGTGAACTTCCTCCCCCTCCGCATCGCCCTCGATAGCGCGCAGCCATTCACCGTGCTGCTGCCCCGCGTCGCTGCACTGGTGCTGGATGCGCGCGAGCACGGCGACTTCACCTTTGGCCGACTGCTGCCAAAAATAAACCTCCCCCGCGACCCGAGCCGGATGCCACTCGTGAATGTCAGCTTCAACGTGGATCGCTCTCCCACCGCGCTCCATTTCGGCGAGAGCACCGCGAGTTATTCGCCCGTGGCAAAGACGCGCTACGGGCTGGAACTCAGCCTCAACCTCATCGAGCACGAGGGCGGCTACCGCATCTTTTGCCACTTCAACCGCGACCTTTTTGCCTCCGCGACCATCGAGCGTTGGCTCCAGCATTACCTCACACTGCTCACCGCCGCGAGCCAGTCGCCAGACCTCACACTCGGTGAATTGCCGCTCGTGCCTGCGGAGGAAATGGCGCGCGTTTTGCAGGAGTGGAACAACACCGCAAGCGACTACCCCGCCCACTCCAGCCTCGTCGCACTCTTCGAGGAACAGGTCGCAAACGCGCCCGAGCAAATCGCCATCCGCTCCGGCGAGGTCACACTCACCTACTCCGAACTGAATACGCGCGCTAACCGACTCGCGCATCGCTTCATCACTGGCGACATCCAGCCCGGCGGGCTCATTGGCATTTGCACGGAGCGTTCGCCCGAGTTCATCGTCGCGATGCTCGCCGTGTTAAAAATCGGCTGCGCCTACCTCCCGCTCGATCCCACTTGGCCAGCCGAGCGGCTACAGTTCATGGCGAAAGACGGCGCGCTGGTGGCGATGCTCACGACTGCACTGAAGGCAGCAAATTTCTACCGCTTCGAGGGCACCGTGCTGCTGCTCGATGACCCCACGCAAGCGCCGCAGACGCTCGATGGGAATCCCGGCATCCCCGCCAGCAGCGAGAGCGTGGCGTGCGTGCTCTACACCTCCGGCTCTACCGGCGTGCCCAAGGGCGTTCTGCTCCCACACCGCGCCATCGCGCGGCTCGTGCGCAAGACGGACTTCGTGCAAATCGAAGCCAGCGATGTCGTGGCGCACGTCTCAAATCCCGCCTTTGACGCTATGACTTTCGAGGTATGGGGCGCGCTGCTCAATGGCGCGCGGCTCGTCATTTTACAGAAAGAAACCCTGCTCTCGCCGGAGCTGCTCTCCGCCGCGATCCAGCGCGAAGGCATCACCACGCTGCTGCTCACCACGGCGCTATTCAACCAAGTCGCCATGCAAGCGCCGGAGACCTTCCGCCCGCTCAAGCACTTGCTCTTCGGCGGCGAGGCGTGCAGCGCGGCGTGCATCCGTCGCGTGTTGGAAATGGGTGCGCCTACGCGGCTCATCCACGCCTACGGGCCGACAGAAGTGGCTACTATTGCGACGTGGCAACTCGTGGAAGATGTTGCGCCCGGTGCCACCAGCGTCCCCATCGGTCGGCCCATTGCGAATACCACCGCTTACATCCTGGATGCTCACCTCCAGCCTTTGCCAGCGGGCGTCGCGGGCGAATTATTCCTCGGCGGCGATGGGCTCGCGCTCGGCTACCTCGGGCGCGCGGAGCTGACTGCCGCCGCCTTCATCCCGCACCCGCTGGAGCCCGGCGCGCGGCTGTATCGCACGGGCGATGTTGCGCGTTTCTTGGCGGATGGGCGCATCGAATTCCTCACTCGTCGCGATGGGCAGGTGAAGCTGCGCGGCTTCCGCGTGGAGCTCGGCGAGATCGAGGCGGAGCTGGTAAAGCAACGCGACATCGCCGCTGCGGTGGTGAAACTCTTTGCCGACCAACTCGTCGCCTACCTCGTGCCACGCGCGAACGGCGCTCCCGACGAAGAGGAGCTGCGCACCTTCCTCCGCCGCAGATTGCCAGACTACATGGTGCCCGCCATTTTTATCGTGCTCGACGCACTGCCGCTCACTGCGAATGGCAAGGTGGACGCGCGCGCCCTTCCCACGCCGACGCGCACCAGCACAGCCGCAAGCGTCGCGCCACGCACCGCCACGGAGACGCGCGTCGCCACGCTGATGGCCACCACGCTGGGGCGCGAGAGCGTGGGCGTGACGGATGATTTCTTCAGCCTCGGGGGTCATTCGCTTTTAGCGATGGAGCTGATGGCGCGGATCAAAACGGAGTTTGGAATCGAAGTCCCCGCCGCGCGCCTTTTCGCCGCTCCGACGGTCGAGAGTCTCGCGGCTTTCGTCTCGCAGCCTGTCGCTGTCGTCGCGACGCTGACTGCGCACTTCCGCTTCATCGTGCCCATCCACCTCGGCGAGACCGGACGCGCGCCGCTCTTCCTCGTGGCGGGCGGGTGGGGCGGCGAGATCGAGTTCCTCGTGTATGCGCAAATTGCGCGGCACCTCGGCGAGGCCCAACCCATCTACGGGCTCAAGGCGCGCGGCGCGGGCACCGGCGAGCCGCCGCATGAAAACGTGCGCGAGATGGCAGCGGACTATCTCCGCGAACTTCGTAGCGTGCAGCCGCATGGCCCATACCTCCTCGCGGGGGAATGTGTCGGCGGCATCTGCGCGCACGAGATGGCCTGCCAGCTCCGCGAGGCGGGCGAAGAAGTCGCGCTGCTCATGCTTTTCGATACCAGCGTGCCGAGCGCTGCCGAGCTGGCCAATTACCTCCACGCCGAAGACCACCGGCGTGCCGCCGAAAATGCACCGCCGCCGCTCGCCACGCAGCTCCGGCGCGGCGTCGGACAGCTCGTGCGGAAATTCATCCAACCCAAGGCCAAAGCCCCTCGCGCCGCCGACTCCGGCAACCTCCACCCACGCGGCCAGGAGCAATACCCCATCACGCTGATGACCCACCCCCTACGTCCCTACGCGGGTGCAGTAGATCTCATCGTGGACGCCGACTCCGCGCGCCAATTTGGCAAGCTCGGCTGGGACAAAGCGCAAGTCGGCGAGCTACGCATCCACACCCTCCCCGGCGACCACCTCACCTACATCCGGGAGCACGCCGAGACGGCAGCGGAGAAATTTCGTGAGCTGTTGAGGTGAGCCCTATTCACTCGCTAAAATCGGACGATGATGCCGCTGCCAAATACCCACATACTGCGACCTGTTTCGTTGCTCGCGGTGGCGGCGTTGTGGCCTTGGCGGAAGTAGGTGGTGTTGGCTTTTAGTGCCCAATTTCCCAGCGCAGCGGGTATGAATCCGAGTGGCATTTCCGCCGCGAGTCCGGCGGAGAAAAAACCGAATGTGTCCTGACCACGCACGGGGCCGCCGTAGAAGCCGCCGCTGCCAAGGCCGACGGTGAGCGGCGCGCTGAGGGCGATAGGGCCAGCGTTGCAGCACGGCGCAATGCCGAGTTCCCAGTAGTTGCCGAGGCGGGGGCCGCTGCCGGTTTTCTGGGCGATTTCCATGAGGGCGAGGGCGTGTGGTTTGAGCGCCCATGGGCCGAACCGCTCGCTGTCGTCGTAGTCGAGCCGCAGTGCGAGGGTGCCGCCGGTGGGGAAGGAACCGTTTGGACTGGTGAAGTGAACCCACTGCGGACTGAGCGTGATTTTCCCAAACGCGAACGCGATGGAGGTGAGGAAATCGAATTCATACCAAGTGCGCTGAGCGCCCGAGACGAAGGGGCGGCGGTGGGTGTGCAGGCTGTTCCAGATGCCGAGGCTGGCGCAGACTTTCGTGAGTGCGCCGTCGCCCGAAAAGATGGGGAAACACAGATCGGCATACGGCTGGGCGACGAGCCCCTGGTTCTCGATCGAGATGCCGTAGGAGACGTAGTTATTCATGAAGTCCACGCCAAGGTCGCCCGAGATACGCGGCTGTGTGAGCGGCGTGCCTGCGTGTGTGGCGCTGACGGCGAGAAGGATGGCAAACGCGGAGCGCACGGTGTCTCGCTACGCCACTGCCGATTTGCTGCTCGGCTGCACGAGCGGGAGGATTTTCTCCACGGCGGCTTCGGCGGTGAGGCCGTGCTTTTTGCGGAGGATGTCCGGGCTGCCGTGCTCGACGAATTGATCGGGCCAGCCGATGCGGACGACGGGCGTGGGGATGAGTTGATCGCCGAGGTGCTCCATCACGGAGCAGCCGAAGCCGTTGTGGAGGACATGGTCTTCGAGCGTGCAGATCACGTCCACACTGCGGGCAAAAAATTCGATCATCGCGGTGTCGAGCGGTTTGATCCAGCGGGGGTTGATGACGGCGGCGGAGATGCCCTTGGCCTCTAGCATGGCGGCGGCTTGCTCGGCGACCTGGCACATTCCGCCGAGGCCAAAAAGAGCGACGCGCACGGGCTGCGTGCTACCGTGTTTGACGACTTCTGCTTTGCCGATCTCCAGCAGCTTAGGCTCCGCCTTTGGCACGATACCCGTGCCGCTGCCGCGAGGGTAGCGGATGGCGATGGGGCCTTTGTGGTGGCTCATCGTCCAGAGCATATCCACGAATTCGTCCTCATCCTTTGGCTGCATGTGGACGATGTTGGGGATGGGCCGCAGGTAGCCGATGTCGAAGAGCCCGTGGTGCGTCGGGCCGTCGTCGCCGCTCAGTCCTCCACGATCCATGCAGAGCGCGACGTTGAGATTTTGCAGCGCGATGTCGTGAACGATCATGTCGTAGGCCCGCTGCATGAAAGTGGAGTAGATCGCGAGGAAGGGCTTGTAGCCTTCGCAGGCGAGACCAGCGGCGAAGAGCGCGGCGTGTTCCTCCGCGATGCCCACATCGAAATACCGCTCGGGGTGTGCTTTCGCAAAATGGATGAGTCCCGTGCCGCTCGGCATCGCGCCAGTGATGGCGACGATCTTATTATTCGTCTCGGCAAACTTCGAGAGCGTGTGGCCGAGCAAGTCGCTGTAAGTCGGCGATGGCGTGCTTTTCGTCGCGCCCGTCTTGGGCTCGAAGCGACCGAGGCCGTGGAATTTCAGCGGCTGCTCCAGCGCGGGCGCGTAGCCTTTTCCCTTCTGCGTGAGGATGTGCAAAATGACGGGCTCATCCTGCGTTTTCAGGAACTCGAGTGTCCGCATGAGGAGCTGCACATCGTGGCCATCTATCGGGCCGTAATAGCGGAAGCCGAGATCCTCAAAGAGCACACTCGGCGCGATGAAATTCTTCACGCTGGCCTCCACTTTATGCGCCAAATCTTTTACTCGCTTGCCGAGCAATTTCTCCACGAGCTTCGCCGCGCGGTCGTGCAAGCCAGCGTAAGTGGGGCTGGTGGTGATCTTATTAAAGTAGCGCGCAATCGCGCCGACATTGCGATCAATGCTCCACTCGTTGTCGTTCAAAATCACGATGAGCCGCTTCGTCTGCTCGGCAGCGTTATTCAGCCCCTCGTAGCTCACTCCGCAGGTAAAAGCCGCATCGCCCGCGATGCACACGACGCTTTCATCGCTCCCGCGTAAATCCCGCGCCACCGCCATGCCGAGTGCTGCGGAGATCGCCGTGCCCGCGTGGCCCGCGCCGTAGCTGTCGTGCTCGCTTTCCGTGCGGAGGAGGAAGCCATTTAGCCCCTCGTATTGCCGGATCGTATTGAAGCGGTCGCGGCGGCCCGTGAACATCTTATGCACGTAGCCCTGATGGCTCACGTCCCACACAAATTTGTCCTTCGGCGTATCAAAAACGCGATGCAGCGCGATCGTCAGTTCCACGACGCCGAGATTCGGGCCGAGATGGCCACCCACGGAGTTTGGGTTCGACTCCGAGAGCACGCTGATGAGCTCCGCGCGCACCTCCTCAGCGAGCTGTGGCAGCGCGCTTTCGGGCAGAGCTTTCACATCGGCGGGGGAATTGATCGTCGGTAAAATAGATGGTGACATTGAAGAGTAGAGAAAGAGTAAAGCAGCCGTGTGGACTGCTTAGAAAAGATTCGCGCGGCGTGCCGATGCGGGGCTGGCAACGGCGGGTTCCGGTTTGGCCGAGGGGTCAAATTCCTTTAGCTCCGGGTCAGCGTTCGCGCGGCGCTGGATGATCTCGATTTTCTTCTCCGCCTCGCGGAGTTGCTGCTGGCAGATCTTCACGAGCCGCGTGCCATCCTCGTAGGCAGACAACAGGTTTTCGAGCGGCATCTTGTCCGACTCCATCTCCTGCACGATCAGCTCCAGCCGCTGCATGGCGGTTTCAAAAGTATGTGGTGTGTCGTCGGTCTGTGGCATCTACAAACACACGTAGCGCCTACCGCGCACGGGCTCAACTTCCATTTCAGAAACACTAAATAAAGGAGGCACTGCTGGCGCGGCGGAGGGGCGGTTTTATACCGCCTTGTATCGCACGGCTGCACGCTGTTTGCGTGCGGGCCGCGAGTGCTGCGCTTTCGATCTAAAGCCCCACGCTTTCTCGTGAAAAGCAGTCCCCCTTAATACACGCCTTCGACGATCGTTTTCTCCATCGCGCCGAATGGCCGGACTTCGGCGACGCCGTCCCACGCATACGGGCCGCGTGGTTTGCGGCGGAGGGCTTCGTCGCGTTCGAGGAAGCGGGGCATGAAGAATTCCTTGGTGAGCGTGGTCAGTTCCACGCGGCCCCAAGTGTCGTAGTCCACAGTCTTCGCGGTGTCATTTGGGTCCACCACGCGCAGCACGGCGCGGGGCTGCGGGGCGTAGTAGGTGATGGAGAATTGGTCCTCCGGCGTGAGCGGCACGCTGGCGGCGAGGCCCATGAGCGTGTTGCCGTAGGTGGGGTAAAAGCCGATGCGGTTTTCCAGCACTTCTTCCACGATAAAGCGGACGTATTGGGGGAGCATCGTCGTGCCGCCGCAGAAGACGCCTCGGATGCCTGCTTCGTAGATGTCCACCTTTTCTGCGAGCGCCTCCAGCAGCTTCGGCGTGGTGAAGAGACCGGTGACTTTGCGGTGCTTCAAGATCATCGCGGCCTGGTCCACGACGTGCGCCATGTATTGCTTCGCCACGTCGAATTGTTTGTTGGAAATGAGCTTCTTCACAAAGCGCGGATCGAGATCAATGAAGTAGCACGAGCTGCCGCGCACATGGGCCAAATGCTCGATGGCCAGCCGCAGACGACGCGGCCCCGTAGGCCCCATCATCAGCCACGCACCGCCGCGCGGGAAATGCTCGTCGGCGATCTTCTCGCTGAACTCGCTGTAGTCGGTCTTGTAGTCGGTCCAGCCGATGCGCTGCTTTGGCATCCCGGTCGTTCCGCCGGTCTCGAAAATGTTGAAAGGTTGTCCTTTGTAGGCAGCCGGCACCCAGACTTCGGGCTGCAAATCGCGCAACCATTCGTCGTGGAAATGCGGGAACTTCTTCATGTCGTCGAACGACTGAATCTCTTTGCGGGGATCGAAGTTTTTCGCCGCCCAATCGAGCCAAAACGGGCACCCCGTCTCGGGTGAGAAATGCCAAGCGAGAATCTCGCTGAGGTGAGTTTCGAGCTGTTGCTGAGCTTGTTCGGGTGTTTGTGGAGTCATGGTTTTAAGTGTGTTTGGGACTACGAAGGTCGCGAAGAACGCAAAGGATTTACTTTTAGAATCTCGGCATCCTTCGTGTCCTTCGTAGTTGAAATTATTCTGCTGCTTCTGCTTTCGGTTCTGGGAGTAGGAAGCTGAGGGCAAAGCCGATGGTGAAAACGCTGGCTGCGACGATAGCAGCGGCGATGGCGACTTTATCAAAGGTGCTCGTGCCGGGCATCATCGGGGCGAGCACATTGGTAGTCAAAAATGCGGCGCTGGTGCCGATCATGCGCCCGCCGACATTTGTGGCGAAGCTGCCGCCCGTGCCGCGTAGATGCACGGGGAAGACCTTGGGTAGGTATTCGCCGAAGTAGCTGAATTGCGCCACGACGCAGAGGCCGAGGACGAAGATGCCCCAATCGAATCCCGCGCCACCGGAGTGGTAGAGCGTGCTGTAGAGCAGTGGCGCGATGAGGAGGCCGGGGAGGATGAAAATGCGGAGCATTCGTCCGCGTGGGATCGCAGTGAGGAGGAGCAGGGCGAGTAAGATTCGCCCGACGAGGCCGCCGAGTTCTTGGAAGAGTTGCGCGTGGTTGCCGCGCTGTTTCACGGCGTCGTCGAGCGGTTGTTGTTGCTCGCGGAGATCACCGAGACCTTTGAGTATTTTCTCCCGCCCGAGGATGGCCGTTTTTGCATCGGGCTTTGCAGCGGTGAGTGCATCGAGCTTCGCATCGAAGTCCTTGAATTTCGCCACCAGCACGCCGAGCTGCGCTTTGTCGTCGGCCTTCCTTGCCGCGCGCTGGGCGATGCGAGTCGCGGCGCGTTGCTTGGCCAGATCGCCGAGGCCGGGCACCGTGGCGACTGCGGCGTCGAATTTCGGCTTCGCATCGCTACTGAGTTCGAGATTCAGTTTCGTCGCTTCGTCATTCAGCGGCTTCAACGCTTTGCGCTGTTCGGACAACTCCGGCAGACCTGGTGCGATGCGGAGGGGCGTGAGTTGCAACGCGCCAAAAGCCGCCGCATACGCACAGGCAGAGAGAGCGGCGCTCACGAGGGTGGCCCTACGTAGCGTAGGAGAAAAGAGCGCGCCAAAACTCGGACGCGCCGTATTGCGCCGCTCTAGCCAAACTTGCGACTCAGGCACAAAGGGCAGGAGCAGCGCAATCGGGATGGCTGGCAGGAGCCCCGTGGTGAGCAGATAGCGCCACGAGGCGTGCGCGCCATTCATGGCTGGCAGATCGGCGGCGTGTCCGACGATCCAGATATTCACGCCGGTGACGAGTAGCCCGCCTAGCGAGGCAAATGCTTGTGTCCCGCCGAGGACGACTTTTTTCTGCCGTGCATCGGGGAAGAGTTCCGCGAGCCAAGTAATCGCCGCGATGAACTCCACGCACACGCCAATGAAGGTCGTGCAACGGAAGAAAATGAACATCGGCAGGGAAGTCGCAAACGCCGCCGCGAACGGCGAGAACGCATACAGAAAGATGCTCGCCGCCATGATGCGCTTGCGCCCAAAGCGATCAATAAGCCAGCCGCCCAGTAGCCCAAACGTCCCGCCACACACTGCCGTAATCCACAGCAATCGGCCCGTCCAATCCGTCACCGTCGGGTTATTCGGTGGCAGTCCGAGCAGCTCCGCGATGGCGGGCACGGCCACGAGCGGCGTCATCAGCAGCTCGTAGGTATCGAAGAGAAACCCAATCGCCGCGATGACGATGATGAGCCATTGCGTGCGGGTGAAACGAGGAGTGGTGGACATGGTGGTCGTTCGTTATTTCTGCGCTGGCTCAGGCTTTGCGCCTTCGCCGATGGCGTAGAGGTGGGTCTGCGTATTGATGAAAAGCGTGCCGTTTGCCACGACGGGCGTGGCGAGGATCGGTGCGCCCATGTTCACTTCGTTGAGGATTTCTTTCTTTGCAGAAGTCGCGAAGACCACGAGGTCGCCGTCTTCATCGCCGATGAAGACCTTCCCATCCGCGATCATCGGCGAGCCCCAGATGTGCGCCTGCATATCATGCTGCCACTGGAGCTTGCCCGTCTTGGAATCGAGGCAATAAACGAAGCCGCTGTAGTCGCCGACGAAGAGTAGATCGGTCGCGGGATCAATCGCCACGGTGCTGATGCTGCGCTTGATGTCTTTGAAATCCCACACGAGCGCCGTCTTCGTCACGTCGCCCTTTGCGCCTTTCGGATCAATGCACATGAGGCGGCCCACGCCCTCGCCGTGCTCGGGGTCTTGGCCCACGGCGACGAAGATTTTGTCTTTGTAGAAAACGGGCGTCGCCACGATCTCGCTCGGCCCCTCGGGCGCGGGATACTTGATCAGCTTGCCCGCTTTGTCGGTTTTGTATTCCGGCAGGACTGCGTCAAATTTCCAAATGTGGTGAAACACTCCGCCGTCCGCGCCCTTGTGTGGCTCTGCATCGAGGCCGTAGAGGAAGCCGTCGCCGCCGCCAAAAAAGATCTGCCATTTCCCATCCACCTGCCCAGCGCTCGGCGAGCTCCATTGGCCGTGGAAAATGTGCGAGCCCATCTTGATGTCGTCTTCGCCGAGCAGCGCGCCCGTTTTCTTATCGAGCACGATGTAGCTGGGCGATTGCGGGGAGGGGATATTCACGTGCGACCAGTCCTGGCCATTGCTGGTGCAGACATACACGCGGTCGTTTAGCACGAGCGGCGAGCAATTCGAGGCGTTGTGGGGATACACACCCAGCTCGTCCATCATGTCGTATTTCCAAAGGATGTCGCCGTCCTTGGGCGTCACCTCCACCTTTGGTTTGCCGCTGCCGGGCATATACTGGCCCTCGTCTTTGAAGGGGCCGTCGTTGCCATTCGCCTGCCCCGCCGCGTCGAGCGCCACGACTTCGCAGCGCGAAGAGACCGAGTAGAGCGTGTTGCCATCCACAAAAGGCGCGCTGAGGTAGCCGAGATATTCCCAGTCATTCACTTTGCCCGAGGCGAGCTTTGGCACGGTGAATTGCCACTTCAAATCACCGAGCTTTTCATCCAGCGCGAGTAGCACCGATTTGTCGTCCTTAAAGCGCGGGTCGCGAGCACTGGCGTTGTTTGTGCCGATATACACGGTGCCGTAAGCGACGACCGTATTGCCGTAAGTCTGCGAGCCCAGCTTGGTGATCCACTTCACGTTTTGCGTGGTGGCCATATCAATCTCCTCGCTGTTCTTCTTAAACTTGCCGGGCTCAAATTTCGCCGGAATCCCCTTGGCGTCGGAGAACATATTACGCCCCGGATCGCTGCCGCCCCAAGCGGGCCAATCTGCTGCGTTTGCATTGGTAAAAGCCACGCCCGCAAGCGCGGCGGCGGTGAAGAGTGAAGTGGTGTAGTTCATAGATGCTGCGTCGTATTTGATTGAAAAAATTCCGTCTGCTTTTTGAGTTGTGGACGCTGCCATTCAGTGACGATTTTTGCCCCGACACCACGCACGTAGCCAGTCATCGCCACGAATCGTGTGGGATGCGGAAGCACGCCGACTTTTGGTGACGGTGTGGTGGGCAAAGCAGCGAGCAGTTGCGCCCAGAAATCATTCTCCGGCTCGTAACGCCGCCCACATTCCGCGACGTAGCGGACGACTTGTTCGGACCGTTCCAGCTTCGCGATGCGCGCTATGCGATGCGGCTCATTTCCCTCTGCGCCGAGCATCGCTGCTCCACAGCGGATGCTGTGGGCATCGTAGTCCAGCGCCACATCCAACAGCGCCACTGCCAGTTCCTCGTTGGTGAATTGCGCTCGCGAAATCAGCTCCCCAGCGGGCTCCGTGCCCTGCCAGTAATGCCTGCATCCGCGCTGCACGGCGAGCGTGTGCAAATCTCCCGGCACCGCCAGCCCGAGCCGCGCCGCGCGCCGCAGGAGTGCGGAAACGTGCGTCGTCGTGCCCAGTCGCGTGGCGAGTGTCGGCGGCATTTTAGTTGGCCTTCACTTCGATGTTATCAATCCACGCGCGCTGTTCCTGCGGCGTGAGGCAGTAGATGCCGGGCGAGCCGTGCGTGTGCCCGGTCTTGTGTTCAAATTCGATGGTCCATTTCTCCGGCTCGGCCTCGCCTTTCTTCCATGCTTTTGCGCGGACGACTACACCGCCGTCTTTACCCAGGGGGACGGTGGTCGCTTTGATGTGATACCATGCGTTGCGCTCCAGCGGGAGCGGCTGCTGGGCTTTCACGCGCTCTTGGTTGCTGTTCACCTCGATGGCTTGTTCGTTGAATTTCAGGATCACCACGTAGCGTTGGCAGAGCAGCCCCACATCGCAGCCTTTGCGCTTGTTGCCCTCACTGAGCACGTCGGCCTCGATGGTATAATCGTGCATATCGGGGTGGCCAAAAAAGACCTGCGCGCGCTGAAAAAGTTTATTGTCTATCGTCTTGCACAGCGCCTTCGAGCCGCCGGGGCCTTCGCGCACTTCAAAGCGGAAACGCGCACCATTCCACGCGAGCGGCGGGTAGCCAAAAGCGGTCGCTGGCTCGATCACATTCCAAGTCGTCGGGCCGGGCGCAGGAGCAGGCTTGCCGGGCTCGGCAGGCGCGAGCGGCTTCACTTCGTTGCCGACGCCGGGGCCGGTCATTTCTTTGAGTTCGGCGGCGTCAAAATCGAGTTTGATCGGGAGATCGGGCAACACCTTGCCGCGCATCGTGCCGACGACTTTTGAGTCCGCGTTTAGCACCGCTTGGAAGGCACCCGCGCTGCCGATGGGCTTGGCGTCGGCGATGAGCTTTCCGGTGGCGTCGAATGTGCCGTTCATCGTGGCTTTCACGAGTGCCGTGGGTGGGATGAAAGTATCCATCTTCACGCCATCGAGCGGCACCGCCTCGCTCACGGTAAAGCCATTCGCATCCAGCCCGCGAACCCGCACAGGCACTGCCTGGCCGGGGCGCAGCAGCACTTCATTGGGGATGATTTGTAACTTCGCGACCACTGGCTGCGCAGTCTGCGGGGCATTCCACTCGGCGTCTTCTTTCCACTCCACTTTCTTCGCCCCCGCGTTGTCGCCCTTTTTGCCAAAGGCGTAGAGCTTCTTATCCGTCTGGATGTAAAGCTTGCCGTTATAGGCCACCGGCGAGCCAAAGCAGCGGCCACTGAGCTTTGTCTGGCTGAGGAGTTCTGCGTCTTTCTCACCGGGCTTGAAGACATACAGCTCGCCATCGCCCACCTCGCTGTCGCCCGCTTTGGCCTCCGTCGTGGAAATGTAGAACGCCACGTAGAGCTTGCCGTCCGCATAGAATGGCGACGACTGGCGCTGCTCGGGGCCGAGCTTTTTCTTCCACTTCACCTCACCCGTGTCGGCGTTCACGGCGGCGAGTTCACCCACGCCCGTCACCTCGTAGAGCGTGTTGCCCACGATGCACGGCGAGCTGGCGAGATTGCCGAGCGGGTTGCGCCACACTTCGAGTTCCTTGGGCGAAAAAATCCGCATTCCCGGCGGCACCGCGTTCACCGAGGGCACCACGGCCTTGGGCTGTTCGTCGGCCTTCGGCAAGCGATACGCGGCGGTGCGGCCCACGTCCGTCGTGTCTATATTCTCCGACTCGTGCGAGATGATGAGCGTGCCATTGTAGAGGATCGGCTCGGCATTGATGCCCCCCTTGGCCCCCGCCCGCGCCGCTGGGAAACGGAACAGCGGATCGCCCGTGCGCGCATTCACACACGCCACCGAGGAGTCGCCACACGCGGTGTAAAAGACGCGCTTCCCATCCAGCCACGCGAAGTGCGGTTGCGAAAACGTATTGTCCTGCGGGCGGTCTGCCGGGGAACTCAGCCACACCAGCTCGCCCGTCTTTTTATCGAAAGCCGAGATGCGGTCGCCCGCCGCGCCATTCGCCCCCCAGCCGCTCGTCACACCGCGCGTGATGACCAACTCGCGATCAATCACCGGCGTCGTCGTGCGCGAATTTGGAAACGTCAACCGCCCGTATTCTTCCATCAGCGAATGTTGCCACACCAGCTTCCCCTCCGGCGTGTAGCACGAGAGCAAACCCTGCGTCCCCTGCACAAAAATATTCCCCGTCTCCCCATCAATCGTCGGCGCACTCGTCGCGTAGCGGAGATACACCGTGTCGCTCAGAAAATCATTCGCCAACCGCTGCCACAGCACCTTCCCCGTCTCCGCATCGAAGGAACTCACCCCCTCGCGCAAGTCCGCGCCCTCCCCCAAGTAGCCATTGATATACAGCCGCCCATTCGCGATCACCGGCGCACTCTGGCCGGGGAAATCCGCCGTCCACAGCGCCGCCTTCGCATCCACCTTCTCCGGCAGCCCCGTCTCCGCCGAAGTCCCATCCTGCGAAGGCCCGCGCCACTGCAACCAGCCCGCGAGACTCTTCGCATCAGCGGCAGGCTTGGCCTTCTTTTCAGCAGCAGTGGAGACGGTGAGAGCGCAGGCAAAAACAAGCGCGAAAGGTAATGCAGAACGGAGCTTCATGGCAAAATACGGCGCGCGGTTGTGCGCACCAGTGAGCGGCTTGGTAAAGGCCGCGCGAGGGGATGTCAAATACTACTTACACGTATGATCTCGCCGTTCATGAAAAATAATCGCTGGGCTCTTCCAACGACCCTCGAAACTCCGTAAAAGGGGCGAAGGGCTCTGAAAAGTCCGCGTCTTTTTTATCCCTTTTATCTTTTAAGGAAACGCTGATTGAATTGCTCCGAGTCGTTTTGGCATCTACGAGCGAGCGATGGGTGCGGGATAGCGCAGGTGCCCCGCCCGCCGCTCGCTTGAATGACGAAAAACGACTCGGAGCGATTCAATCAGCGGTTCCCTAAAAGCGCGTTTCAGGCATTCCCCTAAAATCCAAAATACCTACGGCTCGGCTGGCCAAATGTGAAACGGCAGAAAAGAAGGACGAGTAGCGGACCGCTGAGATATACGCCGATCTGGATCTGTTTTGAGAATTCTGAAATAGAGGAACTGCCCGATGCCATGCTAAACAACACGCTGCACTCTGTTTGGACAGCACGCGCGGCCCATCCGGCCAAGGATATGGCTGAAGTATAGTAGGCCCATCTGCGCCGCTGCCCAACGAGCAAAGCGACGAATGAGACCAATCCGAGCGACATAAGCGTGCCCGCAATCGGGACATTAAAAATGCTGCCAGAAATGATCCCCGAATACGTGTTCATGAGGTAAAACAAGAAGCCAACACTAATGATGCCAAATATGCCGATCACCCAGCGGTGAGAGATAGGTCGTAGCGGGAGTTGTTGTTGTGTATCCATAATTAGGCCAGCAGTTTTTAATGTCTGCAAACGCGCTCAAAATCGGCGTTCTGCGCGGAAGATGTCGAAGAGTTAGCTGACGGGGACGGTGCTATTGAGCGCGTCGGGCCCCCACATTTCGATGAACCGCTTTTTGAAGTCCGGGCGTTCTTTCGGCATGGGCTTTGGGGAGGGGACGGGGTGCGGGATGACTTCCGCGATGGGCCGACCCGCGCGGGTGATCTCGATGCGCTCGCCGAATTCTAGCAGCGCGTCGAGCTGGTAGGGATCGGCGTGGATGTCGTCGAGTGTGAGCGTCTTCATGTGGCGGAGTGTAGGCGGAGACGTCGAATTTGTCTCCGCTTTTGTGACCCGCAGATGAGCGCAGATGTTTGGAGCGCAGGGCCGCAACCTCTGTTGCGTTTTCTTTACTTCGCCGCATCGCGCCACAGCCAGCGCAGCGTCGTGGGGAAGAGCGAGGCTCCTTGCTTTGGCGAATGGGTGCCGGTGCCTAGCTCGAATTGGTAATCGTAGCCTGCGAACTTTAGCGCCGCCGCCATGTCTTGATTTGAGAGCGGCCAGTTGCCGTGGAGATTGTCCAGATCATTGCTGCCGTCTTGCAGGAAGACGCGGATCGCCTTCGGCTTGCCCTTCGTCTGCCGGATCTGCGCGGGATACACGTAGCCGCCCCGGATATTCGTGAAGCTCCCGATCCAACTCACTACTTTCCCAAACGAATCGGGCCGCTCCCATGCGAGCGTAAAGGCTGCGATCCCGCCGCTGCTCATCCCGCACGCCGCGCGCGATGCCGGGTCTGCCGAGACGTTTAGCCCCTTCGTGGCCACGGGCAGCAGTTCTTCGATGATGAATTTCGCATTCGCATCCCCTAGGCTGTCGTATTCAAAACTGCGGTTGCTGCGATCCTTCGCCCCGGCCTCTGTCGCCTTCACCGTGCCGGGGTTTACAAAGACCCCGATCGTCACGGGCATCTCCTTTTTCGCGATTAGATTATCCAACACCACCGTCGCCCGCACGCCGCCATCCGCCTTTGCGTAGCCGCCGCCGTCAAAGAACACCATGAGGGTCGCCGGCTTTGCCGCATCATACTGCTTGGGCACATACACCGAGTAGTCATGCACGGTGCCGGGGAAAACCTTACTCTCTGTAAAAACTCCCGCCTTCACTTCCCCCTGCGGCACCCCCGCCTGCACCTGCGAATCCGGTCCGAGTGCATAATCGCCATCGGCGGCAAAGGTGACAGCAGCAGTGAAAGCAAGAGCAAGAAGAGAGTAGCGCATAGTGTGTGAGCCAAAAGAAACGCACTTCGCGGGGAAGTCTTAGTTCTGCTGTGTTGAAAAAACAGACAGGGAAACCTTTTGGAACTCTAAACCCGAACGCGGCGATTACCGGGACCTCGTAGAAGCGACGCCCCCGTCGCTTGTTCGTAGCTGAGAGCCCGATTCATCGCGGCGATTACCGGGACCAATGGGCCGGACCTTCGGCCTTTTATCGTTCACACTAATCCACCTTGGGTGTTGTCCAAGGCTGGTATAAATCCGGGCCTTCGGCCCTCGAAAGCGGCGTCCAGGTTAAACTTCGAACTCTTAACTCTGAACTCTGAACTCTGAACTCTGAACTCTTAATGGGACTCCCGGAAACACGCATTTTGGGATTTGCGAGCGGTGCCTCTGGAGTGCGGGGGCATGACCCCGCTCTGGAGGGGCCTTCGGGTGGGCACA
>JAYVQK010000302.1:0-14424 GCA_043757005.1 Verrucomicrobiaceae bacterium
GAGCGTGGCGGCTTCGCCGAAAGTCTGTGCGCCAGTGGTGGTGATGCTTCCGCCGTTGAGGGCGACGGTGCCGCCCGCGTTCGTGGTGAGCGAAGTGAGCGCGGTGGTGCCGCCGACTGCGCCGCCAAAAGTGGTCGCGCCAGTCGAGTTGATCGTGAGCGTTTGCCCGCCGTCTATCGTGCTGCTGAATGTCGCGTTGCCGCTGCCGGTGCTCAGCGTCACGCCGCCCGTGAGCGTCGCGCCGCCTGCAAAGATGATCGCGCTGTTCGTAGTCGTCAGCGTCGCCGCTGCAATCGTCGCGGCTTCGCCGTAGCTCTGCGCGCCGGTCGTCGTCACATTCCCGCCGATGGATAGAGTGCCGCCCGCGTTGGTCGTGAGCGAAGTGAGTGCCGTGGTGCCGCCGACTGCGCCGCTGAATGTGGTCGCTCCGGTGCTATTGAGTGCGAGGGCGAAAGCGCCATTGAGCGTGCTGCCAAAGGTGATCGGGCCGGTCGCGGCGCTGACGGTGGTCGTGGCGGCGAGGGTGACTGGTGAATTCAAAACGACTCCGCTTGCGCCGGTGGTGGTCACATTTCCCGTGAGGGTCGCGATGCCGGTGGAGGTCGTGGCGAGCGAGGTGAGCGGAGTGGTGCTGCCCACGGTGCTGCCAAAGCTGATGCTGCCAGTGCCCGTGCTAATCGCGAGGTTGGCGGTGCCATTCACCGTGCTAGTGAAGCCGACGTTGCTATTGGTGGTGGTGAGCGTCGTATTCGCGCCGAGGGTGACGGGGCCGTTGTAGAGCTGCGCGCCGGTGGTGGTGAGGGTGTTGGCGGTGATGGCTTCGGCGTTGACGGTGATCGAAGCAAAAGTCGGGAGGCCTGCTGCGATGCTCACGCTGTTGGTGCCTGCGTCGCCATTGATGGTGAGTGCGGCGGCGAAGCTGGCGTTCAGCGAAGTGAGGTTGATCGTGTCGTTGCCGGTGCCGCCATTCACGATGAGGGAGGTGGTGGGGCTGGTGAAAGTGACGCTCTCGCCGAGGGTCGAGTCTATCATGTTCAGCCCGCCGCCTGCGTCGGTGATGGCGATGGTCTCGGCTCCGCCGGTGAAGGTGAAGACGCGATTAGTCGCGCTGAGATTGTCGGTGATGGGCTCGATGCCGACGTAGTTGATGGTGCGGGCGGTGCCGTTATTCACGACGATGCTGCCGCTGTGGTCATCAATGAAATTATGCGTGACGGTGCCGACGGTCGCGCCGCCGATGGTGATGCTGTCGCCGGGCGTGCTGGTCTGGTTGCCGCCGTCGTAGTTGATGTCGAAGTCGTAGATGCCGCCGCTGGCGCTGTAATTGATGAAGAGGTTGTCGTTGCCGTCGCCGCCGGTGATCGCGAGCGAGGCGCCCGCGTAGCCTGCGGTGGCGCGGGAATCCACGATGACTCCGCCGCGCAAAACTTGGATGAGGTCGGTGCCGCCGGAGGTGATGCGGCGGACTTCGAAATTATCCGCGCCCGCTGTGCCAGTGAGGGTCGCCGAGCCATTGAGGGTGAGCGTGAAGTCGTCGCCGCCGAGTGCGCCGAAGTAGGTGTAGCTCGCGGTTTGGCCGTCCACCGTCACGGTGCCGCCTTCGGCTGCGCCGGTGAGTGGGGAGTTGGTGACGTTTTCGAGGAAAGTGAAAACGGTGCCTGCTGCGACGCCGCTCGCGAGGTTGTTGAGGGCGAAGATGCTTGCTGTTCCGCCATTGAGATTGACGGTGCCGAGGGTCGAGATTTTATCCGCCGCTGTGCCGATGAGGTCGGCTTTGTAGGTGCCGCCATTGAAGACGAGCGAGCCGACGGTGAGTGTGCCGACGGTGCCATCGGTGCCGCCGGTGATGTTGCCGCCGGTATTCACGGTGACGGTGCCAGCGAGGCTACCAGTGCCGCCGAGGGTCGCGGTGGAATTCACGGCGATTGCGCCAGCGCCGGTGAGGGAGCCGGTGACGAGTGTGGTGCCCGCGTTGAGCATGGTCGGGCCGGTGAAGGTGCTGGCACCGCTGAGGGTGAGGGCGCCGGCGTTGGCTTTCGTAAAGCCGCCGTCCGCCGTGCCGCCGAGCGCCGCGTCGTGGAGGAGGGCTTGGCCGATGGTGATGTCGAAGGTGTTGGTATCCACGATCAAGCCGCCTGCTTTCACGGTCGCGGCGGTGAGGCCGGTGAGGAAAGCGGCGTTGGCAGCGGTGGCTTTGAGGGTGCCGCCGTTGAGGTTTAAATTCGACGTGATCGTGCCGGTATTGCCCACGGCGATGCCGGTGGTGGCGAGGGTGCCGCCATTCAGATTAAACGTGCCGGAGCTGATGCCTGCTAGGTTGCCGAGGCCGTAGCGCACGCCCGTGGTGGCGTTGATCGTGCCGCCGCTTTGCGTGACGGTGCCTGCGCTGCCTGCGGTGTGGCCGAGGGTGAGGGTCTGGGCGTTCAACGTAGAAGTGCCGCCGACGAGCAGGGTGCCCGTGCCGCTTTCTCCGACGAGGAAAAGTGGCTGCGTATTGGCGGTGAAAGTGCCGTTGCCTGTGGAGAGATTGAGCGTGCCCGTGCTGCCTGCGTAGCGACCGATGGAGAGGTAGCCGGAGACGCTCGCGATGCCGCCAGTCTGCACGAGGCTGCCGGTGCCGTAGGTGCCGATTTGCAAGTTCGTATTGGCGGTGAGGGTGCCGCCGCTGAGGTTGTAGATGCCGACGGATGCACCGTCCGCCACCGCCGGCCCGCCGATACGCCAATCGCCGGGCGTGCCTGCGGAGGTGAGGAGACCGCCGGTTTGGTTGATGGTGCCGGTGGAGTTGCCGCCTTTGCCCACGAAGAGCGTCACGGCGGTGACGACGGTGCCTGCGCCGGAGATGTTCAGGATGCCGTTGCTGCCCGTGAGATCGGAGACGTTGAAGTCGCCATTCGAGGTGTAGAGTCCGCCATTTTGCACGGTGAGCGTGGCGTTGTCGCCCGTCTGCACGCCGATGCTGGTGAAGCTGGTGGAGGTCACGTTGCCGCCTGCATCCACGATGGTCGTGCCAAAGCGCGGGAAGAAACTCGGGATGCTCGCGACGCCCGTGTAGGTGAGGGTGCCGGTGCCGATTTTAGAAAATGCACCCGTGCCCGTGATGGAGCCCGCGTAAGCAGTGGAGACGCCGGGCGCGGTGGAGAGGAGCCCGCCGCCGGTGCCGGTGGTGATGCTGCGATTGGTATTGAGGGTAAAGGAGCCGGTCGTTTCGAGGGTGCCGCCGCCGCTGAAGATGAGGTTGGCAGTGGGCGTGATGGGAGCGATGCCGAGGTTATTTTCCGCCGCGATGGAGAGGATGCCGCCGGTGATGCTGGTGGTGCCGGTGTAGGTATTCACGCCGCCAAGGGTGAGCTGGCCTGCGCCTGCTTTGGTGAGGCTGTCCGCGCCGGTGCCGTTGTCAGCGAGGATGCCGTTATAGACGATGGTGCCTGCGCCCGTGCTGATCGTGCCAGTGGCCGAGCCCGCTGGTGCGCCGAGGAGGATGCCGCGATTGGCGTTCAAAGTGAAGCTGCCCGTGGTGGCGAGGGTGCCGTTATTGATGACGAGCGAGCCGGGCGTGGCCGTGCCGGGCGCGGTGCCGAGGCTGGAGTCCGCCGAGATGCTGAGGGTGCCTGCGCTGATGGTGGTGATGCCCGAGTAGGTATTCACGCCGCCGAGGGTGAAGGTGCCCGCCCCAGTCTTGGTGATGTCGGTGGTGCCGGAGATCACGCCGCCGAGCGTGAGCGCCCCCGTGCTTACAAAGGTGACTGCGCCGGTGGCGGCGATGGTGCTGGCCACGGTGCTGCTGGTGCCGCCGATGTCGCTGAGGGTGCTGCCAGTATTGAGGACGATGGGCCGGGTGAAAGCGCCCGTTTGATTATAGAAGCCGAAGGTGCCGCCGGAATTTACGGTGATATTCCCCGTGCCCGTGCTGCCTACGGTGGTGCCCTCCGACCAGAGGCGCCCAGCGTTCACGATGATGTTGCCATCCGTGATGACGCCCGTGCCCGCCGCTCCGACGATGCCCATGTCGTTGGGGCCATTTTTCGTCAAAGTGAAGCCCGCGAGATCAAGCGTGGCGATGCCGCCGCGTATATCAAAGCGGCCTACGGCGACGCCGCCAAAGGTGGTGTCGCCGAGAAGTTTGATGCTCTGAAAAGCGCTTAGTGCATTAGCGCCACTATTGATGATGGCCCCATTGCCGCCGACACCTGTGCCAGAGACCTCAAAGGCTTCTGCGCCAAAGGTGAAGCCGCCGTTGACGTTGAGCGTCGCGCCGGAGGCGATCACGGTTTTGCCACTCGTGGCCCCAAAGGCTCCATTGATGCCAGCGAGCACGGTGCCCGCGTTGATGTTGGTAATGCCTGTGTAGGTATTCGCGCCGGAGACTGTCACCGCGCCCGCACTGGTGCCGCCGTAATTGACGACGCCATCCGTATTCGCCGTAACGGCTGCGCCGGTGATGACTGCCGCAGTGCCCGCCGTGCCTCCACTGAGGGTGAAAGTAGGAGCCGAGGTGTAGCCGGAGCCGGGGTTGGTGACGACGATGCCGGTGACGAGTCCCGTGGCGGGATTGATCGTCGCATACGCCGCCGCGCCCGTGCCGCCGCCGCCGCTGATCGTGACCATCGGCGCGCCGACGTAGCCGGTGCCCGCGCTGGTGATGGTGGGCGCGGTATTCACACCGCTGCCTGCGGCAGTGAGGATCGGGCGGCTGATCGTGGTGGCCACGCCGTTGTTGTTGATATTTGCGCCGCTGCCGTAGCTGAAGACGCTGTCCACGCCGGTGGCGGTGAGGAAGGCCGCATTGGCCACGGTGGGCTTGAGCGTGCCGCCGCTGAAATTGACGCTGGCCGTGGGATTGAACTTTGTGCCTGCAACCCCGCCGATGGAGAGCGTGCCGCCCGTGTTGAGATTGACCTCGCTGAGGGTGCCCGCGATGTCGCCGCTGGCAGCGAGATCGAGCGTGTAAGTGGTATTCGCCGGGCCAGTAATGGTCGAGCCTGCACCGCTGATATTGATGATCGCCTGCGCGCCAGCGGTGGTGCCATACAAGGCACCGATTTTTGAACTCGCGACGCTGCCAGTGAGGTTGATCGTGCCACCATTCAGGACATTTAGCACGCCCGAGCTGGTGCCACTGCCACGGCTGACGGTGAGCCAGCCCGCGTCGTTTAAAACGCCCGCATTGGTGACTTCCATGACGCCCACAGTGCCCGCTCCAATGCCTCCGCCAATGCCCACTTCGTTCACATTCAAAATACCGCCAGAAAGGCTATAGTAGCCGTAGCCATTCGCGACTGCTCCGAGCTGGAAATTCGTCTGGCCTGCCACCGCAGTCACCGTGAGCGTGCCCGCAGTCTGGTAAATAGCTCCGGCAGCGGTAGCGTTCGTGCCGACTGCGACGGTGGTGACGCTGATCGTCCCGCTGGAGGCGATATTCAGCACCGCAGCAGTCGCGGCGGTGTTGCCGACGATCAGTGCCCCGCCCGCCGCGAGCGTGCCGTTGTAGTTCAAAGTGCCGGCGGTCACCGTCGTCCCGCCAGTATAGACGTTCGCAACGCCCGACGAGACCGTCGTGCTGCCGCCCACGCCGTCGCGGGTGAGCCCACCACTGCCGAGCGTGAGCGGATCGTTGATGACGATGCTGCCCGCGCCACCGGCGACAAACGTAATGTTTGTCGAAGTCACCGCGCTGCCGCTAGCAACATCGAGCGTCAGCGTATTTGCGTCCGCATTGATCCGCGCGGTCGCCGTGAGGGTGATGAGACCAGAAAGCGTGTTTAATCCAGTGGTGCTACGGATAGCTCCCGTATTCGCCGGAGTGCCACCACCAGCGATGGAGAAAGGCTCAGCGAAGTTGATGCCGCCAGAGATATAGAGCGCCGCGTTCGCGACGATGGAGGTATTGCCCGTGGCATTGCCGAGCGCAGTCGCGCTCGAGATTTTCAACACACCAGCGTTCACCGCCGCCGCGCCGCTGAAAGTATTCGCAGTCGGGACGACCCACGTTCCCAAGCCGCTCTTGGAGAAGCCGTTTAAGCCCGTGCCGTTATCCGCAATGACGGGCGTGAAGACGCTGTCGCCCGTATTCGTGCCACCCAATGCAAAGCTGCGCGAGGTGCCCGTCGTGCCATAGGCGAGGGTGCCAGTGTTGCTAAAGGTCAGCGTATTCGCCGCAGAATTGTTCTCGATGGTGGCGAGACCGGTGGTGTTCGTGAGGTTGAAAAGGCGATCCGTGCTCGCGTTCACCGTGCCCACGTAGCGCAGGGTGCCCGCATTGGTGCCGTTAGCAAAAACAAGACTCGCCGCCGCGCTCGTGCTCGCACCGATGCCGCTGGCGGTGCCGCCATTCGTCAATGTTGTGGTTTCGAGCACGCCTTGGGAGATGGTCGTGATGCCAGTATAAGTATTCGCCCCCGTGAGCTGCCAGGTGCCCGCCGCTGTTTTCGTAAGCGCGGTGAGGCCGATGCCGTTATTCGGAAGGATCGGGGTGAAGATGCTGGAGGCCGTATTCGTGCCGCTCAGGGTGAGGGTGAAAGCGGCATTGGCCGTGGTAAATGCCACGGAGCCCGCGTTGCTAAAAGTCAGCGCGCCCGTGCCGTCGTTCGTGATCGTGCCGCCGCCCGTATTCAACGAAAGCAGGCGATCCGTGGAAGCGCCCGAGCCCGTGTAGCGCAGGATGCCGCCGCCAAAAACGAGGTTCGCCGCCGCGCTCGTGCTCGCGCCCATGGGGCTGGCAGTGCCGCCCGCCGCGAGGGTGCCCACATTTAAAGTGCCGCCGTTAATAGTGGTCACACCGGTGTAGGTATTCGCCGCATTATTAAGCGTCCACACGCTGGTGCTCGCTTTGGTCAGCCCGACGATGCCCGTGCCGTTATTCGGGATCGTGGGGGCGAAAGATTGGGTGCCCGTATTCGAGCCAGTCAGCGTCAGCGTCGCCGCAGCGTTAGCGGTGACAAATGCGATGCTGCCCGTATTCGTAAAAGTAAGCGTATTCGTCGCCGAGGCCGCGCTATTATCAACGCCGCCCGTCGCGCCGAGCGTGAAGAGCCGATCCGTGCTGGCCACGCTGGTGCCGCCGTATTGCAAGGTGCCGCCATTGAGCACGAGGTTCGCCGCCACATTACTACTGGTGCCGATGGAGCTGGCGACGCCGCCATTCGCGAGCACGGCGACGTTCAGCGACCCCGCGCCGATGGTAGTCGTTCCAGCGTAGGCGTTCGCCACATTCGAGAACGCGATCACACCCGCTCCGCCCTTGCTCACATTGCGCGTGCCGCCGCTTTCGCTGATGACGCCGCTGATGGTGCCCGTGCCCGCATTCGAGCCAAAAAGAAAGTCGCCCGTGCCAGTGATATTCCCCGCGATGGTGACGCCGCCGGAAACTAACGCTCCGCTATCAATTCGGAGCTGCCCGAGCGATTCACCCGTATCGCCACCCGCGAGCGTGACAGAGCTGGCGAGCGTGATTGCACTCGTGACATAAAGCGTCGCATTACTCAGCACATTCACCGTCGCGCCCGCCGCTGGCATTTGACTCGCCGCCGTCATCGCAAATTTTCCACCGCCCGCCGCCGCGCCGACGCCGAGATTCATTATGCCGGTGAAGCTGTTCAAGTTCCCACTGCTCGGCGAGATGAGGACGCTGTTCGTCCCCGTGAGCAGATTCGCCACATTGATCGTCCCCGAGCCGCTGATGCCGTTGATCACATAAGTCGAATTCGCCACCGCCGAGTTCAGCATGAGCGAGCCCGCCGCAGCGATAGAAACCGCACCCGTGCCAAGACCAGTAACTGAACTCGTCGAGAGCACACCCACATTGATCGTCGTGCCGCCCGTGTAAGTATTCGCGGTGCTCAACGCGACGGTGCCCGTGCCCGCTTTAGTAAATGTCGTGCCCGAAACGATGCCCGTGATACTGCTCGTCGTGCCGAGCTGGGTGATGGAGATCGCTCCCGTCAAACCGATGGCCGTCGCGTTGAAATTATTCGCGTTCGTGAGCGTCAGCGACGTCAGCGCAGTCGTGCCGCCGACCGCTGCGGAGAAAAGCGCGTTTCCTGCCGTGCCCGCATTTTCGGTGAGAGAAAATGCGCCGTTCGCAGTGCCGCTAAAAGTGATGCCAGCACCCACTGCTACGCCGCCCGCGTTCGTCGTATCCACCGCCACATTCGCCCCGAGGAGGGCCGCGTTCGAGAACGTCACCGCTCCGCCCGCCGTCGTGAAGTCCGCGTTCAGATTGATGTTCTGCCCAGTCCCTGCCGTCAGCGTCAGCGCATTCGTATTCGTATGCGAAATCGCTGCGCTCACGGTGATCGCCCCGCTGTTGCTGTCGCCGACTAGAATCGTCCCGCCGCTCACAAAGCCAAGCTCCGTGTTGGAAAGCTCCAGCGTGCTCGTCGTGGTATCCACCGCCGAGCCGAGATTGATCGCCACGCCATTCGTCTTCTGCCGAAGCGTCACGGTGCTGCTGCTGTTCGTGCTCACCGTATTCTGCAAATCTATTTTGTCCGCGATCAGCGTGACGTTGCCGCCGCTCGTCGCCGTGGTAATCGAACCGCCGGCCAGCGTTTGAATACCGATGTTGCCACTGCCGCCGGTGCCCGCCGTCCCCGTCACGGTCACATTGCCGCCGCCTGAGGTGATCAAACCATTCGTGCCGCTGACCAGCCGCACCACCACGCCGTGATTCCCGCCGCCGCTGCCGCTGCCCCCCGTGCCGCTCACGGTCACCGAATTCGTGCCGCCAGCAGTGATCTTTCCCCCGAGTTGCGCGAAAACCCCCCAGTTGTTGTTGTTCGTCCCGCCGGTAGCTGTGCCGCCGGTGCCCGTGACCTGCACGGTGCCGTTGGCTGAGGTAATCGTTGATCCATTCACCAAATCGACGCCGTAATTGAAGTCCGTGCCGGTGCCGCCCGTGCCGGTGACAACCACCGAGCCCGTGCCGCCGGCGGAAATCTGCGCGCCGCCGATCAAGAGCACGCCACCTGCGGCGGTGCTGGAGGAAGTGCCGCCGATGCCGGTGACTTGGACGTTGGCGCCCGTCGAGGTGATGATGGAACTCGTCCCTTCAATCGAAACGCCGAGGAGGTTCGACGTTCCAGCGCCGTTCGAGGTGCCCGTTCCTCCCGTGCCCGTCACGGACACTGTGCCGCTCGTGCCACCAGAGACGACACCCGCATTGCGAACGACAACACCCGTAGGATCAGCCCCGCCGCCGAGCCCGCCCTTGCCCGTGAGCGTGAGGTTCCCGCTGCCCGTCACCTGCACGGTTCCGGCATTCACATCAATCGCGTCAAAGGTGCCGCTGCCCGTCAGGCCAGCATTGGCGGAAAGCGTGAGCGCGCCATTCGCCGTGATGATGCTCGCCCCACTCGTGAGCGAAATATCCCGCACCGTCGTCAGCGAAATCGTCCCCGTCCCGCTCGTCGCGAGGTAGGCATTCGTATTCGCAAAGCTGATCGTCCCCGTGGTCGTCCCCAGCGCGCTCGCCGTGAAATTCTTATTCACCGCCATCGTCACCGCTTGGCTGAATGTGATCCCCTCGCCCGTCGTCACCGAAAGATTATTCGCGTGCGTCAGCGCCGCACTCACGGTGATCGCCCCGCTGTTGCTGTCGCCGATTTGCACGGTTCCAGCGGTGATGCGATCCAGCTCGGCATCGCTCAGATTTAGCGAGGAGGTGACGCCGCTCGCGGAGCCGAGGTCAATCGCGGTGCCGTTCGTATTCTGCCGCAGCGTGGCCGTGCCCGTTGTCTGGATCGTCGTGTTGCTCGTATCAATCGAGATGCTGTTCGCGATGAGATTCAGCGCGCCCGTGGCGGAGCCACCGCCGATGGTCATGTCGTTCGCCGTGCTGCCCGTGATGATGCCGTGCGCGCTGGTGCCGCCCGTGCCCGTGAGGGTGATCGAGCCGCTGCCCGCGCTATTCACGTCCGCATTATCAAAGAGCGCGATGCCCTCGCTCGCCGAGCCGGTAGCGGTGGCGCTGCCGGTGCCGGTGATGGCGATGGTGCCGTTGCCGCTAGAGGTGACGGCAGAGTTGAGCTGCACTTTCACGCCGTAAGCGTTCGCGCCGGTGGAGGTCGTGGTGCCAGTGATGGCGATGGCCCCCGTGGCGGTGGAAATGGTGGAACCGCTATAAAGGCTCACGCCCATCGTGCTGGCCGTGGACGAAGTGCCGCCCGTGCCGACGAGTGTGATGTTGCCGCTCGTGGTCGTGAGCGACGAATTCCCCGTGATGTCTATGCCGATGCTCGGCGTGGCTGTGGTGGTGGATTTCCCCGTGCCGGTGATGCTGATATTCCCCACGCCCGTCGTGATCGTGCCGTGGTCAATATACACGCCCTTGTCCGTCGGGCCGACCGCCGTGTTCGTGGTGAAATTTCCGCCGTTCGTATTGATCGTCGCGCCGATGCTGAGGCCGCTGTCGTAGTTCATGTAAAACCCGCCGCCGCTGCTATCCGCGTCGTAGTTCGTGTTCACTTGGATGTTCAGCTTATTCGTCGTGCTGAGGAGAGCAGGCGCGTCCGTGTCGCCGTCGTTGATGAAAGTGACGCTGCGGTGCGCATTGAGCGTGAGCGTGGAATCCGCCCCGCTAGTTTTCGTCACCGTATCCCAAATCTCGATGTCCCCCGCCTGCGCGTTTGTGCCCGCCGCTTTCGTGGTGATGACGACGCTGCCGCCCGCATTCAGAGCCCCTTGGAGAGACGCTACCGAGAGGAAAGCATTATCATTATTGCTATCGAAAAAGCCCGCCCCACTCGTGATCGCGAAGTCGCCGCCCGTGCCGATGCGGATGTTATTTGGATCAATGAGCCAAGTGCCACCCGCGCCATGCACCGCGCTCGTATCCACAAGCCCCGTGGCCTGCAAAACCAGATGCGAAGAAGTCTCCACAAAACCACCCGCGCCGCCGAGTGCGCCACCTTTGGCCGAGATCGCGCCTGCAAATTTCGTCAGCTCATCCGACCACAAAATCACCTTACCGCCCGCGCCAGAAGTCAGCGCATCCGCCTTGATCGTCGCCCCCTCCCCCACAAAGACTTTCTTCGCATTGAGCACGTTCACATTTTGCCCCTGGTAGTCCCCACCCACCAGCACCGTGCCGCCGCCCACATCGCCGGAGACATCCACCACCGCATTGCCCGTCAGCGCCACTTCACCACCGAGGATTTGCACCACGCCGCCCTTCGCACCACGCCCGCCGACTGCCGAGATTTGGCCGCTGGAAAGGACACGCCCATTCGCCCCCGCATCCACCTTCACCAGCCCGCCGCCCGCACCCACATTGCGTGCAGAGAGCTTGCCACTGTTTTGGATCACGCCGCTGCCGCCCGCCGTGAGCATCACGCGCCCGCCGCGTTTCACCGCGCCCGTCGCACGCACCACGCCTTCGTTATTGATCGCCAGCGCATACGCATTGCCATGCGCTTTTAGCTCCGCCCTCACAGCTTCCACGATGCCCTTGTTCACCACGCTGCCCGTGCCTTTTGGCCGCACCGAGATGCGCTCGTCGCCGCTCTGTTTCAGCAAAATCTCACTGCCCGCCGCCAGCCCCACCGTCCCTTTTTCGGCGCTGATCTTGCCGGAGTTTTCGACGTTTTGGCCAAAGAGAAACACGTCCCCGCCGACCGCCTTGATCGTCCCGCGATTGACGACACTCGCCGCCGAGTCGCCCGAGAAAGTAAGGTCTGCGCCGCGCAGAAATTCATCATCGCTCACGTCCAAAGTGGACGCCGTAAAGCCGCCCACATTCACCCGCGCACCCTCGCCCACGAGCACCCCGTTCGGGTTGATGAGGATGAGATTCCCATTCGCGTGCAACCTGCCCAGCAGCTCGCTCGGCGTCCCGCTCACCACGCGATTCAGCGACACCGAGTGCTTGCCCGGCTGGATGAAACGAGTCGTCTCCCCGCGCCCAATCGAAAAATCCTCCCAATGAATAATCGAATGATCGCTCGCCTTCACCGTCAGCGTCTTCCCCGCGCGCGAAAAATCCGCCTCGCCATGCACGACCGCTTCCCCCGCCGGATTCGCAAACGCGCTCTGCGCCACAAAAGCGGCAATCGAGCCCGTCAAAACCGAAATTTGACGAGCTTTTCTCAGCGTAGCAGGAAGCGTGGCGGTAGCCTTGTTGGTGTGCTTTTTCATGATCAAGATATTTTGCAAAAGGATGGAAAGGGGTGCTCTAAGCCGAAAAGGAATCGCCCTAGAAGACCCGCCCATTAGAAAGCAGCTTCCCCACCCACACAAGTCCGAGATTGCCATACAACCACATTTTTTTATCAGCCCCCATTCGTTATCGAGATAAGGAGAATGGCTCGCGAACTGCATGCCTAAAGGGTGCCGTGACTTTAGACTACGGGAGTTGCGCCCGCTATGTTTTCTGCGTGGACAGCACATCAGAAACAGCGTAGATATTCCAGCTCACGACAAAAAAAGCCGTTACTCGCCAACTGAGCGTTTTTATGATCAATCCATTCGCCGAAATCCACTGGAACCCCAGCATCGCCGAGCGTCGTCGCTTTGCGAAAAGCTGGATGGTGGGATTCCCGAGCGTTGCGGCTCTTTCCGCGCTTTTGCTGCACTGGCGGCGCGGCGAGTGGTCACTTTTTCCGCTATGGATAGCCGTAACCGGGCTCACGCTAGGCGCGTTACTCTGGCGCTTGCCGCAAATCGCGCGCCCTTTCTTTGTAGCGTGGCATTTCGTCGGTTGCTGCGTAGGCTTCGCGGTAGGGAATATCGTTTTTATCTCCATCTTTTATCTCATAGTGACGCCTATCGGCTTGCTTCTACGCGCATCCGGCCACGATCCGCTAAAACGCCGCTTTACCCGCGCCGCGACGACGTATTGGGAACCGGTGAAGAAGAAGATGGATGCAGAGAGCTACTTCCAACAGTTTTAAAGCGATGCCCAAAGAGCCAAATAGTTTTGAAAAAGCCGCCGACAAAAAGCCGACCAACCTGTTGCGTGAAATAGCGGAGATGCTGCGCGAAAACAAAAAATGGTGGCTAGTCCCCATCATCGCCGCTCTCCTCCTCGCCGGAGCCATCGTAGTGCTCAGCGCATCGAGCCCGGCTGTGCAATTCATCTACACACTCTTTTAACATCACATAGCTCCGAGTCGTTTTTCGTGCGACGGGGAGAGCGCATGCGCTTCGTGCTCCGCGCGACTCAATCAGCGTCACCCTAGGTGTGTGAAGTTCCAAAAGGTTATTCATGCGGCGAGGAAATGGAAAGGTGTGGTAGAGAAAACGACACCGACTCAAAAAGCAATGCCGCATGAACACTCACAGAAATGTTAATTCTACTGTGTTGAAAAAGACAGACTGCGAAGAATGGCGCTGAGATAAGCCATTGAAAGTAAAAGCGATACCATATCCTGGTGATAAACAGACGACTGGCGGTGAGCTTTAGTCCCGGAGGGATAAAAAAAGCACCACTTCCTGTCTGTTTATTCGCAAGAGATGGTATTACACTCGCCTGCGAGCTTATCTCGCTCTACTTCTCCGCGTCGGGGTAGGGGATGAAGGTGAAGTGGGGGTTTAGATTTTTTGCATCGCTGGGGGAGGAATTATCTGTGGTGAAAGTTTTGATGCTGGGATCAAAATCCTTGCGCTTAATCAGCTCCACGTGGCCGTCGCAGAAGAGGAAATGTGCTGCGTTGTCTTTGTCAGATTCGGGTTTTCCAGAGCCGTAATATGCCTTCACGGTCTCGATGGTGCAGTCGGGTTTGTCGTCGCCTTTTTCCGCGAGGAAGACCGTGCCTGAGAGGGACACGATGCGGTTTGCGGGCTGCGTCGGCTCGGCAGCGTTGCTGAGGTAGCTATTCATAGCGTAGCAAAAAAAGAATTTTTCCGGCGGTTGGATGTATTTGAGCGCCTCTTCCTTGGTCACGGCGAGATTGACCCAGATGCTGCGATCCGGCGGCTGTGGGGCGCGTGTTTTGTATTCCTCATCCGAAAGCGCACGCTCTTTCATGTAATGGGGCAATACGTTGAACCACGCCTCCGTGTCTTTGAGATTGAGCGCGCCGTCTGCGCCATCGCCGGTGACGCCGTCGGTCGGCAGGTGGCCATTGTTCTCGCCGATGCTCGACTGTAAAGCCGTCGCCCATTGTTTGAGATTATTCACGGAGGCTACCTCGTTGGCTTTCTGCCGCGCCCCAGCGAGCGCAGAAAAAATCATGGTCGCAATCACCGCGATGATGGAGATGACGACGAGGAGTTCGATGAGAGTGAATGCTTTGCGAGTTGGGCGGAAAAAAATGTGCATACCGTAAGTTGGATTGATCGTAGACATTTTCCACTACGAACCCGAAAAGCGTCAAGCCTTCACGGGTTACGGTAGTGTCCTAATTTGACGGTTGGTAAAATGTTCCACAGCGGAATTCATTTGCGCGCCTCAGAAACCAGCCACGCGCGGACGGCAGACAAAGGGGA
>JAYVQK010000303.1:0-14421 GCA_043757005.1 Verrucomicrobiaceae bacterium
ATCTTTTCACGCTTCGAGAAACTCGATGTCATGCTCATCGGTTTCATTCACTTTGTCCTCATTGTCGAGGCTCTTCGATAGTGTGAACACGCCCTAGGATAAAGGTCGGCAACAGTGAGTGGACGTGGTTTGTGGAATAGGAGGGGTGATTTCCTCACTGCCCAGAGTCTCAGGTGGGTAGATGCTGCTTTGCGACGACGGCGGTTTTATACCGCTGCGGCTATACTTCTATGAGGCGGAAGTCTCCGGTGGTGCCGATGGCTTGGTTGTCTTTGGCGACTTTATCGAGGGTGAGTTTGATGCCGTTGATTTTGGCTTTGACGATGGATTGGGCGGTGATGCCGTAGTTGTCGCCGGGGGCGGCGGAGCCTTGGGCGGGGTCGGTGAGGAGGGTGCCGATGGTGAGGCTGGCGATGCGGGAGATGATTGTGGGGGTGGCGTCGGTGCCGGTGCCGTCCACTCCGGCGAAGATGGGGAGGTCGTTTTGGCCGAAGCCGTCGTGGGTGACGTCGGCGACGCCTACGGCGAGGCTGCTGGCTTGCCAGTTGCCTTTGACGGTGAGGGTGCCGATGCTGGCGTCGGAGTTGGTGGCTTCAAATTGTTTGTTGTAGCCGATGAGGATTTCGGCGTTGAGGACGTTGCCTTTGACGGTGAAGGTGTTGATGGCGATGGCGGATTTGGGCTTGGAATTGGGGACGCTGGCGAGGGCGGCGATGACGCTGGGGGCGTTGGGGTCGTCGCTGGTGAGGTTGCCGAAGACTTTGACGATTTTGAGGGAACCGGCGGCGACGATGGCTCCTTTGTTGACGCTGCCGGTGACGCTGACGCTGCCGATGTTGCCGTTGGAATTGACGGCGGCGTTGTGGATGGCTCCTTTGACGGTGAGGGTGCCGATGCTGCCTGCGTTGAGGCCGGAATTAGTGAGGGTGATGCCGCCATCGAGGGGGGCGATGACGCCGTGGCCGAGGGCGGCGAGGCCTTGGAGCTGGGTGAGGCTGAGTGCGCCGCTGCCGGTGAAGTCGCCGCCGATGGTGATTTTCCCGAGTGCGCCGGAGATGTTGATGGTGGCGAGGTTGACGTTGCCTTTGATGGTGAATTTCGGGAGGTTGCCGGTGATGTCGCTGGTGAAGGGGTTGAGGGTGCCTTCGGGCTGCATGGTGGTGCCGTTGTCGCCGAGGCTGCCGACGGTGAGGGATTTGATGGCGGATTTGTGTGGGTCGCCGCCGACGTCTATTTGGCCGAGGTTGCCGGTGACTTTTACGGTGCCGAGTTTGATGCCGAGGGCGTTGATGGCTCCGATGTTGATGACGCCGTTGCCGCCGGTGACTTTTTTGACGGAGAAGGTGAGGTTGGCCCCGTCTTTGAAGGTGCCGCCGACGGTGAGGTCCACGAGGAAGAGTCCGCCGTCGGGGCCGAAGGTGAGCATGTCGGCGGTGATTTTTCCTTTGCTGGTGGTGACTTTTACGAGGTCGCCATCCACGTCGGTAAAGGTGACGGTTTTGCCGCCTGATTTGCTCAAGGGGAGGGCGTGGGAGGTGCCGCTGCCGTAGAGGATGTAGGCTGCGCCGGGGCCGGCACCTTCGGTGAGGCTGGCGAAGGGGGCTCCGATGAGGATGTCTGTGAAGCCGTCGTCATTGATGTCGCCGGCGCTGTTAAGGCTGCTGGCGGAGGAGCCGCCGCCGCTTGCGCCGAGGAATTTGAAGCCGGTGGTGCCGTTTATTTTGGAAAGCTGAAGTGTGGAGGAGAAGCCGCTGGGTCTGCCAAAGAGGAGGTAGCTGGTGCCGGAGCCGTTGCCGTTGGGCTTGGAATGGGGTGCGCCGATGAGGATGTCGCCGTAGCCGTCGCCGTTGAAGTCGCCTGCGCTGGCAACGCTGGTGCCTGCGCCGTCGGCGATGTTTTCGCCTCTGAGGGTGAAGCCGTTGGCACCGTTGAGTTTTGCGAGGTCGAAGGTGGCGGTGTAGCCTTTGGCTTTGCCGAAGATGACGTAGGCGGAGCCGGGGGTGCTGCCTTCGGGGCTGCCTTCGGGGGAGCCGAGGAGGATGTCGCTGAAGCCGTCGCCGTTCATGTCGCTCGCGGTGGAGACGCTGTAGCCGAGCTGGTCGTCTCTTTTGAGGGCGTAGATTTTGAAGCCTGTTTTGCCGTCGAGCGTGGAGGATTCTACGGTGCTGGAAAAGGCGGCGCTTTTGCCAAAGAGGACGTAGGCGGCACCGTAGGTATTATTTATATGAAGGGCGGAGGGTGCGCCGATGAGGATGTCGTCGAAGCCGTCGCCGTTGATGTCGCCTGCGGTGGAGACGCTGGTGCCAAATTGATCGTTGGTATTCTCGCCTTTGATTTTGAAGCCGTCGGTGCCGTTGAGTGCGGAGATGTCCACGACGCTGGTGAAGGGGGCGGATTTGTGGCCGTAGATGACGTAGGCTGCGCCGCTGCGTGAATCTATAGAGCCGTATGCGCTGGAGATGCCGATGAGGATGTCGCTCGCGCCGTCGCCGTTGATGTCGCCTGCGGTGCTGGAGACGTGGGATGCTTCATCTTTGGTGGAGGAGCCTTGGATTTTGAAGCCGTTGGTGCCGTCGAGAGTCGCGACGTTGAGGGTGGGGGAGGTGGAGCCTGTTTTTCCAAAAACGACGTAGGTCGCGCCGAGGCCGTTGCTGAGTGGCGCGCTCGCGAGGAGGTCGGCGATGCCGTCGCCATTCACGTCGCCCGCTTTGCTCACGCTGATTCCGAGGCTGTCTTCGCTGAGGGCACCTTCGACTTTGAAGCCGTTCGTGCCGTCGAGGGTGTCGAGGTCGAAGAAAACGGGAAAGCTGCTCGTTTTCCCATAGACGATGTAGGCGGCACCGGCGGTGAAGATAGAGCCGCTGGATACGCGATGCGCGCCGAGGATGAAATCGTCTATGCCGTCGCCATTCACATCGCCCGCGCTGCCGACGCTGATGCCGAGTCGGTCGCCGCCATTTTTGCCGAAGATCGTGAAGCCGCTGGAGCGCCCGAGGTCGCCGAGCTGGATGATGCCGGGGGGCACGGGTGGGATGGGGATGAGGGCGACATCGTTCCCATCGCCGCCGGTGTAGGTGATGTGGAAAAGTGCGCCGCTGACGGTGAGGGAGGCGTCTTGCGGGAGGCCAGTGAAGGTGCCCGCGATGCTGTCGGTGCCATCATTATCCACGAGGATGAGTGGGCCGGCAGGGAGGCCGGAGAGCGTGCTGGTGACGAGAAGCGTGGCGTTATTGAGATCCACGGAGCCGGTGACTTTGAGCTGACCAAAGCTGGCGAGATCGCTGGAGCCGCTGAGTTTATACGAGAGCCCGCCGCTTGTCTGAAACTGAACGAGCCCCGTGATGATGTCGCTCGTGGAAAGGCCGAGATCCAGCACGGGCAGAGGGTTCAGCGTCTCGGCGACGGCGGTGAGGCTCTTGCTGGGGAGGGTGCTGCCAATGGCGAGCACGTCGGCTCCGAGGCCCGCGTTCACGGTGAGGTCGCCGAGGAAATTCGGGTTCAGCGAATTGATGGTGATCGAGTCGTCGCCATCGCCGGAATTCAGCGTGAGGGTGCCGCTGGGGCTGGTAAATCGCGTGGTGATGCCGTGATCGGAGACCAGCTCGGTGAGCGTGCCAGCGCCGCTCACGAGGGCGATGGTATCTGCGGTGGCGGCGAAATTTAAAATGCGATCCGCCACGATCATCGTATCCGTGAGATCCTCGCTATTGCTGTAGGAAATAGAAGCGCCTCCCACCAAGAAGGTCCCATTTCCGAGGCTTTGAAAAGTGTGCGTCGTGCTGGTCGCGCTGCCGCCGCCGATGGTGAGCGCGTCCACGCCGTTCCCGCCATCAAAGCTGATCCCACCGTTCGGAACCGGATTGCCGCCCGAGTAGTCTATAAAGAGCGTGTCGTTGCCATCGGCGGCATTGATGTTGAAGCCCGTGATGACGTCGCTGAGGGGGACTTCCACGGTATGAGTATCTATGAGCGTCACACCGCTGCCGACCGAGAACGTGTGGGTGGGGTCGGAGATGTGGATATTCGCGCCGTTGAGCGAGACGGTGAGCGTGGCCGAAACCGAGCCCGCCGTATCCGAGAGTATGAGGAAACCCGAAAACAGGCTCACCGTCATATCCGTGAACCCACCGGCGAGGATGATCCCAGCCGGTGCGATGCGGCACTCCAGCGGTTCGATAGTGAGAGGGCGGATGGTTCCTGTTTTGTGAAATTTCATAACGGATAAAGCTGCCTGCACTCTGCCCACGCAGTTCATTTAGTAAAGGGCGGGGCTATGGGAAAAAGCGACCGTGCGAGAGCTTGCGACCGCGCGCGAGTCTCTCCACATTCCGTCTATGAAACTCACACCATTCTTTATCCTCGCCAGCTCCATCGCCGCACTCGCAGACGTGCGCCTGCCCGCCGTCATCAGCGACAATATGGTGCTCCTACAAGACACCAAAGCCAACGTCTGGGGCTGGGCCGATGCGGGTGAGAAAGTGACCGTGAAGCTCGGCGAAACCACCGCCAGCGCGACCACGGATGCCGAGGGCAAATGGAGCGTAAAGCTCGATGGGCTCAAGCCTGGCGGCGGGCAAGACATGAGCGTGGCGGGTAAAAATACACGCACCGTAAAGAACGTCGCCGTGGGCGAAGTATGGATCGCGAGCGGGCAGTCGAATATGGAGTTCACCGTGAATCGCGGCATGGACGCCGAGAAGGAAATCGCCGCTGCACAGTTCCCAGACATCCGCGTTTTTACCGTCACAAAAAAGGGCAGCACCAAGCCGCTCGATGATTGTGAAGGCAAGTGGGACATCTGCACGCCGCAGACAGCGGGCGCGTTCTCGGCGGTGGGCTATTTCTTTCTGCGCGAGCTACACGAAAAAGTAAAAACGCCCGTGGGCCTCATCCACACAAGCTGGGGCGGCACGCCCGTGGAGACTTGGCTGCCGGAGAGCGCGATGAAGCCCGCCTTTGCCGAGCATTGGCGGAAAAAACAGGAGGCGTATCCCGCCGCCAAAATCGCTTTTGATCAGACAATGGCAAAGATCAAAGCCGACACCGAGGCGGCGAAAGCCGAAGGCAAGCCCGCCCCCAAAGCACCGCGCACGCTCGATGGCCCGGACGCGCTGAACGCTGCGCCGATGGGGCTCTACAATGGCATGATCGCGCCCCTCACGCCCTACACGATTCGCGGCGCGCTGTGGTATCAAGGCGAGAGCAACGCGGGCTTCGCGAATCGCGGCAATATGGATCTCTACGCGCAGCTTTTCTCCACGATGATCCTCTCGTGGCGCTACGAATTTGCCATCGCTCAGGGCATCCCCCGCGAAGAGGCCGAGTTCCCATTCCTCTTCGTGCAGCTCGCCAATTACTACCCCCGCCGCGACGAGCCCGCCGACAGCTACTGGGCGCAAATCCGCGAGGCGCAACTCGCCACGCTCGAAGTCCCCCGCACCGGCATGGCCGTGGCCATAGACATCGGGGAAGCCGCCGACATCCACCCCAAAAACAAACAAGAAGTCGGGCACCGCCTCGCCCTCAGCGCGCTCGCCACGACCTACTTCCAAGAGACCGAATACAGCGGCCCCATCTACGGAGGGATGCAAGTGGAGGAGGGGAAAATCCGCCTCAACCTCAGCCACGCCGAGGGGCTGAAAACGCGCGACGGCGGCGCGATCAAAGGCTTTGCACTCGCGGGCAGCGACCAGAAATTCCACTGGGCCCAAGCCGCCATCGAGGGCGACCACATCGTCCTCACCAGCGCCGCAGTCCCCTCCCCCATCGCCGTCCGCTACGGCTGGGCGGATAACCCGGATTGCAACCTCATCAACAGCGCCGGCCTCCCCGCCAGCCCCTTCCGCAGCGACACCTGGCCCCAGCAGCCCCCGGCAGGCTCGGCGGGGAACTGAACGCGCGAACGGTGAGAAACCCTCACACGAAGACACAAAGGCACGAAGAGATCAGCAAAAGACAGCCCCCTCCATCCGGCAAACAAGTCTCTCCCCAGCCCATGTCTCACCTTTGTGCCTTCGTGCCTTTGTGTGAGGAAACCCAGCGAAACAGTTTCGGAAACCGAACCATCAAGTAGCGGTCTATTTTGAACCACGAAGGCCACGAAGACACGAAGAGGAGGGATGAAAGGGCACTCTTTCCCTGATATTTCCTTCGTGCTCTTTGTCCTCTTCGTGGTTCAAATCCAAAACTCGATCTCCGATTGTGTTCCATCCGTGTCTATCAGTGGCTCAAAATATACCACCACCCCCACCGAACTCATGCTTGTCTAAAACGCGCCCACACGGTTCCCTCCGCGCACACATTTCCCATGCGCAACATCCTACTCTGCCTCATCGCCATCCTACTTCCACTCCACGCCGAAGAGTGGCGCTCCGATCTGTATAACTGCACCCTCGCCCTCCCCACCAGTGCAGGCTGGCAGCAAATCCCCGCGCAAGACGTGCCCGGAGTCGCCACACTCGTCGCCATGCAAAACCCCACGCGCCAAGCCGTCTTCGGCCTCAGCGTGCTCACCGACATGCCCAGCCCCGACCTCCGCAACCCGAACACCAGCACCCGCATCGAAACCATGCTCCACAGCTTCGGCTACTCCTTCATCGGCCACTCCACCGTCACCATCGCAGGCCGCGAATGGGTGCAATACCCCGTGCAAGCCACCAACGCCGGACAACCCATCAACGGCATCATCCGCTACACCTCCGACCACGGCACCATCTACGGCCTCAGCCTCCTCCTCGGCGGCGGCAAACAAGCCGTGCAAGACGCCGAACTCCAAACCGCCGCCGCCAGCTTCCGCCTCTTCGCCCCCCTCAACGTCGTCACCTCCGCCCCCGCGCCCTCCTTGCCCGCTGGGCAAAAACCGAGCACCCCCACAAAAGCCACCGCCCCCGAAACCGCCGCTGTCGCCCCTGCCCCCGAACAGCCCGACTACCGCCGCTACACCCTCCTCGGCGGCATCGCCCTCCTCGTCCTCCTCATCTTTGTGAAAATGATCGGCGGCTCGAAGAAGTAAAATAAAAGGCCCTCCCTAAACCCCACTGAGAAAGAACGAAAAAGACTTGTTCGGGAGCCTCGGGAACGCCAGGCGCAATCGTTGGCTGGGGGTCGGGAGGCTCGGGAACGCCAGCCGCAATCGTTGGCTGAGGGTCGGGAGCCTCGGGAACGCCAGCCGCAATCGTTGGCTGAGGGTCGGGAGCCTCGGGAACGCCAGCCGCAATCGTTGGCTGAGGGTCGGGAGCCTCGGGAGGGTCAGCCGAAATCTTCGGCTGGGGGACTAATACCATCTCCAAGAATTAAAGAGACACAACGAAGCAGGAGAGATGAGCGCGGAGCGCCGGGGAGCGCGGGGTTGCCATCGCTACGCTCTGCCCTACGGGCTGCCTTCGGCAGGCGATCTTCGCTACGCTACGATTCCAGCCCGCAGCGTCCGGCATCCTTGCCGGACGCATGGAGCGTAGCGACTCGGGAAACACGCAGCCTTTGGGAGAGTTACGTCCCTCGATGTGTCTGGCAGGATGCCAGACACTGCGGGCTGGAATCGTAGCGTAGCGAAGATCGCCTGCCGAAGGCAGCCCGTAGGGCAGAGCGTAGCGATGGCAACCCCGCGCTCCCCGGTGCTCCGCGCTCATCTTTTCTGCTTCGCATCGGCTGAGAGGCAACTGGTTTGCTGAATGGATGAGGCCGTTTTCACCCCATCCCTTCGTGCCTTCGTGCCTTCGTGGTAGAAACCTCCCATTTCCCGCACTCAGCCCCCGCTCCACCCGCCCAGACTCTCATTTCCCGAAAATGTTTCGCAGCCAAGCAAGGACGCTGAGATGTCTAACACAAAGACACAAAGGCACAAAGAACAGGCGTCGGCGGGCAGGCGACTGGTTTGCTGAATAGATGAGGCCGTTTTCCCCCCATCCCTTCGTGCCTTCGTGCCTTCGTGTGAGGCTTTGCCCTTTTACGGCTGGAGGAGTTCGCGCTGCCAGGGGAGGATTTTGGCGAGGGTCTCTTCGGGGCGATAAACGAGGCCTTCGAGGACGGCTTTGGCGGCGATGAGGGCGGGGTCTATTTGTAGCTCGGTGGCCATTTTGTCGCGGCGCGCTCGGAGTTCTTCGATGCGGTCGGTCTGCGCTTTCGTGGGGCGGAGGCGCGGGGTGCGGATGAATTCGGGCCATTCGGCCTCGGGCACGGCGAGGCCGCGGGCGGCGGCTTCTTGGAATTTGACCTCTCGCGGGCCACGGAGGTGGCGGATGGTGTAGGTATCGCCCTCGGAGAAGGCGACGGCGGCGTCCACCATGAGCTGGGTGTGGCAGATGTGGAAGGCGGGGCGGTCGCCGCGGCGGGCTTCTTCGTCGCGCCATTTCCAGAGTTCGCGGAAGATGGCGGCGGCTTTCCCCCGGAGGTGGCCGCTGCCGGGGACGCGCCAGATTTGGTCGAGGTCGAGCTCTTTATCCTGCTCGGAGGTGCGGATGGCGCGCTCGCAGAGCTGGTCGAACCAGGGGCGGCGGTCGAGTTCTTCGAGTTTCTCGGCGAGGATGTCGGCGAGGGTGGTGAGCCGTTTGGTGTCGTTGACGGCGTATTCGAGCATGAGGGGGGTGAGGGGGCGGCGGGCCCAGTCGGCCTTTTGGGAGGATTTGGCGATGGTGAGGTCGAAGTAGCGCTGCATGAGGGCGGCGTAGCTGACTTCGGGGAGTCCGCAGAGGCGGGAGGCGAGCATGGTGTCGAAGACGCGGGTGGGCAGGGGGCAGCCGGTGCGGCGGAGGAGGCGGAGGTCGTAGTCGGCCCCGTGGATGATGAGTTCTTTGCCGGCCCATGCTTGCCAGAGGGGGGTCAGATCTAGGCCAGCGAGGGGGTCTATGAGGAAGTCGCCCGCTGGGATGGTGATTTGGATGAGGCAGAGCTTTTCAAAGTAGCAGTGGAGGGAGTCGGCCTCGGTATCTATGGCGATGCGGGGGAGTGGCCCGAAGTGGGCGACGATCTCGGCTAGGCCCTCGGCGGTATCGGTCAGTGGAACCATGATTTTTTAGCCGCGAAGGCCTCCCATGAGTAGGGTGGCGTTGCTTTCGGTGGCTTTGAGGGCGTGGATGAGGACTTCCATGGCGTCGTTTTGCGGGAGGGAGGCGAGCTGGCGTCGGAGGACGTTGATGCGCTGGTATTCGTCGGGATGGTAGAGGAGCTCGTCGCGGCGGGTGGCGCTCTGCAAGAGGTCAATGGCCGGGAAGACGCGGCGCTCGGAGAGGTAGCGGTCGAGTTTCACCTCCATATTGCCGGTGCCTTTGTATTCCTCGAAGATGACGTCGTCCGCGCGGCTATGGGTATCAATCAACGCGGTGGCGAGGATGGTGAGGCTGCCAGCTTCTTCGGTATTACGGGCGCTGCCAAAGAATTTCTTGGGCTTTACGAGAGCCTTGGTGTCGAGGCCGCCAGTCATGGTGCGGCCTTTGCCTTGCTGGGCATTATTGTAGCCACGCGAGAGGCGGGTGATGGAATCGAGGAAGATGAGGACGTGTTTGCCCATCTCGACAAGGCGCTTTGCGCGATCCGCGACGACGTCGGCGACCTGGATGTGGCGAGTGCTCGGCTCGTCGAAGGTGGAGCTATAGATCTCCGCACCGATGACGCTGCGCTGGAGGTCGGTGACTTCCTCAGGGCGCTCGTCCACAAGCAGCATGATGACGATGAGGCCGGGGTTATTGGCGAGAGCGGCTTTGGCCAGCTCTTTCATGAGGATGGTCTTGCCCGCGCGAGGTGGCGCGACGAGGAGCCCGCGTTGCCCGCGCCCGATGGGGGAGATGATGTCCACGGCACGCGCGGTGATGGAGTTTTTCCCCGCGCCATCGAGGCGGATGCGCGCATCCGGGAAGCGTGCGGTGAGGGTCTCGAAATCTTTCGGTTGCACCCAGTCCTTAAAAGGCACGCCCTCGATGGTGAGCACTTCCTCCAGCATCATGTATTTGTCGCGCGCCCCCGGCGGGCGGAAGGTCGCGGTGATGAGGTGCCCGCCACGAAGATTGATCTTTTTCGCAAGCTGAAAAGAAATGAAGGGATCCTGCGGCCCAGCTCGGAAACTGTAACGCTGGAATCGCAAGAAGCCGCTGCCGTCGCCCGTGGCGAACTCGGTAATCCCCGCCGCAAGCAGCCGGAAGCCCAGCGCATGGTAGCCGCGAAGAAGATCGGCCACGAGGTGGTGGCGGCTTTTTTCGTGGTTCACGCGGATGCGCAAAAGCTCGGCGCGCTCCAGCAGCTCGATCTGCGTAAGCTCATGCAGCTCGTCCACCCACAAGTCGCGCGGCTGCAACTCCGGCGGCACCGGCGCTGGCGCAGGCTTTACAAGTGCGGCAGGTGCGGCCTCCACAGCGGGCGTCTCGGCGGAAAGAGCGGGCTCATTCGCAGAAGGCGCAGGCTCCGTGGCGGTGGCGGCGGTGTCAGTGATATGGGCAGGCGCGACGACGGGCGCGAGGTCGGCGGCGTTACTTTCAGGCGTAACGTCGGGCGAGCCAGCGGGCGAGATGTCGGACTTGTCCGGCGAGATTGGGGACGGTGCTGTCATTCCAGATTAAATGGTCGGATTGCTGTATTTTTATGCCGAGGTCTAGCTGCGCGGCAATCATCCGCGCGGCCAATTCTGGCGCGAGCCCGCGTCGCTCGGTGAGCCGCTGGAGCTGCACGGAGTGCGAGCTGGCGACGACGATGACGCGGTCAAATTCTCCCGCAACCCCTGTCTCATAGAGAAGCGGTATATCCACCAGCAGCCAAGCGTGGGTGCGCCGAGCCTCTGCTGCCTCCGCTGTCCAGCGGGAGCGGACGACGGGATGAAGGATGGCCTCCAGTGTCTTGCGTCGAGAGGCATCCGTAAAGACAATCTCTCGCAATTTACATCGGTCCGGCCAACCAGCGTCGTTCAGAGCCTCTCGGCCAAACGCCACCGCGACGGCATCCCTCACCGATTCATCTCCCGCGAGCAGTTCATGCACGCAGCGATCTGAATCAAATACGGCAATCGGCTTTTCTAGCAGCAGGGCTTGGGTAAAAGTGCTTTTACCCGTAGCCACGCCGCCAGTGAGGCCGAAGACCGGCACGAGCTACTTGGTGCGAGCGTTTTTGCTGTAGCCACCCAAATCAGGCAACCCAGGAGGCGCGATGTCGGGCAGTGGCAATTCTTCCACTTTTTCCTCTTTCTCATCGTCATTCGAAACTGGCTGCCCCTCGGCGTTCACCACGCGGGCAGAGACAAAGATGATGAGATTGCGTTTGATGTGTTGATCCACATTCGAGCGGAAGAGGCGTCCAAGCACCGGGATGTCCCCTAAGAACGGCGTCTTATCTTCCACTTTCTGCACGTCCTCGCGGATGAGTCCGCCAAGCATCACCGTCGCACCATCCAACACCGTCACGTTTGTTGTGACCTTGCGGGTGCTGAAAATGGGCTGATTGATGATGTTTGGAGTGATAACATTCACGACTTGCTGACCGAGCAGGTTCGTCGAGGTCGTCTGGATCGGGCTGCCGTAGTTGATGAAGCCTTCAAACTCCACCACCTGCGGCGCGAGCTGCATTTCGATGGAGACGCCGTCGGGGTTCAAATTCGGCTCCACTTCGAGCGTCACACCCGTATTGCGCGTCTCAAAGCCGCTAGGCGTCGAAGGCGTGACAGGAAAAGTCCCGCTGCTGCCGCCGCTGCTGGTGCCAAGTAGCCCGCCAGCCCCACCAAGAATAGTGGTGCCGCCGCCATTGCCTTGATTACCAAAGGTCTGCGGGATCTGCGGCTCAGAGAACTCCGTAGGATAACGGAACTCACGAATCACCTCGATCACTGCCCGAGCGCCACTCTTTGTGGTCACGTGCGGAGCAGAGAGCAAATCTACGCCTTTCTTCTGATCGAGCGCACGCATGACGACTTGGAAGACGGGATCCGTGCTTGCACCAGTGAGGGCCATGATGCCAGGAGCGAGTGCCGATGCGCCCTTCGTTCCGAAAAGCAGCGCATCAATCGCGCTGGCGCTGATCGCCACGTTGCCGCTGCGATTGCCACCAGTGATCGGGAAGTTCCCAACTGGTAACCCACCTTTAGAGAATGGGAAATCCGATGGGCTCGTCTGTGGCGAAGTGCCCGAGGTGCCGCCGCCGAGGAAGACTTTATTGCTTCCGGGGACATTTGCCTGCCCTAGCAACCAGTCAAAGCTGAGTTCTTTCAGATTATTCTGAGTGATTTCCACAAACTTGGCCTGCACTTCGATCTGCTTTACGCTGTTTTGCTCATCCTGAACCTCGATAACACGCTCGACGAGGTCGAGTTGATCTTGGCTATTTTTTACCACGAGCGCCGAACTGCCCGTGCTATACATGGCGAAAGCACCCTGTCCAAAAGTAACTCCACGTGCTGCAAGGAAGTCCTTCGCATTACTAGAACCAGAGAGCCCGCTGCCACCTGCACCGCTCGCATCGGCACCACCGCTAGGAGCTGCGGTAAGTGAAGTCGTCGTGGTCGAAGCCCCAGGCGTTTCACGGAAAAGACTGGCTGGCACTCTCCATTCCTTGATGAACATTTCCTGAACGTCCGCACCGATTGGCACAATCTGCACCGCAAAGGGTTCGATCTTAAATTTCAGGTTTGCAAGGTTAGTGATGTATTTGATGACCTCAATCAAAGGAACGTTATTCAGCGTCAGCGTAATACGGGTGCCGCTGCCGCCGGAGGCGACTTGCACACCACCACCAGCCGGAGCCGCACCGGGGACATCCAGCCCTGGGATACCGCCCGCAGCAGGTGCTGGGGCCGGAGCCGGGACAGAACTGCCGCCTTGGTCGTCGAGCTTGAGCACGATGTTGACTCCTTCATGGGCATCATCGAGCTGCTTGGATTTCTGAACGAGAAACTCAATCGCCTCACGAACGGTAGTCTCTTTGAAGTCTATTTTAGGCAGGATGATCTTGTTGAGCTTATCCGTGATGCCACGAGTGCTCGGCGCATTGCTTTTTGTGTTCGTCGTGGTCACCACCGCCTTGCGGTCAAAGCGACGGATCGGTAAATCCCATTCGTGATCCACCGCCCATACCTGACGCGCACGGGCCGCAGCGTAGCCAGCGCGAGCTGGCTGATCTTTGAGGGTGTAGATTTCTTCGAGCCCCTTGCGAGCGGCGATGTTATCCTTATCTATATTCAGGATTTCCTCGTATTTGAGGAGAGCCAAATCATTTTTTCCGAGCTGTTTGTAATTTTCAGCATCAAGGAAGAGCTGCTTCACCTTCTCGATGTTCGCGCGGTGCCCAGGCGTCATCTTTTTGTTGAAATAATCCGGCGCTTCAATGTTGGCGAGCAGCTTGAGCGTGCCCTTATCATCTGGGTTCTGCTTGAGCACCTCTTGCAGCGCCTGCACGGCGCTGGCGTAGTAGCCCTCGCTCACTCGTTGCTCGGCCAGCTTGCGCCCCGAAATCGTGAGCCCTGCTACCGCGACGGCGCGGCTGGACTTGGTGGCGTCCGATGGGAAAATGTTATCGCACGCATTTTTGTAGTGCGCAAAAGCCATCTCGTAATCCTTCTTACGGAGCGAGTATTCGCCTTTTTCGGATTCATCCTTACCGAGGACTTCGCGCTGCATCCGTTGCTGGAGCGCGCGGTCGGCGGCATCCTCAGCGGACTGAGTCCAGCCGAGTGCAGGCTGGAGCACGAGGCTGGCGATAATGAGTGAGATGATGGGTGTAGAGAGCGGAGCCAAGGACATAGGCGTGGTTGGTGTAGTTCGGATTAAAGTTTTGGTTGGAAGTTGTTTTTGTCGGCGTTCTAGGGAGAAGCTACCGTTCATTTTCTGATTATTTGGACAGGTGAAGTTTAATCTTTACCCCTGATGGGGTTTCGATTTCTACAAAATCCTCTCCAATATCAATCACTTTATACGTTTTCGTATTTTCTGGAGGGATCACAAAGGTTTGCCCCTTCTTCAAATTCATGTCCGCCGTCTTGGCCCCATTCGTAGCGACCCAGTCGTAAGCAAGGACGACGTAGCTCTCTGGCGAATTGCGCATTTCACCGATTGGCAGGACAAGCGGGACGCCCGTTTCCTTATTCATCACAGTCAGCTCAGAGATATCTTTCGTCGTGCCATCTCCAGCAGCGGAGGGGACTTCTTTTTTCACAAAGCTCACTGTCTTGAATTTGGTATTAGGAATATCCAGCCCGACCTCGACATACATCGTCTTATTCCCTGCGTCCACCGTATTGAGCTGAACGGTGATTTCCTTCGGATTCTTCGGGTTCGTATCGTAGGACTTCATGATGAGCCGGAAGGGGATATTCACGATCCGTGCGAGGCGCAGCCGCGTGTGATAAGGCGGATGGCTGGCAGCGTCCAGAGGATCGGTAGAGTCATTGCCGCCGTCCTTGGCGTCGTTACCAAGGTATTCCAGCATGTTGCTGAATCCATCTTTATCCGGGTC
>JAYVQK010000304.1:0-14371 GCA_043757005.1 Verrucomicrobiaceae bacterium
AGGAGGCTTACGCCAATTCCTTTGTGGAGGATAGACAGACAGTCGCGGATCAGTTCCGTCAGTCCGCCGCACCGGGTGCGCCGTCCATTACCGCCCATCCGCAGAGCCAGATTGTAAATACCGGTAACAGTGCGACCTTCACTGTGCAGGCCACAGGTAGCGGAACCCTTCATTATTTGTGGAGTCAAAATGGAGTGGTCGTTTTTGGGGTGGATGCCCCATCTATCACAGTTACCCAGGCCGGGCAATACAGCGTAGTCGTCAGTAACAGTGCCAGCCAAGTAACCAGCCAAATCGCAACGCTGACAATCAATTCAGGCCCTCCATCCATCATCACTCCGCCTGTCAATCGTAGTATTCATTTGGGTTCAACCGCTTCGTTTAGCGTAGTAGCTAGCGGAAGTGCTCCGCTCACCTACCAATGGCGACGGAACGGGGCCAATATTGCAGGCGCAACGAGCATTTCGTTTACTACAAGTTCAGTGTCATCCTCCAATAACGGCGATCAATACACCGTGCGAGTGACCAATCCGCTTGGCTCAACCATAAGTGATGTTGCCATCCTGACAATAGCCGCTCCATCGAATAACACTTGGACGGGCGCTTACTCTAGTAGTTGGTTTGATTATCGAAATTGGAGTTTGGGCCTTGTGCCTACTTCCAGTGACCACGTTACTATTAGTTTTGGAACGGTGAGTATTCCAAGCAACGCAAGCTTTGCCGTTTTGAATTTTAGCGGTGGGACGCTGACAGGGGATGCGAACATGACGGTGACTGGCGCGCTAAACTGGACGGGAGGAGTCATGGGAGGCACAGGCAAAATCGCCATTGCGGCGGGAGGAGTGCTAAACATTGATGCGGGCAATGTCAGTGCTGGATATTCTGTATATCTTGGGCGGGCATTAGAGAACAATGGGACAGCGACTTGGAACAGCGGTTATCTCCGGTTCGCTGGCGGCACGATCACTAACAATGGCAGCTTCACAGCAAACTCAAACGCTACCCTGTATGCGTGGGGAGACGGTGGAGTGAACAATTTCAATAATACGGGCACTTTTACACAAGCAGGCACGGGGAACACGACTTTTACCACGAACTCCAACGGGGTGGCTTTTAACAACTCGGGCACGGTAGCGGTGCAGGCGGGGAGCCTCACGTTATTAGCAGGAGGCACTCACACTGGAATTTTTTCCGCCACTGCATCTACGAGTGTCAATTTCGGTGGCACACACATTTTCCAGACGAGCAACACGTTTACGGGGCCGGGCTCAATGAACCTTACCGGGGGGAATTATGCACTTGCAGGCACGCTGCTTGGTTCTCTTAATCTGTCGGCGGGTAACTTAACGATCTCTGGAGCGGTAAATGCAACTAACTTCGCGATGTCGGGTGGGACACTGACCGGCGATGCGAACATGACGGTGACTGGCGCGCTAAACTGGACGGGTGGAGTAATGGGAGGCACAGGCAAAATCACCATCGCGGCGGGAGGCGTGCTGAACATTGATGCGGGCAATAGCAGTTCTGTATATCTTGGGCGGGCGTTGGAGAACAATGGGACAGCGACTTGGAACAGCGGCAATCTTCGGTTCGGCAGCGGCACGATCACTAATAATGGCAGCTTCACAGCGAACTCAAACGCTACCTTACAGGCGTGGGGAGAGGGCGGAGTGAACAACTTTAACAATGCGGGCACTTTTACCCAAGCGGGCACGGGGAACACTTATTTTACCACTCAATCCAACGGAGTGGCTTTTAACAACTCGGGCACGGTAGCGGTGCAGGCGGGGAGCCTCACTTGTGTCAGCTACATACAAACCACGGGGATCACCAATCTCTGCGGCGGTTCGCTATCTTCAGGTGGCACCATCAATATCAATGGCGGTATTCTTAGTGGGGCTGGAACCATTAATGCCTCAGTCTTGAGTAATGGGTTGGTAAGCCCCGGAACTCCGCTTGGAACAATGACGATCAACGGTAACTACACGCAAACATCTACTGGCGTATTGAACATAGAACTCGGTGGCGCTACCGCTAGCAACCAGATTGACTGCCTCGTTATCAGTGGATTGGCAACTCTGAGTGGAACGGTGCAGGTGCGAACGGTAAATAGCTACCAGCCCGCATTCGCACAAACATTTTTTCCCGTCACTTTTGGTTCCCGAAACGGGATGTTTTCGTTTTTCGATGCGCCGGTCTTTGGCGATGACCTGACGTTCAATTCTTCATTGACGGCGACAACCTTGTCGCTCGCGGTGGTGCACACGGCGTTTGGCAACTGGAAACAAACGAAGTTTGGCGCGGACGCGTCAAATCCGGCCATTACCGGTGCCATGAGCGACCCGAATCTCAACGGCACGCCAAACCTGTTGGAGTTCGCCTTTGGCATGGAGCCGTTGCTCGCAGGAGAGATGAACAAACTGCCCGGCGTAACCAAAGTCACAATCGCCTCCCAAGACTATCTCGCCATCCGCTTCCGTCGTCTGACGGGCGTTGCACCCGGTGTCAGCTATACCGTGCAGGAATCATCGAATCTCACCGACTGGCTCGCCATCGATCTCGCGTCCTGTCAGGTGGGTGCCGCCGTGAACAATGGCGATGGCACGGAGACGATCACCGTTCGCTCGACGATGCCGATGCACGGTGCCGCTGCTCCCAGCGCGGCATTTCTGCGAGTAGCAGTCTCCGGCAACTGATGCGTTGACGCCCGCGAGGGCGCATGGACTCCATTTCGGCGGACATTGCCAAGAAGCTGCTCGACTGCGATTTCGCCAATCTCGGCAAACGGGTGCAGGCGGACGGGAAGATGAACTGCACGGAGCGGGCAATGTGGCAGGCAATAGGCGCGGCGAGGCTGGAGTTGTGCGGACGGGAAGTGATGCGTTCCCCGCTGTGGGCCACCTCATTTATATCGAGACGCGAATATCGAGACGCGAGCAATGCGATCGCGCGAGTCGCGCTGTCGTTGCCGCCAAATGTTTTAGAAGTGAGTTTCGTTGCAGATATTGAGCGGGTCGCGTCGCTACTGACAAAAGCGATGAAATGACGCAGGCCCGCTTTTTCGATGCCTCACCTTTCGTAATAGGGGGCGATGAAAGTGCCGACGCGCGCGCCTTCGCTTGTTACGCCATGCCTACGAACTTGTCGGGGTTCAAAATTCCTTTTGGGTCGAGGGCGGGTTTGAGTGCGTTGTGAATTTTGCACAGACAGCCTTTCCAAACGGCTCGGAGGCTGAGATACGACAACTACTTTGAAACTCTGCATCATCGGCCTCGACTGTCTCGAACCCACGCTCGTGGAGCGCTGGCTTGTGGACTTGCCGACGTTTGCACGGCTGCGGGCGCTCGGGGCTTGGGGGCGGATGCGGAGTTGCGTGCCGCCGATCACGGTGCCTGCATGGTCGTGCATGATGAGCGGGATGGACCCCGGCTCGCTCGGCATCTATGGCTTTCGCAATCGCACGGGCTACGGCTATGACGCGCTCGGTTTCGCCACGGGCGATTGGGTGAAGGCGGAGCGGCTGTGGGACATCCTGGGGGCGCGGGGGAAAACGTGCGCGGTGCTCGGTGTGCCGGGGACGTATCCGGTGCGGGCGGTGAATGGCTCGATGATCGCGGACTTTATGACGCCGTCGCTGGATAGCGCGTGGGCGCATCCGCCGTCGCTGAAGGACGACGTGCGCGCGTGGCTCGGCGGCGAAGACTATTTGTTCGACGTGCCGGATTTCCGCAGCGCGGACAAGGCGCGCATCCTCGCGGACATCCACGAGATGACGCGGCGGCGCTTCACCGTCGCGCGCGAGCTGATGAAGCGCGGGCAGCCGGACTTTTTCGCGATGGTGGAAATGGGGAGCGACCGCATCCATCACGGCTTTTGGCATTACATGGACGCGCAGCATCGCAAGCACGAGCCGGGGCACGTGCTCGGGTCGGCGATTCATGATTACTATGTCGCGCTGGACCGCGAGATCGCCGCGCTGCTCGCGTGCATAGACCTGCGCGAGACGATCGTAATGCTCGTCTCCGATCATGGCGGGCAGCGGCTCGACGGCGGCATCTGCGTGAACGACTGGCTGCGCCGCGAGGGCCTGCTCGTGCTGAAAAGCGAGCCGCCCGCGCCGGGCACGCCGCTGGCGAAATGCGACGTGGATTGGTCGCGCACGACGGCGTGGGCCGAGGGCGGCTACTACGCGCGCATTTTCCTGAATGTGAAAGGACGCGAGCCACAGGGCACCGTCGAGCCGCGCGATTTCGAGCGCACGCGCGGCGAGATCGCGCACCGGCTCGCGCGCATCACCGACGATCGCGGCGCGGCGATCCCGACGGAATCGCATCTCCCGCAGCGGCTCTACCCGCGCGTGGAGGGCATCGCGCCGGACCTCATCACGATCTTCGGCGGATTGTATTGGCGCGCGGTCGGGACGCTCGGCTGGCCGTCGCTGCATATTTTTGAAAACGACACCGGCCCCGACGAGGCGAACCACGCGCAATATGGATTCTTCCAGCTCGTCGTCCCCGGCGTGGCGGCGACACCGGGGCCGCAGGACATAGACATTCTGGACATCGCGCCGACGCTGCTCACGCACCTCGGCGTGCCGGTGCCCGCGCGGATGAATGGACGGGCGACATTTGCCAAAGACGCGCCCGCGCTCGCAACGGCGGCGGCGACTGGTGGGCCAGGGGAGACTTATACGAAGCAGGAGAATGCAGAGATCGAGCGGCGGCTGGAGGCGCTGGGATACCTCGGATGAAACAGGAAGGCTTTATGAACCACCAAGACACCAAGGAGGAAGGATTCGTCCGGGAGATTCTCTTTCGCCCGTCTTTCCTTCGTGCCTTCGTGCCTTTGTGGTGAAATCTGTGCGATGAACCACGAAGACACGAAGACACAAAGGAGGGAGGAGTTGGCGAAGGCGGTGGTGAATGCGGCGTTGGGGCCGGGGTTGCTGGAGAGCGTGTATGAGGTGTGTCTTGTTCACGAGTTGCACAAACGCGGGCTGAGTCTCGAGCGACAAGTTACGCTGCCGATTGAGTATGCCGGAGTGAAACTCGACGCGGGACTACGACTCGACCTGCTGGTGGAGGACGAGTTGATCGTCGAATTGAAAGCGGTTGAGACGATGCACCCGCTGTTCGTCGCGCAGCTCCTCACCTACTTGAAGCTCACGGGCAAGAAGCTCGGACTGCTGATCAATTTCAACGTGCCGCTCATTAAGGACGGCATTCGGCGAGTAATCCTATGAACCACAAAGACACAAAGACTTGGAGTAACCACAAAGACACGAAGAGGGAGGCAGGGGGAGGCGGTTCCACGGTCCACCCTCTTCTTCGTGTCTTTGTGCCTTTGTGGTAAAAAACCATGAGCCGCGTCATCGTCCTCGGCCTTGATGGTCTTCCGTGTTCGCTGCTGAAGCGTTTCATCGCCGAGGGCGTGATGCCGCGGCTCGGCGCGCTCGTGGCGCAGGGCGATCTCGCGGCGATGGACACCGTCTATCCGCCGCTCTCCTCCGTCTCGTGGACCACGTTTTTCACCGGCGTGAATCCCGGCAGGCACCGCATCTTCGGCTTCTTCGAGGCGCAGGTGGATGAATACGGCATCTGGTTCCAGGATCTCGACGACGTGAAAGCGCCCGGCCTGTGGGAGCACGCGCAGGCGCACGGGAAGCGCACCGTTTCCATCAACCTCCCCGGCACCTATCCCGCGCCGCCGCTCAATGGCGTGATGATCTCCGGCTTCATCGCGCCCGATCTCGCGAAGAGCGTCTATCCGAAGGTGCTGCTCCCGCACGTCGAGAAAGCCGGCTACCTGCTCGACCTCCCGTGCGACCGCGTGGGCGATGCGCCGGAGGAGTTTTGGAAAGCCACGGGCCAGTCGCTCGAAGCGCGCGGGCGCATCATGGCGGCGCTTTTAGAAAACGAGCCGCATGATCTTTTCATCGGCGTCTTTACCGAGACGGATCGCGTGCAGCATTTTTTCTTCGACGCCATCGAGGAGCCGTCGCACCCCGAGCACGCGCGCGTGCGGAAATTTTACGCGCACGTGGATGCAATCATCGGCCACCTCGCATCGCTCGCGAAGGCGGACGACGAACTCATCATCCTCGCCGACCACGGATTCTGCCGCATCGAGCAGGAGCTTTACCTCAACCACTGGCTCGCCGAGCGCGGCTACCTCGTGATGGAAACGCCGCGCATCGGCGCGCCGCTCGCCGAGATAGACCCGGAGAAATCGCGCGCCTTCGCCCTCGATCCCGGTCGCATTTTTCTAAATGTCCGCGGACGCCAGCCCGCTGGCTGCGTCGAGCCGTGCGACGCCTCCGCACTGCGCGACGAAATCGCCGCCGGCCTCGCCGCCATGCGCGTGCGCGTGCCGTGGCAGGCGGAGGCGATTTGTCCTTTTGAAAAAATCATGCGTCGCGAGGAAATCTACGCCGGCCCGTGGGCGCACCTCGCCGCCGACCTCGTGCTGCACACGCGCGACGGCTTCGAGATGAAGGGCAAGTTCAACCACCCCGCGCTCTCGCAGCTCAATACGCTGAATGGGATGCACACCTTCGGCGACGCGATGCTCTACGTGCGCGGGCGCAAATGGCCCGCCGAGACGCCACGCATCATTGACCTCGCGCCGACGATCCTCTCGCTGCTCGGCATCCCCGTGCCGCCGGAGATGGAAGGGCGCGCGCTTTTTTAACCACAAAGACACGAAGTCACAAAGGGGGCGCAAGGGTGAAAGGCGTCGCGCAGCGGAGCAGCTTCCACGCTTTGTGTCGTTGTGTCTTCGTGGTTGAAGATTTTTCTCACACGCCGCTTGCCACCGCGTCGCGCGCTCCCTAAGCACGCTCGCATGACTACTCATCACGCCCGCATCGAACCGCTCGAAACCCGCATCGCTCCCGCCATCTTTTTCGTGAACGGCACGAACCTCACTTTCACAAACTCTGCGGGTGCCGTCGTCGCTGGCGATGCCGCGGCGGCCACCGTCGCGGGCGCGACAGGCGCCATCCTCCTGCACGCAGGCGACAGCCTCGTGTATGACCTCGACGGCAATCACAAGATTGACGCGGGCACGGACGTGACTTTCGTGAAACTGACCGCTGGAAGCGCAATGGCATTTTTTACCAACCTGAACACGGACGCGGGCATCGGCCAGACAGCGCGCTTTGACGTGAATGAATTCACCGGTCTCGCCGTAAGCGACGGCGTGAAGGCGAGCATCGGGACGTATCTGAACGGGAGTATTGATACGCTGCTCACCACGAACAACGTGTTCACCACGGTGCGGCAGCCGTCGTCCATCGCGGAGTTGAAAATCACGGGCACCGTGCAGCAGTTCATCCAGGCGGGCGGAAGCATCAGCAACGTGACTTTCACCGTGCCGAAAACGGGCGCGAGCGACTTCGATGTGCTGGGCATCTTCACCGGCAGCCAATCGAGTAACAACGCGAGCTTCAATGGCATGAGCGGCTTGGCGACTGCCTTTACGCAGGGACCGGGCACCGACGCGGGGGACATCACGAACATTAAACTGCCGCGCGGCGTGACGGATCGCATCACCGCCGGCAATGGCGGCAACAACGTCACCGGCGCGGGCGGCGCGGGCGGCGACGTGAGCGGGATCACGCTTACCGGGTTTTTCAGCAGCGGCATCTTTGGCGGTAACGGCGGCGACGTGAGCACTAGCGGCGCGGCGGGCCGGGGCGGCAATGTGAGCAAGGTGAGCCTCACGCTCACCAAGAGCGGCAGCAGGGATGTCCATGTGGATGGTGGCGCGGGCGGCACCAGCTCCAATGGCGCAGGCGGCGAGGGCGGCGCGCTCGATGGGATCGCGGTGAAATCCACCACCGTCCTCAACAACGGCATCTACCTCTTCGGCGGCGCGGGCGGCACGGGTGGCCTCGCGGGTGCGGGCGGCGCGGGCGGCGCGGTCAGCAATTCGACCATCACGAGCCTCGCGTGGATCAGCGACGCGAGTCACATCTTCGGCGGCGACGCCGGCGCGGGCGGCGTCGCCGGCCCCGGCGGCGCGGGCGGCGCAGTCACAAAGTCCTCCATCTCCAGCACGGGCAACGGCAGCACTCTCTGGATATTCTCGGGCGGCGGCGGCGATGGCGGAACCGGCGCGGCGGGCGGCGCGGGTGGCCTGGTGGACAGCGTTTTCATCAAAAACACCGGCTACTCCGAGAACGGCATCTTGATCCAGAGCGGCGCGGGTCATGACGGCGGGGCCGGCGGCGGTGCGAGCGGTGCGATCAACAAAACCACCATCACCGGCACCGGCAGCGGCCAGGAAGTGAGTATCCAAGTAAAAAGTGCTGGCAGCTCGACCGTCACCGGCAATGGCGGCGTGGCCGGGGCCATCAGCAATGTCTCGATCAACATGAGTGGCCAGGTCAATGGCGAGGTTTCCATCCTCGGCGGCAGCGGCGGTAGCGCGGCTGGGGATAATTTCACCGGCGGCGCGGGCTCCTCCATCGCGAACGCGAGCATCAAGACGCTCGGCAGCATCTACGACAACCGCGAGAACATCAAGGCCGGCAGCGGCGGCGGCGGTGGCAGCGGCAAGAGCGCCGGCGGCGCGGGCGGCTCCGTGAGCAAAGCCAGCCTTTCCACAATGGGCACCGGCGGGGACAACCAGATCTTTGGCGGCGCGGGTGGAAGTGGCGGCAACGACGGCGGCGTGGGCGGCGCGGGTGGAGCGGTGAGCGCCTCAAGCATCACCGCCGGCGATTACGTCTCCGGCTCGGTCGAGATTTTCGGCGGAAAAGGCGGCGCTGCCGCTGGTGACGGCTTCACCGGCGGAAAAGGCGGCGCGGTGACCGGGGGCACGATCAAAACCCTTGGCTACGTGGGCAACCGACTGCGCATCTACGGCGGCACCGGTGGCACCGGCGGCAGTGGCAACAGCGCGGGCGGTGCCGGCGGTGCCGTGGGCAAAGCCAGCGTCACCAGCATGGACGTGAACAGCAATTTCGAAATCTACGGCGGCGACGGCGGCGCGGGCGGCACCGGCTCGGGCGCAGGTGGCCACGGCGGGCGCGGCGGCAACCTAAACATGCTCACTGTCATGTCCCTCGGCTACCTCCAGCGGGGTGCCTACATGGGTGCCGGCGATGGCGGCCGGGGCAATGGCGGCAACGGCAATGGCGGCAACTCCGGCACGACCACCGGCATCAACGTCACCAACAAAGGCGGCATGAGCGGACTCGGCATCTACTCGCACAACGGCGGCAGCTCGGACGCCGTCATCGGCAATGGCGGCAACGCCGGCTCGCTCACGAACGTCACCGTCACCAGCCTGGCGGACATCGGCAACAGTGATATTTACATCGGCAGCTACTACGGCGGCAGAGCCGGCAACACGGGCAATGGCGGAAACGCGGGCGCCGCCACGAACATCACGATCAACGATAAATTTGGCGCTAGCGGCACATGGTATATTTACGCCGGATCCGGTGGACAGGCCAACGGAGCGGGTGGCAAGGGCGGCAACGGCGGCGACCTCAAAACCGTCACCTTCAATGGCCCGAAATCCGACGTGGATTTTGGCTATGTTGACGACAGCAGCGCCACCGGCGGCAACGGTGCAAGCTCCAAGGGCGGCAACGGCGGCTCGCTCAAAGGCATCAAAGGCAGCGCGGCCACCGCGCGCTTTGTCGCGCAGCGCGGCGGCGACGCCGATGCCACGGGCGGCGCGGGCGGCGCGATCGAGAACGTCAATTTCAAGGTCACCAATTTCGCACGCATCGTCACTGCGGGCGATGGCGGCAACGTCATCACTGGCGGCACTGCGGGCCTCGGCGGCTCGGTCACGAATGTGAAGATCACCGGCACCGGCGTTATCGGCGACTTCGCCAGCAACTTCAGCGTCAATGGCGACGGCAACAATGGCATGGGCGGCCTCATCGTCGGCAAAGGCGGCTCGGTGGCTGGCGTCTTCGATGTCGCGCGCAACGGCAGCATCACCAGCGTCACCGCCACGCGCATCGCCGCCATCCTTGCCGGCGCAAAGGCCTTCAACACCGTCAGCGCCTTCAACGCCGTCAAGAGCATCACCGGTCTCAAAGTCGCGCACATCGGCGCGGACGTGGACGGCGACCGGCAGTTCGACTGGACGGAAAACACCGCGACCACCGCCGGCTTCCAGCTCAACGGCGTGACCGGCGTCACCGACACCGACGACAGGCCACTCGACGGCATCGTGATCGTGAAAACCGGCGGCTACACGCCTGCTGCGAACACCGTGCTCTTCACACCGGTGATCTTCGTGTAACGAAGCAGCGACTTCAAAAATGCGCGCGGATGAAGCGCGACATCGAGCACCTCAAGGTGCTCACGGCGCTGACCTACCTCGGCAACGAGAGCTGGAGGATGCGCCGGAGCCGAAACGGACAAAGGCTCTCAGGATTGCTGGAGCCGCTGCCGCTTTTGCAGTCGTCCGAGACGATTGATGAAATGGTGGCGGTGTATGTGGAGCACAAGGTGATGCCCACCGATGCGACGGGCATTGCGCGGCATCTCGCGCCCCCTACTGGGACGCCGCACCATCACTCCGGCTACTCCGCTTTGGCGTGTTCGGTGGGGGCATTTTCGTGGTGGGTCGTCTCGCTGTGCGTGCCGCCTTTATGCTGGTAGTGCTCGGGCAGCTCGGCGGCGGTGTGTTGCTCGCAAGCATTGAAGCTGAGTGCGATGGCGGTGGCAGAAATTAGAAGTGCGAGACGTTTCATTTACGCGCGGAAAGTAGCGGGCTGATCGCGAGTGCCAAGATTTTCGTGCAGGGCAGCGCGCGCTGCTGTATCTACCCGACGACTATGGCAGCTAGACGCAGCAAGAAAACGGTGGGAGCGGCAGCGAGTCCCGAGACGATCAATGAGCATCTCGGACGGCGCGTGAAGAAATTGCGCGGCGAGTGCGGATGGTCGCTGGATAATCTCGCGCAAGCCAGCGGTGTGAGCCGCTCAATGCTCAGTGAGATCGAGCGGGAGAAGGCGAACCCCACGCTCGCGGTGACGTTTCGCATCGCGACGGCGTTTGGCATGAGCATCGCGGAACTCATCGAATCCTCCGAGCGGCAGGCCACCATCCAGGTCGTCCGCGCGCAAGATCGCGGGCAAGTCTATCGCACCGATAAGCAGGGGCAGATCCGCACGCTCTCGCCGCTCAATCTCGAAAAGGATGTGGAGTTCTACGAAGTGACTCTGCGCCCCGGCGGCGAGCTGCGCAGCAATCCGCACTACGAGGGCACGCGGGAATTCCTCACCGTGCAGAGCGGGAAAGTGCGCGTGGAAAGCGCGGGCGACGCGACCGAGCTGGAGCGCGGCGACTCCGCGACCTATCGCGCGGATGTGCCGCACGCGATTTTGAACGTGGGCGACAGCGAAGCTGTGCTTTTCCTCGTGGATATTTATCGCTGATTACTGCTTCAAAAAGTCCACCTTCGCACTCAGCTCCGGTGTGAGGAAGCGGTCGGGCTTTTCGATCTGCACTTTGATTTGCAGTGTGCCTTTCTGGCGGTTCGCCTCGGGCGCGATCTCGGCGACGATACCCCCGTAGCTCTTCTCGGCGTAAGCCTCGGGGCTCACGCGGCAACGCTGGCCGAGCGCGATTTTGCCGAGGTCGCCCTCGTTCACGTCTATCTCCACTTGCAGGTCATTGGGGTCGCCGAGGGAGACGAGCGCGGTGCTCGGGCCGCGTGTGCCGCCGAAGCTCTGCGGGGAGACGAGTTCGCCGGGGTCGGCGAGCTTTTCTAAAACGACGCCGTCTATCGGCGAGCGGATGACAGTCCAATCGAGATACACTTGCGCGATCTGCCGCACGCCGCCGATCTGCTGGATCTGCGCCTGCGCGCTGGCGACGGCGAGGCGCATCTCGTCTTCGCGCTCGGCGGTTTCGTTCTGTGTGGCGCGGAGTTTTTGCACGCGGGTAAAATTGAGCCGCGCGCGATCGAGGGCGATTTTGGCGACGGCGAGTTGGCCATCTATCTCGGCGAGGCGGGCCTTTTGCTCGGCGTCGTCGAGCTGCACGAGGATCTGGTCTTTCTTTACGACATCGCCCTTTTTCACGCCGATCCAACGCACGGAATTGAGCGTGCGCGGGCTGACTTCGATGCGCTCGCGATTGATGATGTAGCCGCTGACGGTGAGCGCGGAGTCGCCCGCTTTCACTTCGAGCTTCTTCGCTGGAGCCAGCACTGGAGCGGCGGCGAGCGTGGGAGCCGCCGCCTTTTTCTCCCCATCGCGCACATCCGCCGCCCACGGGCGCGCGACGTAGAGCGAGCCGCAGGTGATAGCAAGGACGACGATGACGATGCTCCAAAATGGGCCGCTGCCGCGCTGGCGCTGGGTGTCTGAAATGTGGATGCTTTGCAGCTTCGAGGAATCCATGTGTGCGGGAAGGTAGCAGGCGTTATGCGGCCTTCAACGCTGCGATGACGGGCATCCGCGCAGCGCGCAGAGCGGGTAGGAGCGCGCCGATGAGGCCGACGAAGACGGAGAAGACGAGCCCTTTGACAATGAGCATCGGGGTGATGGTGATGGCGAAGACGGACTCGCTGAAAGTCTGGAAATTAAACGTGCCCGTGCGGTAGCCCTGGAAGCTGAGGAAGGCCACGAGGCACCCCAGCACGCCGCCGACGAGCGCGAGGCAAGCGCCCTCCAGCAAGATCGCCGCGACGACCGAGCGCCGCCGATAGCCGAGCACTCGCAGCGTGCCGATCTCGCGGGTGCGTGCGCCGACGCTGGCGTAGAGCGTATTCATCGCGGCGAAGATCGCGCCGACGGACATGAGGTAGGCCAGCCAATCGCCCGCCATGCGGATGGGCGTCGCCATTTTTGTCTGCTCGGCGTAGTAGCTCACCTCGGGGGTTACGCGCACGACGAGCCGCTTCTCGGCCTCCAGCCTTGTTTTCAGGCGGATGCCAGCAGCGGCGTCCGTGGGGCGCACGAGCAGGCTGGCGTAGTTTTCGCGGTTGAAAATGGCGCGTGCTTCATCGGCATCGAGCCACACCTCGGAGTCGTAGGCACTGCCGTGTCCGTCGAATTGTCCCACGACTTTCAGCTCCCGCGCGCCGATGCGGATGGTGCCACCCACACTCATATTCGCAAACCGCTGCGCCAGCCGCCGACTCACCACCGCCTCGCGGTGCCCCGGCTCGAACCACCGCCCTTCGCTCATCTGCACTTGCGGGCGGAGCGCCGGGCCAGCGGGCGAGACGCCCCGGAAGATCACATTGGCCCCGCCGCCCGCCGCGCCATCGCGAGGCAAGTAGGCGACCACCAGCGTGTCTGCGGAGATGAGCGGCTGCCCCGCCGCGTCGCGCGCGATTTCCTCGGCATACTGGATGAGCGCGAGATTTTCGCGCGTGATCTGGCTCGTGGATTCCGAATCCGCCCCGCGCCGCACGATGAGCAAATTGCGCGGGTCGCCAGTGTGCCCGCCCGCCGCCACAAGCCCCGCCGCCATGGCCTGCATGACGACCCAAACGCCCACCACAAGCCCCACGCCGCCGATGGTGGCGATGGTCGAGCGCCAGCGCACGAAGACGTTGCGGATGCTGTAATTGACAGGCAGAGCCATGAGCTACTTCGCTGCGGGAACCGGTGGCGGCGCGTTGTTGCCCTTCACCCCTTGCATCATCTTCCTCGCAAATTCCATCATCGTCTTCTGCTGCTCAAATGCACTCTTGAGCGCATTGATTTGGTCAGGGTTCAAAACGCCCGCCGCATTTTGCAGCACACGATCTTGGTAGCCAGCCTCGCCACTTTGATAAGCCGCCATCGCGTTTTCATCATTCATCGCAGCCATTGCCGCACTGGGGTCGCCTCCCGCATTTTGCCGCAGCGGCGAGGGCGGAGTCTTCGCACGCTCGGCTTTCATCACCGCAAGCAAGCCCTGCTTTTGCTCCCCCACGAGCGGCGAGCCAGCAGCATTAAATTGCCCCTCAAATTGCTGGAGCATCATGCGATCTCCGACCGTGCTCTCGTAGCTTTCGAGCTGCTTGAATCCGTCCTCGCCGAGCACCGCCTTGAGCTTTGCGTCCTGCTCTTTTTTCATCTCGCCGATCTTCTTCCCATCCGCCTCGCCGCCATTCATCGCCGCCATCCCAGCCGTCGTCATCATGCCTTGGCGCTCAGAAAGCATCGCTAACACGATGTCCGCATCCTTCGCCGAAAGATTCAGCTCTTTCGCGAGATCGCCATACATCATCTTCACCGCCATATCGCTCTGCATCCGCAGCATCTTCTTCCCCTCCTCACCCTCAAACATCTTCGAGAGCCCCTGCATAAAATCCTTCTTCACGCCCTTCTCGCCCTCAGCGGGAGCGGTCTGCGCACCGGCCACCGCAGGCGCAGCGGTGGCAGTCTTGGCCTCGCCTT
>JAYVQK010000305.1:0-3635 GCA_043757005.1 Verrucomicrobiaceae bacterium
ATCTATATGAGTTCCGACTCCGCCGAAGGCATCTACGTTTTCAAACCCGACGGCACGCTCGTAAAGAACATCGCCAAAGAAAACTCCGGCATCCACGGCCTCGCCATCCGCGAAGAAAACGGCACCGAATTCCTCTACGCCGCCCACCTCCGAGGCGCACAGGCACTAAAGCTCACACTCGCTGGCGAGATCGTTTTAAAAATCCCATACCCCGCAGAATCCAACGCCTACCCCGAGGGCAAAGGCTACAAACCCACCGGCATCGCCGTCGCTCCCGATGGCAGTATTTTCGTCACCGACGGCTACGGCCTCTCGCTCATCCACAAATTTGATGCGGCAGGGAAATACATCAAAACCTTTGGCGGCAAAGGCAAGGAAGACGGCAAATTTATGACCTCCCACGGCATCGCCATAGACTCCCGCAGCGGCACGCCCCTCCTCCTCGTCTGCGACCGCGAAAACCGCCGCATCGTCCACCTCGACCTCGACGGCAACTACGTGGACACCATCGCCACCGACCTCCGCCGCCCCTGCTCCGTCTCCATCCTCGGCGACCTCGTCGCCGTCGCCGAGCTAGAAAGCCGCGTCATCATCCTCGATAAAACCAACAAGATCATCGCCACCCTCGGCGACAACCCCGACAAGTCGCAATGGGCGAATTTCGGCGTCCCCCCCGAGCAATGGCACGAAGGCATCTTCACCGCCCCGCACGGCCTCAGCTTCGACGCGCAAGGCAACCTCTACGTGCAAGACTGGAACAAAACCGGACGCCTGACGAAGCTCGTGAAGGGCAAGTAACTTCGCCGCCGACGTTACACGCAAAGCGCCTCATACCCCCACGCGCTCATAAAGCTCACTCAGTGGAAACTCCACCTCCGCCGCCGCGAGGCGCACGACGGCACCCGCGCCCTCCACGACTTCACGATTCCAGCCCGTCGGCACACGGTGCTCGATGACGACGCGCTGCGCGTCCTGCTCGATGAGCACGTAAGCCGCGAGCCCTGGGATGGAAAGATACGCCGCGTGTTTTTCCCGCTCATCCGTGCGGCGCGTGCTCTCGGAGAGGATCTCAAAAACCACCACAGGCCGCTCGCACCACGAAGCCCCGAGCCCCGCGCGATTGCAGACGATCATCGCGTCCGGGTAGTAAAAATAAGTGCTGTCCGAGATGCGGAGTTTTAACTTCATGTCCGAGCCGAAAGGCTTGCAGGGCTTTCCACGCAAACGGGCGTAAAGAATCCCCGAAAGATTCGAGGCGATCTCATTGTGCTGCGTGCTCGCCCCAGCCATCGCATACACCATCCCGCCGAGATACTCGTGCTTCACATCATAGTGGTGTTCGGCTTCGAGAAATTCCTCCTCGGTCATCAAAACAGATTGTGCTGCGATCGCGGTCATAGCGCGGAAAGTAGCCACCCTCGCCCCAGCGCGCAACCTCGCTCATCGGCCCGACGCCTAGATCAAGTCGTCCTCGTTCGAGTTTTGCACGCTGCCGCCCGTCTGGTATTCCGTCACGCGCGTCTCGAAAAAGTTCTTCTCTTTCCGCAGGAAGATAATCTCGTCCAGCCACACGAAGGGGTTTGTTTTCACATTCGAGAGCGTCGGCAGATTCATCCCCGCGAGGCGGCGATCCGCGTTGTATTCCACGTATTCGAGGAAGTCCTTTTGCGTCATCCCCACGCCGTCTTCCGGCATACAGTCGCGCACGAATTCCTTCTCCAGCTCCACGCCTTCGCGCATGAATTCCACCAGCTCCGCGCGGAATTCCGGTGTCCACACATCCGGGTTTTCCTCGATGAGCTGCGTGAGGATGTAGCGCCCGAGCGCGATGTGGTTGGACTCGTCGCGCAGCGTGTATTGGAACATTTGGCCGATGCCCGTCATCTTATTCTGCCGATGCAGCGAGAGGATCATCGCAAAAAGCGCGTAAAACTGCGTGCCCTCCATCACCTGTGTGATGCCAAAGATCGCCTTCGCAAATTTCTGCTTGTTCACCGTCTGCGTCAGATCCAGCCCCATTTTCAGCTCCGGCATGTGGCGCGTGATGTAGGCGTTTTTGCGCTGCACGCTGGGGATGTCGCTGAACTTCGCCGTCACCTCATCAATATCAATATTCAGCGAGCCGATGATGTGCAGCAGTGAATCCATGTGGATGCTCTCCTCCGCGATGTGCCGCAGAGAAGCGTGCTTTAGCTCCGCCGCCGTCAGATTATCCTCGATCACATGCAGCACCGAGTCCCCCACGATCCCCTCCGCCGCCGAGAAATACCCCACCCCCATCTCAATGATCCACCGCTCCTTTTGCGATAGCGCGTTGCTGTTCCACTGCGCGCAATCCTTCGTCATATCAATCACATCCGGCTCCCAATGATTCGCCTTCATCTGCTTATAAATGCGATACGCCTCGTGGTATTTCAGCGGCAGGATATTCAGCTCCGCGCTGCGGTGCCCATTGATGACCTTTTTCCCCGCCAACCGCTCCCGCGCCTTCGCCTTATTCAGCCGGAAAATTTTGTTCCCCAGCTTATGCACCACATACTCCCCCTCCTCACTGGCAGTGAATTCGAGGTCTGGCATGGTCGTATCGGAGATGTCTTCGGGCATGGTCGGTATATGGTAAAAAGGATCGCAAAAAGTGTGAGCCGCGCACGGGTCGTCGGCGAGCGCCGCAGAGTCTCCCCAGCCCCTCGCCAAAAAGCAATCAGCGCGACGAAAAACGGGCGTTTATTTTATTTTAAGGTGCCTCTGGGAACTCGCTTTTTAGGGACAAAAGGGGAATGGCACTCAGATAAGCCCTCCACGGAAGAGCGTGTGGAATTAAGCGTGTGGAATTAAGCGTGTGGTGTATTTGCCGCGTAGCGGCAGCCCGAGGGTAGCCGTGGGCTTTAGCCCACGGAAAGAGCGAGGAGGGCTGCGTCGCGGAGCGACGCCTGAAAAGACGCAGCAAGCACGAGCCGTGATCAGCCGTCGCTCCGCGACGGGCGCTCTGGGCGCTCGACCGTGGGTTAAAACCCACGGCTACCCTCGGGCAGCCGCTACGCGGCAAAATGAAACATTAGGAAGCCGACTATTCATATCCCGAACCGCCTTCCGAACGCTCGGGAGACGATCTTGAACGCTCAAAACCGAATCTTGAGCGATCGGGAGACGATCTTGAACGCTCAAAATTGAGTCTTGAGTGCTTAAAAAGCGACTTTTGATGTGCCGAACTGCTCCAAAAACGATTTTGACCCGTTTACCCATATCCCAGAACGCTTACAAAACGATTTTGCCCCGTCTCCCCATGTCCGGAGTCGCCTTCAAAACGATTTTGACCCGTCTCCCCATGTCCGGAGTCGCTTCCAAAACGATTTTGACCCGTCTCCCCATGTCCGGAGATGCTTCCAAAACGATTTTGACCCGTTCACCCATGTCCGGAAACGCCTCCAAAACGATTTAAAAGCGCGTTTTTATATCCCGCACTGCTTTCCGAGCGTTCGGGAGCTACCTCATACCATCTCCCTTCTCAAATCGCCGACTATCTTGCATCCAGTCCATGCAATCCCTTCGTGTCTTCGTGCCTTTGTGGTTTAAATTTAAACTATAGGGCACCTCTGGATACTCGGGGGGGCACCTCTGGAGTGCGGGGGCATGAC
>JAYVQK010000306.1:0-14329 GCA_043757005.1 Verrucomicrobiaceae bacterium
ATAGGATGCGGGTAGCGAAAGCGCAAGGGCGGGGAGCGCAAGGGGACAAAAGGCAAGGTGCCCAAAAGGCAAGGTGCCAAAGGCAAGGTGCCAGACAGATTATTCACTGCCGGGGGCTTCCAAAACGGTTTGGAAGGTGGTGCGGGTTTTTACATGCCGTTTCAAAACGGTTGGGAAGGGGGTGTTTGTTTTTGCAGTGACTTTCAAAAGGTTTTGGAAGTCGTTGTATGTTTTTACATGCCTCTCCAAAGCGTTTTGGAGGTCGTTGTATGTTTTTGCATGCCTTTCCAAAACGTTTAGGAAGGCACTGTAAGTTTTTACAGTGGCTTTCTAAACGGTTGGAAAGCCACTGCGGATTTTTACATACGCTTCCAAATCGTTTGGGAGGTCGTTGTTGATTTCTACAGAGGTTTTTCGTGCTTTTTTAGCGCAAGGGGACGGACAGATTATTCACCAGCAAGTCTCAGACATTCGGCGTGGAGATGGGGGCCGATGTAGTAGCCGCCTGCGCGCATGGTGGCGAGGATGTCGCCGACGCTGGGGATGAGGGCGCGTTTTTTGGCTTCGATGAGTAGGGCGGCGGTGCCTCGGACTTCGAGTCGGTAGATGAGGGATGCCACTTTGCGGGCTTTCTTTTCGTCTATGAGGATACAGCGAATGCTTTGTTCGCGGGCGAGTTGGAAGACGGCGGCTTCGCCACCGTCTAGCTCGGATGCGAAGCAGGAGAGGCTTGTATGGCCGGAGCGCGCGCGTCCCGCGTGCTGCGTTGGGCATCTTGCCCACGCGTGTATGAGGCGAGGCCACTCCGAAGAGATTCATCTTTGCTAATCCCAGCGCCGCACTGCGCTGGGCAGGATGCCCAACGCTGCACGCACGATGCGTGCGCTCCGTCCGCACACGTCGCTCGACTGGTGGAGGCGGTAGATAATGGAAGGATAGATTTTTCACTGGAGATGAAGGGAGTATGCGGTTCTCTTTTCGTCTTGATTTTATTGCCACAGATGGCAATATGCCATCATGATTAAAACGCAGGTGCAACTTCCAGATCAGCTCTATTACCGAGCTAAGGCCATCGCGGAACAGCGTGAGTGGTCTTTGGCGGAAGTCGTGAGGCGTGGTTTAGAGTATATGGCGCTGGCTTATCCGCTGGCGGAGAGTGCTTCTGAATGGAAACTTCCAGTCTTAACAGGGGCGGCTTTTGCACCTGAATTTGATCAGCTTGACTTCAAGGCTCTTTCTGAACACGACGAACTTCATTCGATTTCCTAATGTTAGGCATAGATACCAACATACTTCTTTATTCGCTTAATCCCTCATCGGAGTGGCACGAAGCTGCCGTGAAGTTCCTTCGGGAAAGTTTTGGAAAATCAAAATCGCTCGTTGGTATCACTGATTATGTATTGGTAGAGCTTTATGTGCATCTTCGAAATCCAGTAGTGATGGCGCGCCCGCTTGAGCCCGATGACGCAAGAAATCTGGTCACTTCTTACTGGAAAGTCCCCAATGTAGTAAGAATTGAGAACGCTATCGTGATGGATCAAGTCTGGGCGCTGGCTGGCGCTAAAAACTTTGCGCGCCGGAGGATATTTGACGCTAGGCTTGCCTTGACTCTTCGTCACAGTGGGGTGACTCATTTTGCTACATCCAACACGAAAGATTTTGAGGGATTGGGATTTGAAAGAGTTTGGAACCCGTTATTGGAAGCGCCGAGGGACTGACGGATTATTCATGCACGCCTGAGCAGTTTTTCACCGATGACAACGACGACTCCGAAAACCAATAATCGAAAGACAAATGACTCCGTGATCGCGGAAGTTCGTCGCACGAAGGTCAAATTGCTGGAGCACTTCAAGTATGACTTCGATGCGATGCTGCGCGACGCCCGAGCGCGCCAGAAACAGTCCGGCCATGAAGTTGTTGACAGGTCAACCGTGGCTTAACAAAGCCGCGCGCAAGAGGACTGAGCGCAAGGGATGAGTTCCCGCTCCTGTTACGCGATGATGGTGCTACAGACTTTTATATCTTCCGCTTGCACGGCAATAAATGAACAGCTATGAGCTTGATCGCAGTATTTTCTGACTCCCACTCGAACTTGGAAGCACTCGAAGCTGTGTTGGCGGATATGCAGGCACTCAAAGCGGAGCGGCTGGTTTGCCTTGGCGATGTGGTGGGTTACGCTGCGAATCCGGTGCAGTGCTTGGAAGCGGTGCGCGAGCTGAAGTGCTTGGTCATCAAGGGGAATCACGACGAGGCTGTAGCGGGCGATTTTGCTTTGACTGGCATCACTGGGGAGGCGCGTGTGGGTATGGAGTTTTCGCGACGCAAACTCTCCTCAGAGCAGCGGGATTATTTGGATGGCTTGCCACTTTCTGCTGAGGAGAATGGATGCCAGTTTGTCCACGCTTCACTCGATAATCCCGAAGCATGGCATTACGTATTGAGGGAGGGTGATGCGCGGTCGCACTTTGAGGCTCAAACACACCCGGTTTGTTTTTGCGGGCATACGCATGTGCCTCAACTATGGAATGTGAGCAAATCGGGAGCTTTCCAGCGTTGGCTGGGAAAGGGGCGGATGAAACTGCCAGCCAGCGGTAAGTCCCTCATCAACGTAGGTTCCGTGGGTCAATCGCGTGATCAATGTGTGGATGCCTGCTACGTGCTCTATGATACCAAGACAGGCTGGCTGGAGTTCCGCCGAGTCCCCTATGACATCGCCAAAACACAGGGGGAAATCCGTCGCGCGCGACTACCATCCCTTACTGCGGATCGGCTGGCTTTGGGAGAGTAGCTCCAGCACCGAGCGCGCCCATTGGTTGTTTTGCGTGGCGTTGAGTTTAGACAGCTTTGGGCTTTCCTTGCGAAGGAGGGGCGAGTAGCCGTCAGGACGAATGTCAGAATTTCTATTCACTCACTACTTCGAGAATGACGTTTTACCGCGAAGACCTTATCTCACAAAAGACCTCTGTATTCGTGTCGTTCTCCACCCGATTCGCAGCGAGCCTCAGGAGCACAATCGCTTTCGCTTTTGGTCCGCTGTGCCGGAGCTTGGTGGACGGTTCTTGCGTGTGATCACACTTGAGAATAAACTCAACATCCACAACGCATTTCCAGACCGCCGATTTCAGCCATGAAGCTCAATTATTACCCGGACACTGATTCACTTTACATCGCGCTCTCTCCAAACGTAAGCACCGATAGTAATGAGGTGGCAGAAGGCGTCGTTCTTGATTTCGACGCGGATGGACGGCTCGTGGGCATTGATATAGACAATGCCAGTCACAAATTGGATCTCCACGAGCTCACTACAGAGCGAATCCCAGTCCACGCAAACGCGGCCTGACAACGATCCGCTACGGCGAGTGCGCCGAGTAAGCACCGATGAAAGCCGTTTTTCACCTACCAGTGAGCGCAGCACGAGTGGTTCCTGAGTTCGATGATCCATCCATCACTGAGATACGAGCGCATCTTGCATTTATTCAAAAATGATGCTTGCCAACCAAACTCCTCCGACTAATTTCCGCCCTCACTTTACTGAACTCTATCTGATCTATGGCTAAAACCTGCTGGCTCGAACGCGAAAAACGCAAAGCAAAAACTGTGGCGAAATACGCCGAGCTTCGTCTGAAACTCAAGAAGGCTGGCGATTACGTCGGCCTTTCCCTGCTCCCACGCAATGCTTGCGCCGCTCGCCTGAGCCGCCGCTGCAACGCCACGGGCCGCAAGCGCGCTTTCATGGGCCGCTTCCAGCTTTCGCGCATCTCGTTCCGCGAAATGGCCTCGAACGGCCTGATCCCCGGCGTGACGAAATCGAGCTGGTAGCCTGTTTCAGCTTTTTTAACTTTCACGAGCCGCAGGCCATCGCGCCTGCGGCTCGTTCCTTTTTATGTTCTTGCTCGCTGAATCCGCCGTCGTGAACGCCACGCGCTGGGACGACCCTGCAACTATCGGGCTGAATCTCGCGGCCATCGTGTTGCTCGTGCTCATTAATGGCTTTTTCGTGGGCACCGAGTTTGCGCTGGTGAAGATCCGCAACAGCCAGCTCGACCCACTCGTGGAAGAGGGCGATGAGCGCGCGATCCTCATTCGACGCGTGCTGGGGCAGCTCGACTCGTATCTCTCGGCGACGCAATTCGGCATCACCGTGGCCAGCCTCGCGCTCGGCTGGGTGGGCGAGCCCTACCTCTCGCACTTGCTGGAGCCGCTTTTTGGAATGGTGGGGATTTCCTCGGCGGCAGTCATCCACATGGTGTCGCTGGTGCTCGGGTTGGCGGTGATTACTTTTGTCCACATCATCTTCGGCGAACTCGCGCCAAAGTATCTCGCGATCCGCAATCCGCTCGGCGTGGCGATGTGGTTTGTACGCCCGCTGGAGTGGTTCCACCGCTTATTCCGCCCGGCGATCTGGGTGCTGAATTCAGCGTCCAATTTGATCCTGAAAAAGTGGCTGCGCCTCAGCGCCGTGGGCGAGCATGAGCTGGCGCACAGCGAGGAAGAGCTGCGCGTGATCCTCTCGGAAAGCGCGAAGGCCGACGAGGTGAGTGCGATGGGAAAAGAGATCCTCATCAACGCGCTCGACCTACAAAAGCGCGTCGTCCGCGACATCGCCACGCCGCGCGGAGAGGTCATCTTTTTAGATCTGGAAAACAGCTTCGAGGAAAACCTCAAGCGCGCCACGGAGAGCCGCCACACAAGGTTCCCGCTGTGCCGGGGGCATCTCGATGAGACGCTCGGGCTCGTCCACATCAAAGACCTGCTGAAGCTCCTGCGCGAGCCGGAGCCGAAGATGGAGAGCATCAAGCGCGACCTGCACAACGTGCCTGAAATGATGCCGCTGGAGAAGCTCCTCAGCTTTTTCCTCTCGCGCCACGCGCACCTTGCGCTGGTGATTGATGAATTTGGCGGCACCGCCGGGATCGTGACGCTCGACAACGTGCTAGAGGAAATCGTCGGCGACATCCAAGACGAGTTCGATTCCGAAAAACCCGAGATGCGCAAGGTCGCGGCGGATGAGTTTTCCGTGGATGGCACGCTCGGTCTTTACGAGCTGAACGATATGCTCGACCTCGAGCTGGAGAGCGACGACGTGAGCACCGTCGGCGGCTACATCACCCAGCTCATCGGCCACCTCCCACGCGGCGGCGAGACGACGCGGATTGAGGACTTTGAAGTGACCGTGACCAAGGCCGACGGGCGGCGCGTGCTGGAGGTTCACTTTAAGCGAGCGACCAAGCCCGAGTAGCTCATGCAGTCCGTCCTGGAGCACCTCGGAGTCGCCGTCGCCGCCATCACCGGCGTCCTCTGCGCGCGGGGGAAAAGTGTGGATCTCTTTGGCGTGCTCGTGCTCGCGTGGGTCGCAGCTTTTGGCGGCGGCACCACGCGCGATCTCATGCTCGGGGACACGCCCGTTTTTTGGGTGCGCGATGCGAGCTTCGTCATCACCGCGACCATCGCCGCTTTCGCCACCTTTTTCATCGGGCGCGTGCAGAAGTTGCCGCGCGGAGTCCTCCTCATTGCGGATGCTTTCTCACTCGCCTTCTTCACCATGCTCGGCGCGAAAAAGGCGCTGCTCTTTGGCGTCGCGCCGCACATTGCCGTGGCCATGGGCGTCATCACCGGCGTCGCGGGCGGCATCCTGCGCGACGTGCTCGTGGGAGAAATTCCGCTCGTCTTCCGCCGCCAGATCTACCTCTACGCCACCGCCGCCATCATCGGCGCGACACTCTTCGTGCTGCTAGAGCACTGGCTCCCGCAGCGGGAGAGCAATCTCCCCATCGCCGCCGCCCTCACCCTCGCGCTCCGCCTCATCGGCATCCGCTGGCGCCTCGCGCTCCCGCTCTTTGATTGATGATTTGAAAAAGCCGCTGCGCTAAATCCTAAATCATAAATTCTCCCCCGTGCTTGCCTCCGCGCGCACCGTCGCGCAGCCTCCGCCGCCATGTCCAATGAACCAAAACGTTTCGGCTGTCTCGGCGTCTTCATCGCCGCCCTGCTCTGCCTCAGTCTTCTTTTTAATGCGCTCTTCTTTATCGGCAGCGTCTTCGGCGTAGCGGCGGGGGAATTTGGCGGCACTTTCCGCGAGACAATGCTCACCAAGCCCGCGCCCGAGGTGAAGACAAAGATCGCCGTCATCCGTGTGGATGGCCTCATCGGTAATTCCGTGGGCGGCCTCGTGGGCGAGACGATGGTGGACGACATCAAGCTAGAGCTAAAGCAGGCCCTCGATGACAAAGAGGTGCGCGCCATCGTCCTGGCCATTGATTCCCCCGGCGGCGAAGTCACCGCCAGCGACGTGATTTATAACGCGGTAAAAAAAGCCAAAATGATTAAGCCCATCGTCGTCAGCATGGGCTCCATGGCGGCGAGCGGCGGCTACTACATCGCCGTCGGGGGCAGCCACATCATCGCGCACGATACGACCTTCACGGGCAGCATCGGCGTCATCATGCAGTCCATCAATTACGCCGAACTCATGGGCAAAGTCGGCGTGCAGACGCTCACTTTTAAAAGCGGCAAAATGAAAGATATGCTCAGTGGCTCGCGCCCGCCCACGCAAGAAGAGCGCGACTACGTGCAATCGCTCGTCATGCAGACTTACTCGAAATTCGTCGGCATCGTCTCCGCCGAGCGCAACCTGCCCGAAGCCCAACTCCGCGCCGGGCTCGCCGATGGGCGCGTGATCTCCGGCCAAGACGCCTTCGCCGCGAAGCTCGTGGATGAGATCGGCGACTTCGACACCGCCGTGGCGAAAGCCATGCAGCTCGGCCTCGCGCCGGGCTCCGCAGTGGTGAAATACGAGGCGGGCGGCGGCATCGCGCGCTACCTGCGGATGCTCGGCAAAGCGGACGCCAGCCGCAAAGTAGAGATCAACGTCGGCCCCCAGCAGGCGTTGAAATTGGAGCCCGGTCGCCTCTACCTGCTGCCCGAAATCCTCGTGCCGTGACGGCAGTAGAAAAGCTCACCGCCGACCCGCAGTTCGCGCTGCAAAACGCCGCCATCCTCGGCCTCCTCATGCTCGCGCTCGTCGTCTATGGGCGGCTGCTCGGGCGACTCAGCGAGCAAGGCTGCCGCGTGCGCCACGATCTCTTCGCATTGCCGGAAGTGCTCTCCGCCACCGTCCTCATGGCACTGCTCGGAGCCACCGTCGCCGCACATTTTCTACCGGGCGGAAAAGAAGCCATCGCAGTGGCAGCCAACGCCCCCGGCCCGCGCAAGATCGTGAAGGGGATGCTCGGCATCGCCCTCCCCGCGCTCGTGCTCGTGCTCGTCGTCATCATCCGTGGTGGGCGCGTGCGGGATGTTTTCGGGCTCGGAAAAGTGCCCATCTTTCGCGCACTCGCACTCGCACTCGGGCTCACACTCGCCGCGCTACCGCTCGTCTTCATCGCAAAAAACATCACCCTCTCCCTCGTCGGCGGCACCGAGCCGCCGCAGCTCCTCGTGCAGCGTTTTCACGATGCGCTCGCGGGGCAAAACCATCGCCTCCTCGCCACCATCGCCGCCTCCGCCATCTTCGTCGCACCCATCTGCGAAGAGATTATTTTTCGCGGCTCCTTCTACCCCGTGCTCACACGCCTGCTCGGTCGTGTGCCCGCCGCCATCGTCTGCGCCGTGCTCTTCGGCGCAGTCCACGATACCTTCACCGACCTCCCGAGCCTCACCGTCCTCGCACTCTGCTTCACCGCCGCCTATGAGCGCACCGGCTCCCTCCTCGTGCCCATCTTCATGCACGGCTGGTTCAATGCACTCAGCCTCCTCGCCATGTTCTGGCAACCCGCGCCATGAAGCTCCGCGCGCTCGGGGAAAACGCCGTCGTCGCCGCGCTCACCCGCGCCCTTCCGCTCGCCGCCGATGTCCGCCACGGCGCGGGGGATGATTGCGCAGTCGTCGGCAGCCCGCGCGCCCGCTGGTGGCAGCTTTTAAAAACCGACGCCGTCCTCGAAGGCGTGCATTTTCTCCCACAAGAAAAGCCCGCCCGCATCGGCTGGAAAGCCCTCTGCCGCGCCATCAGCGACATCGCCGCCATGGGCGGCACACCCCAGCACGCCCTCATCACCCTCGCCCTGCATCCCGAGTGCGAACTCGCCTGGGCCCGCTCCCTCTACACCGGCTTGCGCAAGGCTGCGAGCCGCTTCGGCGTCAGCATCGTCGGCGGAGAGACCACGCGTTCACCCGGCCCCACCTTCCTCAGCATCGCTCTCACAGGCCGCGTCCAGCGCACCCACTGCATCCTCCGCAGCGGTGCAAAAAAGGGCGACGCACTCTACGTCACCGGCACCCTCGGCGGCTCCATCACAGGCAAGCACCTCGACTTCATCCCCCGCCTCGCCGAGGCCCTTTGGCTCGTAGAAAACATCCGCCCCAGCGCCATGATGGACCTCAGCGACGGCCTCGCCAGCGACCTCCCCCGCCTCGCCGCCGCCAGCCACTGCGGCTACACGCTCGACGAAGCGAGCATCCCCAAAACCAAAGGCAGCACACTCCTCGCCGCCCTCACCGACGGCGAAGACTACGAGCTACTCTTCACCATCCGCCCCCGCGCCCGCGCCAAACTAGAGCGCGATTGGCCCCGCCAATTCCCAAAGCTCACCCACATCGGCACCATGCAAAATGCCACACAGGCTAGGAATCCCCCGCCCCACCCACACCACGGCCATGACCACTTCGCATAGCGTCGCAGACACCTTTGCCCTCGGCACCCGCCTCGCCGCCACCCTGCGGGCAGGCGACGTCATCGCCCTCGATGGCGACCTCGGCGCAGGCAAAACCCACTTCATCAAAGGCCTCGCCGTCGGCCTCGGCCACACCGCCCCCGTCACCAGCCCCACCTTCACCCTCCTCCACGAATACACCGACGGCCCGCTCCCCCTCTACCACTTCGACTTCTACCGCCTCGAAACCCCTGAAGAAGCCCTCGCCATCGGCCTCGACGAATACCTCACCTCCGGCGGCATCCTAGCCATCGAATGGGCCAGCAAATTCCCCCACCTCCTCCCCCCGAAAACCCGCTGGCTCCACATCCACACCCGCGCAGACGAAAAGAGAGACATCGAAGGACTGGAGTAAAATTACCGTCGCACTACAGGGGACTTCTTCGAACTCTGAACTCTGAACTCTGAACTTCGAACCTTGTTGCTTCGAGAACGTCGTTCGAAGTTCAGAGTTCGAAGTTCAGAGTTAAGGGGACTCCCGGAAACTCGGGAGACGCAATCTGGAGTGCGGGGGCATGACCCCGCTCTGGAGGGCGAGGAACGAGCGGGTGGGCCAGTCGCTCGCAAATCCGACAGTGTGCCCACCCGAAGGCACCTCCAGAGCGGGGTCATGCCCCCGCACTCCAGATGCACCGCGCTCATCTCTCCTGCTTCGTTGTGTCTCTTTAATTCTTAGAGATGGTATCAGTGTTCCATCTCTCCCTCCCGCTGAATAACGTGCTGAGTCTCCACACCTAGGGTTATCGCTCCTGCGCGGGCCCGCCGGATGTTTGGCATTGCTTTGGCACCGTAGATTCCCTCTGCTCGCCACACCATGCGCCACTTGCTTCTCTTCCTAGCCGCCACAGCTTTTGCTGCCGATTTCCCCGCTCCATCGAATACCGGCAACGACAAAGACCGCACGCCCACGCCTGCCGCCGAAGCGCTCGCCATGATCAAGGTGCCGCCGGGCTTTCGCGCGCAGTGTTTTGCCAGTGAGCCGATGGTGCAAAATCCTATCGCCTCCGCGTGGGATGCGCGCGGGCGCTTGTGGGTCGCGGAGAATTACACTTACGCCGAGCAGCCGACGAATTTCGACAAGAACTTCCGCGACCGCATCATCATCCTGGAGGATACCGATGGCGACGGCGTGGCCGATAAACGCACGGTCTTCGCCGATGATCTGCAAAACCTCACCAGCATCGAGCTCGGTTACGGCGGCGTCTTTGTAACCGCAGCGCCGAACCTCCTTTTCATCCCCGACCGAGATAGCGATGACAAGCCCGATGGCCCCGCCGTGATCCTCCTCGATGGCTTCGACGCATGGAGCGTGCGCCACAACTTCGTGAACGGCCTCAAGTGGGGCCCCGACGGCTGGCTCTACGGGCGGCACGGCATCCAGGCCACCTCCCGCGTCGGCGCACCCGGCACGCCGGATGCCGAGCGCGTCACTATGAACTGCGGCATCTGGCGCTTTCACCCCGTGCGCCACACCTTCGAGGTCGTCTGTTGGGGCGGCACGAACCCTTGGGGGCTGGATTGGAACGCGGAGGGCGAAGGCTTTTTCACGAATACCGTCACCGGCCACCTCTACCACGTCATCCCCGGCGCGCACTATGAGCGCATGTATGGCGAAGACCCGAATCCCCACATCTACCAACTCCTCCCGCAGACCGCCGACCACTACCACTACGACCGCACGAAGAGCTGGACGGATTCTCGCGACGGCAAAGCGAACGACCTCGGCGGCGGCCACGCCCACACCGGCTGCATGATTTACCAAGGCGATAACTGGCCCGCCGAATACCGGGGCAAACTTTTCACCATTAACCTCCACGGCCACCGCCTGAACTGCGAGCGCCTCGAACGCAGCGGCAGCGGCTACACCGCCAAGCACGAGGCCGACGTGATGTTCTTTGGCGACCCGTGGTTCCGAGGCGTGGACCTCACCACCGGCCCCGACGGCAGCGTCTTCGTCCTCGATTGGTGCGACGACGGCGAGTGCCACGAAAACGACGGCGTCCACCGCACCAGCGGCCGCATCTGGAAGATCACGTATGGGGAGGGGAAAAAGCCCGACCTCGGCGAAAAAGGCGATCTCTCCAAGCTCGGAGATGAAGCACTCATGCAAAAGAGCCTACTCGGCAGCGAGTGGGAATCCCGCCTCGCCATGCAAGTTCTCCGAGAGAGATTGGCACAGGGCAGCACGAAAATTGAGGCTTGGAAGAGCTTTCTCAAGGCAGTCAATGCAGCCGCCGATGTCCACGCTGTTCGCAGAATAAAGCTCTCCACTTTTGATTTCGAGTTAAAGAAAACCGACGTTGAACGCGAGGAACGCTACATCAAATTCACTGGTGCCCTTATCAACATAGCTAAAAATGGACTGGAGGTCGTTGGCCATTCGCAAACTCCACAGCAAGCCCGCAGAGGCGCAGCCAGTAGCCTTACTGCGGTCAAAAACATCGGTGGCTTTTTGCCTCTGTGGGTGGAGCTTCTCAGCCACACCGAAGACATCTCCGATCCCATCCTGCCGCACCTCTATTGGGTGGGCTTCGAGCGCATCGTAGGTGCGGAAGATGCCATCCTTTCGGCCAAAGGAATCCTGATCGCTTACTCCGGCAAAGTCCCCCTCATCGTGGAGTTCACCGCCCACCGCGTCACCGAAGACCTCGCCAAGCAGCCCGACCGCCTCGACGGCTTGCTCGCGCTCGCGACGACCACTTTCGACGAAGGCAAAGCCGCCAGCATCACGCGCGGCATCTCGGCTGGGTTGCGCGGCATCACGAAGGCCACGGCTCCTGCGAACTGGGCCGCTTTCGCCGCCAAAGCCGCCGCCATTCCCGCGCTCGCCGACAAGATCCGCGAGCTGAACGTCATCTTCGGCGATGGCCGGGCGCTCGACGAAATCCGCGCCCTCGCGCTGGATGCAAAAGCCGACATCGCCTCCCGCAGGCAGGCCGTCCAGACGCTCGTGCAGAGCAAACCCGCCGACCTCCGCGCCACGTTGGAGAAGCTCGTGGGCGATAACGACCTCCTCGCCGCCACGCTCCAAGGCCTCGCTACGTTCGACGACCTGGCGGCAGGGGCCCTCATCGTCTCAAACTTCAAGCGCGTCCGCGCCGATGCCCGCCCCGGAGTCATCGCCGCACTTTGCTCCCGCGCCACATTTGCTGGGCAGCTCCTCGATGCCATCGCGGCGGGGAAACTCACCACCGGCGAGATCACCCCCTACCACGCTCGCCAGATCGCCGCACTCGGCGACGCCGCACTCACCGCGAAACTCGGCACCGTCTGGGGCACCATCGCCACCCCCGCAGATTTGCCAAAACGCATCGCCGAATGGCGCGCTAAGCTCCCCGCTGAGACCCTCGCCAAAGCCGACCTCGCCAGCGGCCACACCCTCTTCGCCCAGACCTGCGGCGCGTGCCACAAGCTCAACGGCGAAGGCGGCGACCTCGCCCCCGACCTCACCGGCGGCGGGCGCAGCGACCTCGGCTACCTGTTGGAAAACATCCTCGCTCCCAGCGCCGTCGTCCCCGAAGGCTACCGGCTGAATCTCATCGAGCTGAAAGATGGCCGCGTCCTCAGCGGCTTCATCGCCGGGCAAAACGACACCACCCTCACGCTCCGCACCATGACCGAGACGCAGACACTAGAGCGCGCCAGCATCGCCAAAACCACCCTCAGCGAACAAAGCCTCATGCCCGAAGGCCTCCTCAACGCCCTCACCCCCGACCAAGTCCGCGACCTCCTCGGCTACGTGATGAAAAAGTAGCAGACCAAAGTAGTCCGCGTCTTCCGTGGACTCACCTGCTTTTTCTAGGTTCACAGCAGATTATCCATTCCCTCCCAGCGCCCCTTTTCATAAAAATGTCGAAAACGTGCAAAAAAAAGTTGCCAACCGAAGCGGACTCCCTACTGTCCGCCGCCCCATGCCAAGATCCATAGCACGTCGCAAGACGAAAAAATCGGCGTCCAAGCGGCTCAAAGTAACCGCAACGGGCAAAATCCTGCGTCGCAGGCCCGGTTTGCGCCATCTCGCATCGAGCAAAAGCTCGAAGCGGAAGCGCAAACTCGGCAAAGCGGCATTGGTCCACAGCACCATGTTGGACCGCATGAAGGAATGCCTTCCGTTTCACTAGACCTCACGGTTTAGCGACGGAGACACCATCGTCCATAGCGCCTGCTCCATTTACTTTACGGGGCTCATCAGTAGGCGAGACGCTAGGACATTTATTAACAAAACCAACAGCCTGCTGAGAAAAACAAACAACACACAGCACCATGCCAAGAGCCACTAATGCCCCAGCATCACGCGAGCGTCGGAAACGTCTGGTCCAAAAGGCCAAAGGCTTCCGCGGTCGTCGCAGCAAACTCTTCCGTTACGCGAAGAACGCCATCATGAAAGCCCAATACTGGGCCTATCGCGACCGCAAAACGCGGAAGCGGATGTTTGGTAAACTATGGAACCAACGCATCAACGCCGCCGCCCGCGCGAGTGGCCTGCCTTACAGCCGATTCATGGAGGGCCTCAAAGCCGCCGGAATCTTGCTCGACCGCAAGGTGCTCGCCGACATCGCGGTGACTGATGAAGCCGCCTTCAAGGCACTCGTGGAGAAATCCAAAGCCGCTCTCGCCAATAAAAAAGGCGTGACGCTTGCGAAAGCCGCGTAACTCGAAACAACCATTCTTTTTTAACCAACCCCGGGTGCTCGCAAGGGCACCCGGGGTTTTATTTTTTGGTAGAGCGGTCCCTCATGCTGTCTCGTAAAAAACAGACAATAATGAGGTGACTACGAAGGAGGCAAAGAGCGCGAAGAAGCGTCTGCCACAGTCCGTCGCTCTCTTCGTAGTCTGTTTGATTCTTAGAAATGGCAACTGGTGAGAGTTCGCGCTTGCGCTTGCGCCCGAGTTCAGAAAAAAAGAACGCCCGCTATGAAATACGCACTCTTCCTACTACCAGCACTTCTTTTGACCGCCTGCATCGAGACTCAGCCGATGCCGCGCAATGCCGCCGTAGGGCGCAGGATCGAGCGGATGGATGGCGGAGCCGGAGATGTGCCGAGCGTGAACCACCCAAACCTCGACCCGAGCCGTGGCGGCTACTACAACCGTGGCGACTACGATTACGACTACAATCGTGGCGGCAACTACTACGGCAACGGCTACAACCGCCCCTACGACGGCTACGGGCGCAATGTGAACCGCCGCAACTGGTAAAACTACAACCACTTTCACCTACCAAAAACATCTATGAAAAAGAACCTGCTTCTAGCACTCCTCGGCGCTGCCAGCCTCACTGGTTGCGCCTCGTTTCAAACCGCACAAGTCGCCGACTACAATGGCGATGGCGTGATTTCCGACGCAGAATATCGCCAATACCAAAAGCAAAAAAGCGTCGAATCCAGCAACGTCCAAGTCGAACGCGCCAAACGTGAAAACGCCCGCGACACCCTGCGCGACGTGAATGACGCCGTGTGGACGGCGCATAGCGTCCGCAACGGCCTGCGCTACTGGTAAAACTTACGGATCTTAACAAGAAAAAGCCTAGGGCGTGTTCACACTATCGAAGAGCCTCGACAATGAGGACAAAGTGAATGAAACCGATGAGCATGACATCGAGTTTCTCGAAGCGTGAAAAG
>JAYVQK010000307.1:0-14292 GCA_043757005.1 Verrucomicrobiaceae bacterium
GCCCGCTGCGCCTCTGCCAGCAATGCCTGCGAGGTCGGTGGCGTGGAGGCCGAGCTCGGCCATGCGGGCCTTCATGCGGGGGCTCATGTAGGAGATGCCGCCGCTCGGGGCGGGCACGGGGAGGCCATGGACGGTGGGGATGATATTGGCGGGGGCCGTCATGGTGCTGCTGACTGGCAAAGCGGCGGTGACGGGTGCGCTGCTGGCGGTGATGCCAAGGCGTTGGGCGTCTTCTTCACTCACCTCCAAGTAGCCGAGGACTGCGCCGACGGGGTAGCTCTGCTGGGCCTCGACGAGGATTTCCACGAGCCGCCCACGGCAGGGTGCGGCGACGCTCATGGTGGCTTTTTGGGTCTCTACTTCCATCACGTCTTGGTCGGCTGCGATCTCGTCGCCGACTTTGCACGGGAGGTGGACGATGGTGGCTTCGGCGATGCTTTCGCCGAGCTGTGGCATGATGATGGGGACGCGAGGCATGGGCGTGAACATAAGAAAAGAATTAGCGGCGGAGTAGGTCGCGCATGGCGGCGCTGATGGTGCGTGCGGTGGGGCGATGGGTGCCCCAGAGATTCGGGTGGTAGGGGACGGGCGTGTCTTTGGCATTCAGCCGCATGGGCGGCGCATCGAGCAAATCAAAGCCCTCGGTGGCGACTCGCGCGACGATCTCGGCGGTGACTCCGCCCCACGGGAACGCCTCGCCAACCGCGAGCAGCCGACCGGTGCGGGCGACGCTGGCGAGGATGGTATCGGTATCGAGCGGCTTTACGGTGCGGAGATCCACGACTTCGATTTCCCAGCCATCTGCTGCCAGCTCGGCGGCGGCGGCGATGCTCTCATGCACCATCGCGCTATACGTCACGATGGTGGCGTCGCGACCGGGCCGGGCGATGCGGGCTTTGCCAGTGGGCATCGCGGTGGTTGGGAGCGCGTCGGCTTTGAGGTGATAGTAGAGGTATTTGTGCTCGCAGAAAATGACGGGATCATCAATGGACACGGCCTCGATGAGCATGGAGTAGGCATCCTCCACAGTCGCCGGAGTCATCACTACGATGCCGGGGTAATGTGCGTAGAGCGCCTCCATGCTCTGCGAGTGAAACGGCCCGCCACCCGCCGTGCCGCCGCTGGGCAGCCGCACGACGATGGGGCAAGGAACGCCCGTGCGCCAAAACATGGTCGCCGCGTGCTGCACGATCTGCGTAAAGCCGCACGTCGAGAAATCCGCGAACTGCATCTCCACGATAGGCCGCATCCCTTCCAGCGCCGCTCCGATGGCCATGCCGACTTGCGCATCCTCCGAGATCGGCGAATCCAGCACGCGCCCGGGGAACTCTTTCGCCAGCCCCTTCGTGGCCTTAAAAGCGCCGCCAAAATCCCCGATGTCCTGCCCGTAGATGAAGACGCGCGGGTCGTCGGCGAGGAGCTTCTGCTGCGCGGCGCGGATCGCTTCGAGGTAGGTGATCGAAGCTGCGGGCTTGGTATTGGTGGCGAGCTTTTGGGTCACGATGTTGGAGAAAAAAATCAGTGTTCGCTGCCTTCGCTGAGACTGCGCGTGGAAAGCGCGCACCAGTCTTCCTGGCCGGGATCGGGGAGCGGATCGCGGAGAGCCTGACCGCAGGCGAGCTCCACTTCCACGGAGGCTTTCACCCGCATGGAGTTCAGCTCGGCAGGCGTGGCCCAGCCCGCTTCGGTGATCTGCGCGCGGGCGACATCGAGACAATCGCGCCCCACGGGCGAGACTTTCAGCGCGTGATTTACGTAGTGGAAATCATCGTGCTCCCCGTGCCCCACGAGTCGCAGCAAATCCGCCACGACGAGCTGCGGCCCCTCGCCAGCACGCGCTCGGGCAGTGGCTTCGTGGACTGCATCGAGACACGCCTGCGGATCGGTGCCGTCAATTTTATACCCCGGCACGCCGTAGCCCACCGCCCGCTGGATGAGGTCGTCGCAAGCATACTGGCGCGTCGTCGCCGTCGAGTAAGCGTATTGATTATTCGCCACCACCACCACGAGCGGCAGCTTCTCCACCGCCGCCATATTCAGCCCCTCGTGAAAGCTCCCCGTAGAAGTCGCCCCATCGCCGATGCACGTCGCGCCGACCACGCCCGTCTCGCCTTTCATCCGCCTTGCGAATAGCCCGCCCGCCACCGTCGAGACCATCGCCCCGAGATGCGAAATCATCGCGTAATAGCCCTCCTTCGGCTTCCCCCGATGGATGTTTCCATCCCGCCCCCGCATCGGCCCCAGCCGCGAGCCGAGATATGTGCGCGCCGCCTCCAGCACCGTCTCGCCAAACGCCAGCCGCCCCGCCATGTCGCGGATCAGCGGGCCAAAAATATCGCCCTTCTGCAAAGCCGTCCCCACCGCCGCGCTCAACGCCTCCTGTCCCCGCCCGAGGAAAACGCCGCCCGTGATTTTCCCGCCGCGATACAGACTGGCGAGCTTCTCCTCCAGCACACGCGCGAGGAGCATCCACCGATACGCGGCGAGATAGCGCGCGGATGATTCATCCGTATGGCTTTCCGCGCTGGCAACGGTGCTAGTTTCGAGCATCCGTGCACCGTAGAGAACGGCAGCGGTCTAAGACAACTGCGGAGTTTGCGAAGCCAGCGGTTTTTCGTTTCTTTCGTGGCCACTCCCGCATTGCGTCCCATCCGCGAACAGCCATTTTCATCCGATGAAATACACACTCATTCTCATCGCCGCACTCGCCAGCGCGCTCATCGCCGAAGAACCCAAGCCCGCCACGCCCGCTGAAGCAAAACCCGCCGCCGCTGCCGAAGAGAAAATCTACTCCGCCACCGACCTCGTCGTGCTCAGGCCACTGCTGGGGAAAAAGATCACCGTCGAGGGAATGGTGCTCTCCACGAGCGCGAATAAAACGGAGACGATGCGCTTCTTGAACTTCACGAAAAACTACAAAGAGGCGCTCTCCATCGTCTTCTTTTCCAATATGGGCGGCGGGACTTTCACCAAAGAAAAGCTCTCGGAGTTTGCAGGCCGCAAAGTGCGAGTCACGGGCACGCTCGGCGAGTTTAATGGCAACCTGCAATTCAAGATGGAGTCGCTCGATCAAATCAAAATCCAACCATGAAGCGCGCGCTCCTTTTCCTCCTCGCACCCGCTCTGGCACAGGCTTGGGACTCCGCCGGGCATATGCTCGTGGATCAGATCGCGTGGGAGGCGTGCTCGCCGAAAACGCGCGACGCAGTCACCGCACTCGTCGCTGGTTTGGACAATCGCTACAACGACAAGCAGCCCTATCATTTCGTCACCGCTGGCTGCTGGATGGACGATCTGCGCTCGCTGCCAAAGAAAGACTACGAGTGGTCGAAGTGGCACTACGTGGACATCGCAAAATCCGATGACGGCTCGCTTTTTAAACTCCCCGAGCCCCCACACATCGTCTGGGCCATCGGCGAAAATCTAAAGGCCCTCCGCGACGCCAGCGCCCCGCTGGAAGACCAAGCCAAGGCCGTCGCGCAGCTCATGCACTGGGTCGGCGACATCCATCAACCCATGCACGCGACAACTTGGCAGGATGATCGCGGCGGCAACGGTTACCTCATCACCGGCGTCACCTTCACCGACCTCATGCCCGGCATGATCGGAAACCTGCACACCTATTGGGACAAAGCGTTTCGCTTCGCCGTGGTGGATGGCAAGATCGCCGAGCAATGGTATGGCCCTCTCACCCGCGACCGCCCTGCAAAACCCGGCGGCGGCGTGATCGGCGTCGAAGCCGCGCGGCTGCTTGCACGCTTCCCAAAAGACACGCTCGACGAGCTAAAGAAACCCGCCGACGCCGAAGCGTGGGCTCGCGAAAGCCACCTCCTCGGCTGCACGAAAGCCTACCCACCCGGCGAGCACACCACCGATACCGAAGTGCGCAAACTGGAGCCCGATTTCATCGCCGCCAACTACGAGATCGCAGGCCGCCGAGTCGTCGTCGCAGGCTACCGACTCGCGGCATTGCTGGAGGAGCTGCTCGGCGGGAAAAAATAGCTTCACACGCCCGCCCGCAGCTCCGCAAAAAAGAGCCGCCCCGCGCTCGTCTGTAACACGCTGCTGATGCAGACGCGCACCGTCTTGCCGATATGCGAGCGCGCGTGATTTACCACGATCATCGTGCCGTCCGCGAGGTAGCCGATGGCTTGGTGCGCGTCGCGGCCTTCTTTGCTCAACGCAATGTCCACCTCATCCCCAGCAGTGAGCGCAGGGCGCATGGCACGGGCGAGATCGTTTAGATTCAGCGCCGTCACCCCCTGCATCCGCGCGATACTGCACAAGTTGCCGTCGTTCGAGAGCAGCCGCGCGTTCATCATTTTCGCGAGCTGCACGAGCTTCGAGTCCGTAGCCGCAAAGGGATCGAGCCCGCTCTCGGTGATGGTGATTTGAAACGCCGGATTTTGCTTCATCTGCTCCAGCCGCGTCAGAGCCATACGGCCCTTGTCGCGCTTGATCGGGTCTTGCGAGTCCGCGAGCAGTTGCAGCTCTTCTAAAATAAAACGCGGCACGACAAAGGACGTGCTGAGGAAACCCGTCGCGGCGACCTCGGCGAGGCGACCTTCGATGATAATGTTCGAGTCCACCAAGATGGGAGCTTCCTGCTCGGACTGTTCGCGGAATCGGATGTAAGGGATAATCATCGCGAACTCATCGCGGCTGCTCCGCATCGCGAGCATCATGCCGAGGTAGCTAAAGCTGAAATACACGACGAGCCGCACGACCCAGCGCACGTCCTCCGGCGACTTCGCGAGGAACTCCGAGGCGACCAGCAAATGCGAAGCGATGAGCCCGAGGAAAAGGCCAAACGTCGCGGAAGAAAACATCCGCAGCGAAAAGCCTTTGAGCAGACGATCCGCGAGCACGAGCACGAGGCCAAATGCTGTGCCGCCAAAGAGCCCGCTGTAAGGAGCCGCAAAAACGCTGTTGCCAATCTGCCCCCCCAAGACAGCGCAGAAGACGACGAAGAGGATGCGGAGGAGGCGGATAGTTGGGTTTTGATCCATGTGAGTATTAAGGCTTCGTCTTTTCTTTGTCCTTATACCACAGGACACCACGTTCCTTCAGATTGCGAACGAGCGTTTTCAGATTATCCGCCGTCTCTTTGTCACCGAGCAGCACCCCAAGTGCGCCCTGCCCGTTGTTGGCTTTTGCTAAAAGAGTCTTCGCGGAGTCCATCACCTTCACGGCGGATTCGGCAGCTTTATGCATGTCCACGAGCGTGGGCTTTAGCTCGGAAGTGGCGTCGTCAAACTTCTTCACGACGCCGTCCACCTTCACCATCGCCGTCTTCGCCGTCTGCATCGCCTCGCCGAGCGTGCCTGCGGCTTCCTTCGCTTTGAGCACGACTTCATCGAGGCTCTTCGCCGTCGTGTTCAGGCTGGCCGTCATGTCTTTGAGGTTTGTGATGCTCTCATTAAGATTCTTCACGTTGGCCTCGCCGAGCACGCCTTCGCGCACGGATTTAATCGGTGCTTCGAGTTCTTGCAGGCGCTTCTTTAGCTCCTCGATCACGCCGCTGCCGTCCGCCGCGATGTCGCTGAATCCTTTGATCCGCGTGCCGACGATGTAGGTGCCGTCTTTGAGCAGATTGCTCAGATCAGGATTCGCAGGAGGGTCCACAGCCACAAAGGCATCGCCCATGAAGCCCGCCGAGCCGATGGTGAAAGCCGAGCCAGCAGGGATGTGGATGCCGTCGCGCACTCGCACGGGCACTTTCACCGCGTAGCGCCCCTCGATGAGCGAGGGCGAATCCTCCACGAAGCCGACGCGCGCGCCGGACATATACACGTCCGCGCCTTTCAGCAGGCCGCTCGCATTGGGGAACTCCACGGTGAGCGTGTAGTATTTCTGCAAGCCCTGCCCGAGCTTGCCAAATTTCACCGCCATCACCGAGACGACGATGATGCCGATGAGCAGGAAAAGTCCCACCTTCCATTCTGTGCCGCGTGTTTCGTTGCTCATAAGAATCTAGTCACTATCGCCACTCCGGCCCTCAATGAAATCCTGAATCACCACATCTTCCGAGGCCCGTAGCTCCTCAATGGTGCCGAGAAAATGCACATGGCCCTCGTGAAGGAAAGTCACCCGATCTGCGCAGTGAAAAGCCGTCTTCATATCGTGCGTCACCACGATGGAAGTCACGCCCAGCCTCCGTTGCAGGCGGCGGATGAGGTGGTTGATGCTGTCCGAGGTGATCGGGTCGAGGCCCGTCGTGGGTTCGTCGTAGAGGATGCAGCGAGGCTTGCCCACGATAGTGCGGGCGAGGCCCACGCGCTTGCGCATCCCGCCCGAAAGATCGGCGGGCATCTTCTTTTGCTCGCCTGCGAGGTCCACCATTTCCAGTGCCTCGGCTACGCGCTCGGCGATTTGCTTTTCGTCTTTGATGCCCTCCTCACGCAGCGGGAAGGCGAGATTTTGCTCCACGCTCATCGAGTCAAAAAGCGCCGCGCTTTGAAAGAGCATCCCGATCTTTCGCCGCACCTCGGAGAGCTTGCGTTCGGGCAAACCGCCGATGGCCGAGCCATCCACGAGCACCTCGCCTGCGTCCGGCTTGAGCAGGCCGATGAGGTGTTTCAAAATCACGCTCTTTCCACAACCCGAGCGACCGAGCACGACCATTGTCTCGCCTTCGCGCACGGCGAAATTCACGCCGAAGAGCACCTGCTTGCTGCCGAAACTTTTGGAGAGCCCGCGTGTCTCGATCATAGGCCAGCGGGGAGAAAGACGTTCAGAGCGAAGGTGAGGATGAAATTCGCGATGAGGATCGTGAGCGAGCTGATGACCACCGCCTCCGTCGGCGCGCGGCCCACGCCTGCTGCGCCGTTCTCGGTCTGTAGCCCTTCGCGGCACGCTACGAAGACGATGATGAGGCCGAAGATGAAGCCCTTAATCAGCGCCTTTGCCACGTCGAACATACTCACCCAATGCACGAGATTGCGCATATAAGGCGCGTCGGAGATGCCGAGCATCGGCACCGCCACGAGGTAGCTCGCCACGAGCCCCAGCGCGCAGCTTTCCCCCACGAGTAGTGGCATGGAGACCATCATCGCCAGCGTGCGCGGCACCACGAGATAGTCCACGGGATGCACGCCCAGAGCGCGCAGAGCGTCCACTTGCTCGGTCACTTTCATCGTGCCGATCTCCGCCGCGATGGATGCACCCACACGGCCTGCGACCATGAGGCCGGTGAGCGCGGGCCCAAGTTCGCGGAAGAGCGAAACTGCCGTGACCGAGCCCACCGTGGAATCCATCCCGAAGCTATGGAGCTGGAAAAAAAGCTGCGCCGTGAAGACCGCGCCAGTGAACGCCCCGGTGACGCACACGACCATTTGCGAGCGAGAGCCGATTTCGTAAATCTGCCGCAGCGCCAGCCGCCAGCGGATCGGTGCTACGACGATGGAAACGACCGTCTCCTTGGCCAGCAACGCCAGCTCGCCGAGGTAGCGCAGGATCGAAAGCGTGATGTGCCCGACAAATGTGAACATTCAATAGTGGCCGACACCGCGCGGGGGACGCCTCAAGCCTCGCGGGCTCAGAGCGGGAGCCGGATCGGCTGCGTCTTGGTTTTCTTGGGATTCAGCTCCGCCGGGATGTTGCCGACGATCTTGGCATCGAGCCCGAGCTTGGCAAAAATGCTCTTCAGCTCGGCGATGGTGAAGCTCGGCGTGTCGAACTCCATATAGACGATGTCGTGGTTGCTATCCACTTTGTAGTGGATGCCGGGGATCGCTTCGAGCTCGTGGTCGAGTTCGAGGATTTTTTCTAAATTGCGGACGCCTGAGGCGTAAACTTCGAGTTCAATCATGGTGGGAAGGTTTGTTATTGAGCTGCAAACTACGAAGCCTGCGCGGGCGTAGCAAAAACAAATTCACACAAATAAAAGTTCCGCCGCACCGTTGCGGAAACGTGCCGCCAACTTCCAGATTGATGGCTACGTGAGCGGGATGCGTTTATTTCTCCCCCATCGCCACATCAAGGCGCTCGCGCTCTACCTCCAGCGCGGTTTCGTCTTGGGCGATTTCGAGGGGGCGGTGGTAGATGAGGGTGATTTTTGAAAAGGGCTTGGGGATCCAAAGCGCTTCCCATTTTTTCCCAATGCGCCAATAGCTGCTCATTTGAATTTCCACCGGAACAATGCGGACGCCGGTGCGCTGGGCGAGGTAGAGGAGGCCGGGGGCGAGTTGGTAATTAGGCCCGCGTGGGCCGTCGGGGGTGATGGCGATGTCGCCGCCCACGGCGAGATGGCGCGTGAGTTCCAGCACTGCCGCTGCGCCGCGTCGCGAGCTGGAGCCACGCACATTGCCCATGCGAAAGCGCCGCGCGATGGCTGCCAGCCAGCCGCCATCCTTGCTCGCGCTGGTGAGCACGCTGAGTGGCACGGGTCGCCGCCGCCGCGCGCGGTAATCGCCGAGCACACCCGCGAGCAGGCGATTGTGCCAAATGCAGAGAATGAGCGAGGAGCGGCGTCTGCCCTCATAAAAGCCCGCGCGATCTTCGCACTGCACACGCAGCGTCCAAGCAAGCGACTTCAGCAGCGCACCGCCAAGGAAGGAGGCGAGCGTCTGGATGAATGTGGGCTTTGGCAAAGTGTTCGACACGCGCTGGAGATGGCGGAAGCGGGGAGAAGGGGGAAGTAAGAATGACGCGAGAATTGCCGTTGCCCGGAGTGATAGCATTGCTATCTTCTATCGCCATGCCTCAAATCCTGATCCGAAAACTGGACGACACGATTGTCCACAAACTACGCGCCAAAGCCGCTGCCGACGGAGTTTCCGTAGAGGAAGAAGCACGACGGATTTTGCGGCGTTCGCTAATCGGCGAAGTCCCCACGTTATCCTTGATAGACTTTCTCCGCACGATGCCGGACGTAGATGATAACCGCCTCTTTGATCGGCCAAAAAGCAAAGCGCGAAAGGTCGTGATATGAGCGGCTTCCTCCTCGATACGAATGTCGTTTCTGAGCTTCGCAAAAAAGAGCGATGTGCTCCAAAGGTTGATGCTTGGGCAAAGACCGTTCCTCGCAATCACGATTTCTTGAGTGTGCTAGTCATTGGTGAATTAAAGCGGGGCTCAGCATTGAAACGTGTGAGCGACATCACCACTGCAAACGCGCTGGATCGTTGGATTGCTCAACTCATGGAGCTCTACGCCACGCGCATCCTATCCGTCACTTTGGAGGTCGCGGTGACTTGGGGCAGGCTCGGCGCTGTGCGACCGATACCGCCTGAAGATGGCTTATTGGCTGCGACGGCTTTGGTTCACGGCCTCACGCTCGTCACTCGCAATCTGAAACACATGGAGGGCTTGGGCGTATCGTTATTGAACCCTTGGGAGTAGCTGCCACCCAAGCTGCTTGAGACTTTCCCGCGAGTCCTCTAAACACGCTCCATGAATCTACTCCGCCGCCCTCGTCGTCTTCGTTCTTCGCCGCCGCTTCGGGCGCTGGTGCGGGAGACTTCGCTGTGTGCGGATGATTTTATTCTGCCGCTTTTTGTCTCGGAAAAAATACGCGGGCGCGTGGCTGTGGCGTCCATGCCGGGAGTCTGGCAGCTCGATGAAAATGAGCTGCTCGTGGAGGCGCGCGGGGCGCTGGAGGCGGGGGTGCGGGCGGTGATTCTTTTTGGCATCCCAGCGGTGAAGGACGAGCGCGCCTCGCAAGCCGTGGCAGACGATGGCGTGGTGCAGCGCGCGGTGCGGCGGCTAAAGCGCGAGCTGCCCGAGCTGCTCGTGCTCACGGATGTATGCCTGTGCGAATACATGAGCCACGGGCATTGCGGCGTCGCGCATTTCCACGACGGCGTGGCGTGTGTGGAAAATGATCCCTCCGTCGCGCTACTCGTCGCCGCCGCCGTCTCGCACGCACGGGCGGGTGCGGATGTGGTGGCTCCGAGCGATATGATGGATGGCCGCATCGGCGCGATCCGCGCCGGGCTGGATGCGGCGGGCTTCACGGGCACCATCGTGATGAGCTACGCGGCGAAATTTGCGTCCGCTTTCTACGGCCCCTTTCGCGACGCGGCGGAGAGTGCGCCGAGCGCGGGCGACCGTCGCACTTATCAAATGGACGCCGCCAACGCCCGCGAGGCGCTGCGCGAAGTGGAGCAAGACATCGCCGAGGGCGCGGACATCGTGATGGTGAAGCCCGGCCTGCCCTACCTCGACCTCGTCTGGCGCATCAAAGAGCGCTTCGGCATGCCCACCGCCGTCTATCATGTGAGCGGCGAATACGCCATGCTCAAAGCCGCCGCCGCCAACGGCTGGCTCGACGAACGCGCCGCCGTGCTAGAGCAAATGCTGGCCTTCAAGCGCGCCGGAGCCGACCTCATCCTCACCTACTACGCGCGGCAATGCGTGCAGTGGTTGGCGGAGGATTAAAGCTCCATCAACCCCGCGTCGAGCTGATGATCGAACGTGTAATCGAAGAAATGCTTCGGGAAATCCGGCGGCGTCCCCTCCCCCATGCCGATCACGCCGCTACTTCGGCGCTCCACCCAGTAGGGCACGGCCCATCACACGCCCCATGACTCGTTGGTTGATCCTTTGTTCCAGCGAGCCCTGGAGATCGTTCACTTGGTCGGGCGAAAGCCCCGCTTGATTGGCGCGCGCGACCACGCGGCGATTGTTTTCGCGGTCGACCTCGTCGCGCGCTTTAGCATCGGTATCGCTCATCAGCATGGACATCCCGGGGCCACCGCCGAGATCGGGAATTTCGCTACTGGGGTTTTTCATCCGCTCTTCGCGCATGATGTCGGCGAGGCCGTCCTTTTGCTCCGGCGTCATGGGCTGATTTTTGCGGGTAAATTGCCGATCAATAGAATCCAGCGTGCGCTGATCGCCCACCGTCTGCTCGTATGCAGTGAGTTCGCCAAACTTCTGCTCACCCAGCACACCTTTCAGCTTCTTGTCGTAGTCCGTCTTGGTGTCTTGGATGTCCTTGCGCACCTCCGTCATCGCCTCGTCGGTCGCTGCGCCAGTCAGGAGTTTGCGGCCTTTATCCATGGCGCTCATGTTGCGGTCGGCGAGCAGCTCGGAGACGAGTTTAGCGTCGCTGTCATTCAGCCCGAGCTTTTGGAAAAGCTTCTCGTAAGCGTTCGTGATCTGCTGCTGCTGCATCCCTCGGAAAGCCTTGCGCTGCTCGGGATCGTCCATGCTTTTCATGATGTTCTGCGCGATGCTGCGTAAATCCATCGAGGGCTTTGCCTGCGCGCCGTCCGTCGCGGCGGCAGTAGTGGTGAGTGCGCTCGCCACCTCCTTGCTCTTGGCTTTGGCCTCATCGCGTTCCTTTTTCAGCCGCTCGTTATTAGCCTGAAGCATGGCCAGCTCGTCTTGGTTTTTCTTTAAATCCGCAAGCGCATCCTTGAGCGCCTTTTCTTTCGCCGCCTGCTCGGCATTGATGCGGTCGAGCTGCGCCTGAGCCGCGCTGGCACTACGCATTTGGACAAAGGCAAACCCACCCGCGCAGAGCGTGGCGGCGGCGAGGATGGCGAGTAATGGCTTATTCATGGTAGAAAAGTTGTCCCACCCCAGACTCAGCGTCGAGCATGGAGGTTACGGAGAAGCGTGGCGTCCATCGGCATTTTTTGGGAATCCGCTGATTTATTACCCACAAGGGCAAAGCACTTGCCTCTGCGCCCTCTCCCGCGCCACAGATAGCGGATGCTTTGGCTCACTCGCACTCACACTTTCGATCTCTCGCGCCGGGGCGTGGTGATGGGGGTGCTGAATGTGACGCCGGATTCTTTCAGCGATGGCGGGCGGTGGCTCGCGGTGGATGCGGCGGTGGCGCACGCAGAGCAGATGGTGGCGGAGGGCGCGGAGATCATAGACATCGGCGGGGAAAGCACGCGGCCCGGCGCGGTGCCAGTGCCGGCGGAGGAGGAGATCGCGCGCATTCTCCCCGTGATCGAGCGGCTCGCGGGGCGGATGATCGTGAGCGTGGACACGCGCAAGCCCGCTGTGGCCCGAGCGGCGCTGGCGGCGGGGGCGGAGATTTTGAACGACATCGGGGGGCTGAGTGACTCAGCGATGATGCAAGTAGCTAAAGAAACCGGCGCGGGCGTGGTCATCATGCACATGAAGGGCGAGCCCGCGACCATGCAAAATGCACCACACTACGACGACGTGATCCACGACGTGGGGGTTTTCTTTTGCCACACGCTAGAGCGCGCGGTAAGGTGCGGCGTGCCCGCTGCAAAACTCGTCTTCGATCCGGGAATCGGCTTTGGAAAGACGGTAGATCACAACCTCGCGTTGCTCCGCCGTCTGCCCGAGCTTGCCGTGGCGGAGAGGCCGCTGATGCTGGGTGTTTCGCGCAAGAGCTTCCTCGGAAAAGTGCTCGGCTCCACCGCGCTGGAAGACCGCGTGTGGCCCACCGTCGCCCTCACCAGCTATGGCCGCGAGCGCGGGGCGCGACTTTTTCGCGTGCATGATGTGAAGGCAAACGTGGAGGCGCTTCGGATGACCGAGGCGATCCTCGGATGATGCTCGCGGTGTCGTTCCACGATTTCGCCTTCCATCATTGGAAGGACGGGCTGGAGATCCTCGTCCTCGCCATCGGCATCTACTACGCCTACCTCGGCGTGCGCGGCACCCGCGGCATCCGCGTGCTCACCGGCCTCGCAGTGCTGGTGCTGGGGCTTTCCTTGCTTTCCGAAGTATTCGGGCTCGGCGTCATCTCGTGGTTGCTGCGCAGCCTCTCGGCGGTCGTTTTGCTCGCGCTAGTCGTCATCTTTCAGCCAGAGCTGCGCCGCCTGCTCGCGCAGCTCGGCAGCCATCGTTTGTTTGGAATGCAGCAGCAACAGCGCGAGACGGTGGAGGTCATTGCGGAGACGGTCTTCGAGCTTTCCAATAAACACCTCGGCGCGCTGATCGCGTTGGAGCGGGGCATCGAAATCCAATCCCAGATCGAGAGCGGCGTGGAGATTGACTGCAAGTTTTCCCCCGAGCTGGTCGTCACCATTTTCCACCCCAAGACCCCGCTGCACGACGGCGGGCTCATCGTGCGCGGCGACCGCATCGCCAGCGCGGCGTGCATTTTCCCCGTGAGCCAGCGGCAAGACCTCGACCGCAACCTCGGCCTCCGCCACCGCGCCGCCATCGGGCTGAGTGAGGAGAGCGATGTCGTCGTCATCATCGTGAGCGAAGAAACGGGCGGCGTCTCCGTCTCGCATCGCGGGCGGCTGGAGCGCGATTTCACCCCGGAGAGCCTGCGCCGGAGGCTCGGCGAGCTACTTCTAGCGCCGGACGCTAAAGAAAATCTTCACGAACAACCTGCTGGCGAAACTCCTCTCAGTGGTGCCCGCCACGCTGCTGTGGGCGGGGATGTAAAAGAGCCAGACCAGCGAGCCAGCGACCTCGTAGCGTAAACGCCCCATACAGTGGATTAGAATGTCAATAATCTGTCCGGCCCTTGTCCCTTTACGCGAAGGCATAGTGAACCTACACTGACTCCATGAACGCAACCCACTTGATCACCATGGACGCCGACATCCTCGGCGGCACGCCCGTCTTCAAAGGCACACGCGTGCCGGTGAAAACCTTATTCGACTACCTCGCCGATAATCTCCCGCTCGACTACTTCCTCGAATCCTTCCCCTCCGTCTCGCGCGAAATGGTCGTGTCGCTCCTGCGCTACAGCCAGCAAGACATCGAGCATCAAGCCGCCGCGTGAAAATCCTCCTCGACGAGTGCGTCCCCGCGCAAGAGCGCCACGCCTTCGCAGGCCACGAAGTGACCACCGTCCAAATGCAAGGTTGGGCAGGGATCAAAAATGGAGACCTCCTCGCAATCGCCGAGCGCTCCGGCTTCGATCTCTTCATCCTCGCCGACAAAAACCTGCGCTATCAGCAAAACCTCACCCCCCGCAAGATGGCCATTCTGGAACTCTAGACCAATCACCGCCCCACCTTGGAAAAACACTTTCCCTTGCTCCGCACCACCGCAGAGTCCATGAAGCTGGGAACTTACTGCACTCTCGAAACTCCATCCTTATGAAAACCACCGAAAACGTCCGCAAACACGCCGCCGAACAAGCGATCTCCGAGGAGGAGGCGCTGGCGAAGGGGATGGAGGAGAAAAGTAGGAAGTTCGTAGAGAAGGGCGCGGAGGTTTACGCGAAGGCATAACTATGGAACCAAATGGATACCTTGAGTGGGATGTTCAGGAAATCGCCTCGGCTTTGAGGATACGGCGTGAGGATGTCCTCAAGTATTTTACTGACGGTCGTAAAGTAGCATTCATCTTTGAACGTCGACTCGCTAACGAAGTCACCGGAGGGGAGCTCGCAGA
>JAYVQK010000308.1:0-14285 GCA_043757005.1 Verrucomicrobiaceae bacterium
GGTTGTCTGGCTGGAGCAGCGTGTTGTTGAGGAGGAACATCTTCTGTTTGTATTCAGCGTTGAAGGCTTGATTGATGAAGACGTCTTTGAAGGTGTTGCCCGAGTTCACATAGATGTCGGTGCTCGCCGATTTGTCGTTATACTCAAAGTCGAAATCCCATGGCATCATCATCCATTTTCCATTGGCCTGCCGATAGACGTAATAGTTATGGAAGCTATCGTCCCACGGGCAGGCCCAGTTGCGCAGGGAGAGGTAGGTGAGGGTGCGATCTACGTCCCAGTTTGCGGTGAGGTAGGCTTTAAGCTGCACGGTGCCTTGGTTCTTTGCGGCCCAGAGCGCATCTATCATGTCTTTGAATTGCTTGGAGCCTTTCCAGTTATGATCCTGGATGACGTAGTTGTAGCTGTATTGCTGCCAATCCGTCCACACGCCGCCCGCCAATGTGCGACCATTCGGCGAAGCCACAGAAGGCCCCGTGCGGGAGGAGAGTTGCTCGCCGCGCGCTTCGTTGCGATAGGGAGAATTCGCACCTTCGTCGGTGCCCTTTGCTTTGTAGATTTCGCCCGCGAGCAGCTTTGGCTGGCTGGGGTCTAGTTTGAATTGGTCATCGTAATAACGCGCGAGCAAGCGGTCGTCGTTTTCGCTTTGTTCGAGGCGAGTCAGGAGGGCATCGCCATTTAAAAAGAGATCCACTTTCCGCGTGTAGGAGGTGGGTATACCGGCGGTGCGGTAGAGCAAGTGTGCCCGCTCGGTGTGACCGTTGCCGTCCACGTTCTTATCGGAAATGAAGACGCCTTGGATGCTGCCCTCGAAGAGGCTGTTGCGGGCGAATTGCCACTTGTAGCTGCGGCGGCTCTCATCGCGCCGGTAGCGGCTGCCGTGGTAGCGCATCATCACGTCATAGACGACGCCGTTGTAGATCGCGATGGCGGGCTGCGCGCCGTTCCACTGCGGGTCGGTGGGCAGCACCCACTCGGCATCGCGCGGGTAGCCCGCATCGGTCGCGCGGCGCGAGGCACCTTGGTGGATATTGCTGGAGAGGATGCTGAGGCTGGCGTTCGAAATGAAGGCGTCGTAGATCGCGTTCACCAGCGTCCGCACGGGCGAGATGAAATACGAATGCCACGCCTCGCGCGCCGAGGTGCCCGTGGGCACGATGGCGGGGTCGTCCCCACGCGGCGAGACGGCCTCTAGCCCGGCACCGCGATTCGCGCGGATACGGTAGCGCACGACGCTGCGGTCGGCTTGGCCGGGGAGCGTGGCACTATATTGCCCACTGCCCACGGGCGACTCGGTCATGGCGACAGCGGTGCGCGTTTCGGCGTAGGAATTCACGTCATCCACGAAATACTGCACCTCCACGGCGGAGAGCGAAGTGGTGGCGGAAAAGGTCGCGCTCACAGTCACCGACTGCGCGGCGCGGATCGTGGGCGAGCCATCGGAAACTTGCGCTACACCCGTGGCGATGACGACGACGCGCGGCGTGGCGAGTGCCGTCTCGGCGACATTGCGGCTGCCCGGCGTCGGGCCGATGGCGAGCGGTGAGGCCACCCAGTTTGCCGGGCTGCTGGCGGCGGCGGTAAAGCTCACGCGCTGGAGCGAGCGGCCTTTATATTGGTAGGGAGCGGCGTCTATCCCCGTCCAATCCTGCCCCGCTCCGAGCGCGTCCGCACACTGTGCCCACGGGAAGTGCGCAGAATAGCTCACAGAATCTATCACTGTCTCTGTGGTGTTCTTAAGCGTGATGGTATCGCCGCCATTACTCAGATTCCCCGTGAATGGCCCGAGCACTCCGCTGATGCCATACACCGTCTGGAGCCGCAGCACATTCTTAGCGATGACTTTGAAGCCGCCCGCTGGGATGCTCGTGCTGGCAGCAAAAGTGAACCCGATTCCTCCACTCAGCTTCCACCCACTGATGTCCACCGCTGTCGCGCCTGTATTGGTGATCTCTACGAACTCATGCACATCGTCCGTGAGATCCAGCACTGGCGAACCATCGGCGGCAAAAGCATTTTCCTCCACGGGGTGATAGTGGATCTCGCTAATGACGACCTGCGCCCTCGCGGCAAGGCCAAGCACATGCAAGATGGCGCAGGCGAGGAAGATGGAAAAGTGCTTCATGGAGTTGAGTTTTAAGACCAGACGAATGTGTGTAAAAAGACAACGCCTCTCCGTGTGAACCACGGAGAGGCGCGCCTTTTTGGTGAGTAGTTGGCCGTGGATTATGACTGACGGCGACGGCGCATTCCCATGAGCAGTCCGAGGCCTCCCAGAAGGGCGGCGACGGTGCCGGGCTCTGGGACGACGAGGAGTTGCAGGGCTACATCGTTGCCACCGGTCTCGAAGGCACCGCCCGAGATCGCGTCGTAGCTGACTTTGTATTGGGCACCGTCGAGGCTGGTATAGGTAGCCCCGTCATTGAGCCCAGTAAAGGTGCCGACGACGGCATCCGCGCCATCGTTATTCACGATGTAATACACGTCGCCGACCGTGCCAGCAAAGCTTAGTTTCGAGACGAGTAGCGCACCACCGAGGGTGACGGCACCGGTGACGTTCACGGAATCGTAGCCGAGAGAATCGGTAACATCGAGACGGAGTGTGGCACCCGTGTTGAGCGTGAAATCCCCCGTGCTGAGTGCGCCGAGTTCGAGGCCGGAGCCTACCACGCCGCCCGGGGCGATGGTGCCACCGCTGCCGGCCACCACTGGGCCCGCGACCGTGCCGCTGCCGCCGATAGTGCCCGAAAGGGAGGCGGTGATCGTGCCAGTGCCAGTCACAGGCGCATTCACGATGAGTGTGCCTCCTTGGACGGTCACGTTACCTGTGCCAATGGTGCTCGAAGCGGTGCCGGGAGTGCCAGGAACGATGCCCGTAATTTTCAGGATACCACCGATTGTAGCAGACGCGGCTTTATCCACGGTCAAATTACCGCCATCTGGCACAATGAGCTGGCCTACGTTGAAAGTGTTATTATCTCCCAAGAAGACACTTCCCGAAGCGGAACCCCCATTGAGCTTCAGCCGGTCTGTGTTGCTCGCCGTCTGAGAAGCGTTGTTATTAAGCTGGAAGAGCGCTGGCGAGCCAGAGCCATTGAGCTGCAATACCTGCGCTCCCGTGGTGGAGCCAGCGGCGATCTTCGCCCCTGCTTCCACGGTGATATAGCCACCGTTCGAGACGCTGCGGAGCACCGTGGAGTCGCCCGGGTCGGTGAGGATGGTGAAATTATTTGCATCGATGCCGTTGTTTCCAGTCACGCTGAAGACAAAGCCTTTGCCAGCGTTCCAGTTAATCGCGCCTTCAGGACCATTATTGCCACTAGGCCCAGCACCGCCGCCACCATTAAACATACGGACTTCGATATTGTGCCAGCCATTGCCTTCCGGCCCCATACCGTAGCTATTGCCCGTATTTGGTGCAGGGACGCCGATATTGTTAAAGTTGGCGGTATTATTTAGCGTGCTATTCGTGTTCGAGGCGTGATCCCATTGATCATTTGCTAGGACTAAAACTCCATCAATTCGCACGCGCACTGCATCATCAACGTTTTCAGCAAAGCTGAAACTTCCGTCTGCATCGTAGAACTGCCCCGTATAGACCCACAGATCGTTGTCTCCCCATGCCGTCGTGCTATTCGTCGTGTTGTCGTTTCCGAGACGGAAGCTGTTTTTCAGCCCGCCCGTGGTTGGCTGTCCCGCACGGCCTGCACCTAGGGTAAAGCCGTTGTCCGCGTTGTTAGCCGTATCGTTCATACTTTCGATCACACCGCTGGCGAAGGCGCGAGGCGTGACGGTGATGGCGCTGCTACCGAAGTCCGTCGTGCCCGATGCTGCACGCAAGGTGGATTGGTTTTGGACGGTCACATTGCCCGTGTAAGTGTGGGTATTGCCCGCGCCCATATCGAGATTCAGCGTGCGCCCTGCGTCCACGGTAGTCACTCCAGTTACGGTTGCGTTGTTTCTCAGGTTCAAGTTGCCCGAACCGTTCAAAGTCACGCTGCCAGCGGCGAGGACGCCGTTGATATTGGCGGTGCCAGCGCTCACGGCTGCGGCATTGACTACGGTCAGTGCGCCGCTGCTGTTATAGGTGCCGCCCGTCACACTCAGGGATTGAGCGTTCACGGTGCCACTGGTGTTCAGGGCGTTCGCGTAGATGCCGCCCGTGATGAGATTGTTGCCGATGCTGTTTAGATTGCCTTCTTCCACAAGTGCATTGGTCGTCAACGCGCCAGTGACACTAACATTGGAAATCTTGTTTGTGAAGTTTCCGGTATTGTTCACGCCACCGCTCAGGATCAGGTTTGCACCTTCTTCCGTCACGATATTGCCCGAACCTGTGATCTGGGTGGTCACATCCAGGGTGTAGTTATCGTTATTCGTGCGCAGCGTAAGGGTGTTTCCCGTAGGAGCAGCCAAGCTGGCTGGCGAATAGGTGATCGTCGTCGCAGCCGTATTGGAATTTCCAAAGGATCCCGCAGCGACAGTAAGATTCGACGAGCTAGATGCAGACGTAGTGTAAGTTACGTTGCCGCTCGTAGAACTGAGTCCGAGACCGCCGCCACCGTAAGTGAGCGAGATGCCTGCCAGTGGATCTACGCCAGTGCTGCCCATGTTCACGATCAAGCCATCGTTGGAGGCGATGCTGGTGCCTGCGATTGGCGCGTTGCTAAAGATGAGGTTGCCGTTGCCGGTCTTCGTCAGCGTCGTGGCGGCAGAGAGAGCACCGAGGTTCGTATTGGCATTGTAGCCCGTCACTGCGACTTGGTGGCTGCTGCCTGTAAGCGTGGTGCCAGCGAAACTGGTGGAGCCATTCACTGTGAGTAGCGTATTAACTGGCAAAGTCAGCCCTCCGACTTGCGCAGAAGTCGCGCCGGATTCGATGGTGGATGCCGCGGTGACATTCACCGTCGTAGCCGTGTAGTCCACCGAATCGGCAGCGTAGAGCACGGAGTTTGGGATGGTCTGCCGGGTGCCGCCTGCGGGCGTGTATTCTGCGAGGAAGCCAGCTCCGCCGCCGCCCTCGTAGTAGAACATCGAAATATCGTGCAAGCCCGCCGAGAGGGTCACTGCTCCTTGGCGTGTTGTAGTTGCTTGGAAGTTGTTATTCAGCACAATGCGCTGGCCGTCAATAAAGAGACCGCTTCCGTCATCGCTGTTCGTGAAAAAGGTAGTGCTACCCGTGCTATCTATGCGGATTTTTCCTCTAAAGAGTGCGCGGATATTATCCGTATCCGCCAAACCCTGAGAGGCAAAAGGCGCAGTGGCGTTGCTGAAATTGTTATTCGTGAAATCGAGGTTCGTCTGCCCAGCCGTATTTGTGCGAGCGATAAGCGCGGGCGCGCCAAGAGCCACAAACGAATTGGCGATATTCGTGGCTGTGCTATTCATACGATTCAGCCAATCGCCTTGATCGTATCCGCCAGTGAAATAAGTCCCAGTAAGCCCCTGATGGCCGAGACGTAGAGCACCGCCACTGAGCGTCACAGGATTCGACGCCGTTAGCGCTCCAGGGACGACTTCCAGCCGGGCTCCAGAGCCAATATTGACTGCCGCAGCAGGCAAAGTGATGGAGCCTTCTTTTGTCAGTGCAAGCGTGCCTCCGCTGATCACTGGGAGCTGTGTGAACGCCAATGTGCCGCCGAGTTCGAGGCGACCATTTCCCGTCTTCGTCAGCACTTGCGTGGTATTCACCGCGCCATTGAGCGCATAGTTTCCTGCGGCATCATTCACCCCTACGCTGGCATTGCCACTCAAGGTGAGTGAACGCCCATCTTGAACAGGAGCACTGCCTGTGATATTAAACGCGGTGCCTGTATTTAAAGTCAGGCTGCCAGCGCCGCTACCTACTGTCCGTGTGCTCAGCGTGCCATTAGAAACTGTAATGTCTCCGGAGAAAGTCGAACCCGGTCCATCGAATATTAAGCTACCGACACCGCCTTTGGCTAAAGGCCCCGTGCCTGTGAGGCTGACCAAGGTGAGCGTATTAGTGACATTTACGGTGCCGCCACTCGCGCCGACTGTGATCGAGCGCGCCGCCGTTGCGGTGCTGCCCGTGTAATTCAGCACAGCGTCATTGGCCCCAGTATCGCCAATCGTGATCAGTGAACCCTTACCCAGATTGCCCGCAGTAGCCGAGTCTCCGATGGTTGTGACATTTGTTGTGCCGTGTTTGAGTGTGACGGATCCAATGAATTCATTTGCGCCGCTCAAAGTAAGTGCGCCCGCTCCGTCTTTGGTCAATGATCCGGCGCCTAAAATAGCTCCGCCTCCAATGGTGTAATTATTTCCAGATGCGTTGCTTACCACTATGTCGCCGGGTGTGACTCCACCTGCATCCACAGTCACCACGCGAGCGCCTGCTGTCCCTAGATTTCCGAAGGTCGTAGCGTTGTTCACTGCAAAAGCGGTATTCGATGCCCCAGCATCATTCGTTGTGCGCCAGTTAGTGGATGTCGTATCCCAATTTCCAGCGATGTTACCATTATTCCAAAAGACACTTCCTGTAGAGGCTGGTGGGAGCTCAATCAATTGAAAGCCATTCACACCCACGCCGTCGCCGCCATCAACCCACGTATATGAGAAATTCAGCTTCCCGTTCGCCGCCGGCACGACATCGTTCCACTGCACGTAGTTCGCGAGCGCACGATTTCCTTGAACATTCGCGGTATTGGTGCCCTGAACAAAGCTGCCAACATAGTTATTATATTGGAGGAAATAATAGGTGTCGTATGTTGCAAGGCCCGCTAGGCCAAAGTTGGCTTTAACGGAGTTGCCATTATTGGGATCACTATTGCCTCCGCCATTGGTGCCACCGTAAGCGATGAGCTTGTAATGAGTGGCTGGATTGAGATTATTGATAACGACGCTGTTGAGTGCATTTCTTCCCCCCGGAACACCTCCCTGAGTATTTCCCGCCTTGATCTCCCCCTTCATTAACTTTTCCGCGGGCGTTCCATTGCCTCCATCCGTCCGCCAAGCGTCGGAAGAGGTAACCGTCACCGTCACAGCAGAGGTCCCCCGGCTGTTCGCAAGTCCGTCGTCTGTAAATAGAGCGCCGCTCGTGATACCGTTCAAATTATTACCGCCGGGATCCGTAAAATTCCCGGAGATGCCATCAAAGTTGTTGCCCAAATTATTCCAATCCGTCTGCGCGACCACGCCAGTGCTGTCGTTGACGCCAATTTGAAGGGTCTCGCTGCCACCGCGGCCATTAAAGCTGACGCCGACTTTGAGCAGTGCTGCGTAGGAATGGCCGGAGAAAGCGGCGAATGCGAGGAGTGATGGGATGAGATAACGTGGAGTTTTCATGGGTGTTGACGGTTTTTTTGTTGTGGGACGGAAGTAAGTTTATGTGTTTTTGGTTGGAAGGGCTGAGCCCGTTGCACGTATTTGCCTGTTTTAGAGAGCCGTCAATATTTTTTTGCAACGTTTTCATGTTTTTTTTTGCAAACGTCTGTTTTTCCCATAAACAATGTTTTCCACAAGACCATGAAATCATCCTTTTTCTTATTCATTTTAGCCATCTCAGTCGCGTCGGTATCCGCTTTTGCACAAGGTAAAACCACCACGCTAAATGTGGCTCCGGGAATGAAGCCGGGCTTTACGCAGATGCTGCCAGCGGAGACGGGCGTGACTTTCCGTAATGAGCTAAAAGACGACTCGGGGGCAAAGAATCGCAATCTTTTCAATGGCTCGGGTGTGGCGCTGGGGGACTTCGATGGGGATGGGCGGGTGGACATTTATTTCTGCGCCGTAGAGGGCGAGAATAAGCTGTATCGCAATCTCGGCGGTTGGAAATTTGAGGACGTAACGCACAAGGCGGGCGTGCAGCTCGGTGGCGGAGCGGTCTCGCGCGGGGCGGCATTTGCAGATGTGGATGGGGATGGGAAACTGGACCTGCTGGTGACGGTGATGGGCAGTGGAGTCGTCGTCTTTCACAACGAGGGAAATGGCACCTACAAAGATGTGACGGAGGCCGCTGGCACGCGCTCGCCCTATGGCGCGGTGAGCGTAGCGGTGGCGGATGTGGATGGGAATGGGACGCTCGATCTCTACGTGGCCACGCATCGCGTGCAGGATTATCGCGATACGGCGGAGCTGGCGCTGCTGAAGGACGATAAGACGGGCGCACTCATCATCCCGCCGGATAAAAAAGACCGCTTCGTGCTGGATGCGAATGGCGCGCTGCAAGAATACGGCGAGCCGGATACGCTGTATCTGAATGACGGGAAGGGGCATTTCACGGCGCAGTCTTGGACGGATGGGACTTTCCTGGATGCCGATGGCAAGAAGCTGACCAGCGCGCCGCTGGACTGGGGGCTCACGGCGATCTTTCACGATGCGAATGGCGACGGCGCTCCTGATCTTTACGTGTGTAATGACTACTGGACGCCGGATCGCTTTTATTTCAACGACGGGAAGGGCCACTTCCGCGAGGTGCCACGGCTCGCGATGCGTAATCAATCCGCCAGCTCGATGGGCGTGGATTTCGCCGACATCAATCGCGATGGATTCGTGGACTTTATGACGGTGGATATGCTCAGTCGCGACCACCAGCGCCGCAAGCAGCAGATGGGCGCGATGAAGCCCACACCCATCAGCATCGGCGATGTGGAAAATCGCCCGCAGGTGATGCGCAATACGCTCTTCCTGAATCGCGGCGATAGCACTTGGGCGGAGACGGCCTACCTCTCCGGCGTCCACGCAAGTGAGTGGAGTTGGCAGCCGCTTTTCCTGGATGTGGATCTCGACGGGATGCCCGATCTGCTGGTCTCTAGCGGCCATGCGCGCGACGTGCAGGATGCGGATACGAGTAATAAAATCGCGGCTTTGAAAAAGGACGATCAGCTCGTGGGCAGTGCGCTCGTTCGCCCGAATCCGATTGATCTCACGAAGCAGGAAAAATTCAGCGCCGAGCTGTTGGCGATGTCGAAGATGCGGCCACGTTTGGATTCCCCCATCGTGGCTTTTCAAAACAAGGGCGACCTCACTTTCGAGGAGAAAGATTGGGGCCTCGGTGCGCTCGCGGTGCATCACGGAATGGCGCTCGCCGACCTCGATGGCGATGGCGACCTCGACCTCGTGGTGAACAATCTCTACGAGCCCGCAGGCATCTACCGCAACAACTGCTCCGAGCCCCGCATCGCCGTGCGCTTGCAAGGCGCAGCGCCCAATACGCAGGGCGTCGGCGCGACGATCACGCTGCGTTCCACGCCCTTTGATCAAAGCCAGGAAATCATCGTCGGCGGGCGCTACGAGAGCGGCTGCGATACGACGGCGTGCTTTGCGGTGAGCGAGGAAAAGATGGCGCTGGAAGTGCGCTGGCGCAGCGGAAAGGTCTCGCGCGTAGAGGCCGTGAAAGCGAACCAGCTTTACACCATCTCCGAGACCACTGCGACGGCCACAGCCGCGACGATCCCGCCAAAGCCTGCGCCACTTTTTAGCGACGTGAGCAGCCGTCTCCAGCACACGCACCACGAGAATGCGTTCGACGATTTCAAGCGCCAATCCTTGCTGCCCAATCGCCTCAGCCAAAACGGCCCCGGCGTTGCCTTTCTCGATCTGAATGACGACGGGCAGGACGAGATGCTCGTGGGCAGCGGCGCGGGCGGTGGCGCAGCGGTGCTCAGTCTGCGCACGAATAAAGGCCCCGTAGATGTGAGCGCGACAAGCCTCGGCAAGGCCACGGAGCGCGATCAGGCGGGCATCGCCAGCTATTCCATCGCGCCGGGCGAAGTCCGCGTGCTCGCGGGGCTCTCGAATTTCGAGGACGGCAAAACGGAGGGCGACGCCGTCTCCATCACCGCCCTCACTGCTGGCAAAGGCCGCGACTTACCCGGCCTGCCCGCGTGGGGCAGCCACGTGGGCCCCATCTGCATCGCCGACGTGAATGGCGATGGGAAACTCGACGTCTTCCTCGGCGGGCGCAGCATCCCGGGCCGCTACCCGGCGCCTGCCAGCTCGCGGCTTTTCCTCGGTAAAGGAGACGATCAATTCGCCCCGGACGACGCTTTTAACAAAGCCAACGAAACGCTCGGGCTCGTCTCTGGCGCGATCTTCGCCGACCTGAATGGCGACGGCTCGCCCGACCTCATTCTCGCGATGGAATGGGGGCCGGTGCGCGTGCTGATGAATGACGGCAAAGGGAAGCTCACCGACGCCACCGAGCGCCTCGGCCTCGCCAAAGACACCGGCTGGTGGAATGGCGTGACAGTGGGCGATCTCGATGGCGACGGGCGGCTCGACATCGTGGCGACAAATTGGGGGCGCAACTCGAAATACGAGCACCACTACGATGCCGCGAATCCTCTGCTGGCCTACTACGGCGACTTTAACGGCGACGGCATCACGCAGATCATCGAGGCGCATTTCGACCACGCCATGAATAAGCTCGTGCCCGAGCGCGGCCTCTCGTGCAGCTCGCGAGCGATGCCCTTCATCAAGACCATCGTGCCCACTTACACGCAGTATGGCGGCAGCGGATTGGCGGATATTTATCGGGGGAAAATTGACAACGCCCCGACCGTCAAAGCCGCCCTGCTCGACAGCTCCTTTTTCCTCAATCGCGGGGACCATTTCGAGCGCCACAGCCTCCCCATCGCCGCGCAAGTCGCGCCTGCTTTTGGCTGCGTCGTGCAGGATTTCGATGGCGATGGGAATGAAGACGTCTTCCTCGCCGATAACTTTGCCGCCGCACAAATCGAGACCCCGCGTATGGACGCCGGGCGCTCGCTGCTGCTACGCGGCGACGGCAAAGGCGACCTCGCCACGATGCCCGGCAATCTCAGTGGCATCGCCGCCTATGGCGATGGCCGGGGCTGTGCGACTGGCGACTACGATCGCGATGGTCGCGCCGACCTCCTCGTCGCGCAGAATGGCTGGAAGACGCACCTTTTCCACAACGACCGCGCCAAGCCCGGCGTGCGCGTGCGGCTCGTCGGAGCGCAGGGAAATAGCGACGCCATCGGCGCGCAAATCCGCCTCGTCTTCGGCAAAGATCGTGGCCCCGCCAAAGAGCTGCACTCCGGCGGCGGCTACTGGAGTCAGGACAGCTACACGCTCATCTTTGGCCTCGGCACCCGCACTGCCACAGGCGTCTGGGTCCGCTGGCCCGGCGGGAAAGAGACCACCACCCCGCTGGCCTCCGCCACCCGCGACATCGTCATCGGCGTGGATGGCAAGGCTGCGAAGTAAATCCCCATGATCCGCGACATCACCGTCCTCGGCGGCGGCACCGCTGGCTTCATCGCCGCCATCGCGCTGAAGCGCAAACTCCCCCACCTCCGTGTGCGCGTGCTGCGCAGCGCGGACATCGGCGTGATCGGCGTGGGCGAGGGCACTACACAATTTTTCCCGCGCTTTTTCTTCGAGCAGATGGGGCTCAATCCGGGGCTCTTTTATGAAAATGCCGAGCCCACTTGGAAGCTAGGCATCCGCTTCCTCTGGGGGCCGCGCGAGCACTTCCACTACAGCTTCACGCGGCCCATCGAGACGCGCTGGTCCGATCTCCCGCGCAACTGTGGATTCTATTGCGGCGACGATTTTACGAATCTCGACGTCTGGTATGCGCTCATGGAGCAAGACCGTGCGCTGCCTCGCGATGCGCAGGGGCGGCCCGATTTCCAAAAGCACGCGGCCATCGCCTTCCACGTCGAGAACCGCAAGCTAGTGGCCTGCCTCGATCACCTCGCGCTCGGCCTCGGCGTGGAGATCGTCGAGGGCACCGTGGAGTCTGTGGAGAAAAGCGACGCGGGCGTCGGCGCGCTCCTCCTCAGCGATGGGCGGCGCATCACCGCCGATTTGTATGTGGACGCCTCGGGCTTCCGCGCAGAGCTGCTCGGACGCGCGCTGGAGGTGCCTTTTAAAAGCTACACCGACGCGCTCTACTGCGACCGCGCCGTGATCGGCGGGTGGAAACGCACGGACGAAATCATCAAACCCTACACCCTCGCCGAGACCATGGATGCAGGCTGGGCGTGGCAGATCGAGCACGAGACTTTCCTGAATCGCGGCTACGTTTATAGCTCCAGCTTTATCACCGACGATGCGGCGCGGGAGGAGTTCCTGCGGAAAAACCCCAAGGTCTCCAACGAACCGCGTATCGTGAAATTTCGCAGCGGGCGCTACGAGACGATGTGGAAAGGAAACGTCGTCGGCATCGGCAACGCCTCCGGCTTCGTCGAGCCGCTCGAAGCCTCCGCCATCCAAGTCATCATCCTACAAAGCCGCACGCTTGCAGATTGCCTCGCCGACTCCCTCTGCGACCCGCCGCCTAGCGTGCGCAAGGTGTATAATCGGCTCATCGGCGATGCTTGGGACGACGTGCGCGATTTCCTCGCCGTCCACTACAAATTCAACACCCGCCTCGATACCCCATTCTGGCAAGCCGCGCGCAGCGACATCCCGCTCGGCGAGGGCGAGGGCGTCGTGGAATTTTACCGCGAAAACGGCCCCAGCACCCTCGGCAAAACGGTGCTGCTCTCGCAAAATAACGGCTACGGCATCGAGGGCTACTACGCCATGCTCCTCGGCCAAAAAGTGCCGCACGCAAAGCCGCACACGCCCCACCCCCGCGAGCTGGCCATCTGGCGCGCAAGCTGTGCGGGATTCGCCGCCGAGGCCGCCAAAGGATTCACCGTGCGCGAAGCTCTCGACATCATCCGGCGACCCGATTGGAAGTGGAGTTGAAGTGAAAGCCTGTGGCACTTCAAAGTCCGCTACGGATTCCCACATACGCGGGTTTGACTCCTTGTTGGCCTTGCATTTGCTTGGCCACTCACACCGCATTTTTTATGAGCCGCATCCTTTTTTCTCTACTCCTCCTCAGCACCGCCGCCTTTGCCATTGATCGCCCGACGGGCTTCCTCGGCATCGCGTGGGGAGCCTCGCCGGAGGAGGCCAAGCGCGTGATGCAGGGGCGCGAGGGGGTGAAATTCCCCGAGGAGACGGACGATTATCGTTTCATACTCACGGGCGGGAAATTCGCCGGGCAGGTGGTGACGAAGTGGGTGCTGAATTTCCCGGAGCGCAAATTTGCCTCCGCCACCGTCACCATCAAACCCGAGGGGAATGGGCCGACGCTTTTCAAAGACTTCCGCACGCAGCTCGTCGCCAAATATGGCCCGCCGACGACGGATAAAAAGCTGTTGGAGAAAACGGCCCGCAAAAAGGTGGGCTACACCGCCGAGAAGCAGGTCACTTTTGGCAACCAGGCCAGTTGGAAATTTATCCCCAATATGAAGGAGAAAGACAGCATCAGCGTCTCCTGCGAGCTGGCTGGGCCCAATGGAGCGCCCGTCCACGACGAGACGCAACTGGCCTTCACCATCCACTACGCCAATGACACACTCGTGAGCGCGGGGGATGCGAACGCGGCGGCGGCGGCGGGCGGAAAAGGCGCGGCATCCACGGTAAAAAAAGAGGAGCTATAATGGCCGACGCCCCCAAAATCCGCGAACTGCCCGAGCAAGAGCGCCCGCGCGAAAAGCTCGCCGCGCTGGGCGCTGGGATGCTCACCGATAGCGAGCTGATCGCCATTTTACTCCGCACAGGAATGAAGGGTGTGAACGCGCTAGACCTTGCCCGGCAGATGCTCGCGCGCTTTGGCAGCCTCGGCGACCTCGCGCGGGCGAGTGTGAAAGAACTCGCCAAAATCAAAGGCATCGGTCCCACGAAAGCCGTGCAGCTCGCGGCGGCTTTTGGCCTCGCCAGCAGGCTGGCGCGCGAGTCGCTCGTGCGGATACCGATGGATAACCCGGAGCGCATCTACGAGATGCTCGGCGCGGAGATGCGGCAACTCACCAAGGAATCCCTGCGCATCGTGCTGTTGGATGCCAAACTGCGGCTCATCCGCGAGGAGGAGGTCTCGCTGGGCAGCCTGAACGAATGTCTCGCCTACCCGCGCGATATTTTCGGCCCAGTCCTCACGTATAACGCTTACGCCTTCATCCTCGTCCACAACCACCCGAGCGGCGACCCCACGCCGAGTGTCGCAGATAGCCGATTCACCACCCGCCTCGTGGAGGCCGCGCGGCTTCTGCAGCTCAAATTTTACGACCACATCATCGTCGGAGTCCCCGGCGAAGGACGCAGTCCCTTCTTCAGCTTTCGCGAGGCGGGAGTCGTGACTTAGGGGGCAGGGTGAGGGCTGGTGGTCAGGCGAGTCCTTTGTGAATTTCGCACAACTCTGAGTTTCGAACTCTCAAGTGGACTCTCGGAAACACGCATTTTGGGACTTGGGAGCGGTGCCTCTGGAGTGCGGGGGCATGACCCCGCTCTGGAGGGGC
>JAYVQK010000309.1:0-3608 GCA_043757005.1 Verrucomicrobiaceae bacterium
GCCCGTCTCTTCCGCCTCGCGGCAAAAAATCTCACCCCTTTCGCCCCCCGCCACCACCACCTCGACGTCGCCGCCACCCACACCCACTGCGAGCGCCTCGCCCACGAAATCGAAGCCACCCACCACACCCGCAACCCCTGGTCTCCTGATACCCTTCCCCAAATCACCCTCACCGAAGCCGCTCAATAAGGGGGGATATGGGAAGCATGGGAGGCATGGGAGATATGAGGGTGTCTCCCATGCCTCCCATGCCTCCCATGCCTCCCCGCCGCCTACACAATCGCCGGCCCGAGAGTCATCGTCCGCACCGCTGTCGTCCGCGTGCCCGAGCTATTAGAAACCTCGGCGAAGAGCTTTACCACCTGCCCGACCGTGAAAGGCCCCAGCGCATTTCCACTCGCATCCAGCGGCGCCGAGTGGGCAAAATCGGCATCCACCCCCTCCACCTTCCACTTCACCGCCTTGGCCGTCGCATGCTCCCCGCCGCCCGCTATATAGCTCACGAGCGCCTGGAGGCCCGCCTCGCCGCCCTGCACCACATGATCAATCTCGATCACCACTGGCACCGGCGTCCCCGGCTCCGTGGTGATGCCCTCCAGCGCATGAGCCAGCGGCGAACCTGCATCCGCTGTGGCCTTTGCTACCTTATACCACGTCTTATTAAGTTGATCCGTCACCCGATCATGCCCCCGCAGCGCCTCCCTGCTTGCATCCAGCAGCTCTTCTTTTGTCTTGATCGTCCCCACGAGCGCCGTATAGCTATCCAGCAAAACCGACGCCGTCGCCGCCGTATAAGTTACCCCCGCCACCGTCCGCATAATCGGCGTTTGCGTGGGCGAAAGCGCCAACAACGCTGCATTGGCCCGCACCCAGGTAGGCAGCAGCTCCCGCAACCGCTTCAAAATCGTCCCCTCCGCCCTAGGCTGCGTCGCATAAAGATCGTCCACATCCTTCATCACGCCTGCATTTTCCGATAGTTGACCCTCAATAAGCTGCGGCACCTTTGTCCCCAGCACCTTTATAATGCCCAGCGCCCCCTGCGCCGCGCGAAAAGCCGCATCAAAAACATCCTGAGCCGCCACCTGAGCCTGCACCAGCGGCTCAAACCCAGCAATCAGCGACTGGAGATCCGCACTCGTCTTTATGCCAATATGCAGCGACGGCAAATGCGCCACCCAAACCGGTAAAGTTTCCTGCGCCCGTGATTTTGTAATTTCGTAGTATTCCATGTTAGTATGTGAGTTAATTGTTGTATGTGTAAGCGGCTCTCCCGAGCCCGGCCCTTCCGGTATAGTCTGATTCCACTTCGCCCCCGAGCCCCATTTGAGCCCCGGAGTCCCCCATTTGATCGTTGCCATAAAAAGTAGCGTCGTAAATTAAAAATGCAGCGCCCAAAAACAAAACTGTTGCTTCTCTGCTTACATCAATAGCGTCAGCGCGCAGCAATGCAACTTCTTTTTTGCAGCAAACAACACCTTTTTACACCACTGCTACTATTGCACACACAAAAAAAGCCACTACACCTATAAAGAAAGCCGCTGCAACACTAGCAAAAGCCACCTCATCAATAAAGAAAGCTACTGTAACTTCAAACTCTGAACGACGTTTTCGAAGCAACAAGGTTTAGAGTTTGAAGTTTAAAGTTCAGAGTTCAGAGTTCCAAGAGTTCCCATAAAAAAAGCCTCTTTCTTACCTTTCCCAGCCGCCCCATTGTCCCTCCGGGACAAACCAGCGCTTCCGCCCGCCCTGCTCGCACTCAAAAAAACGCCTCGGTATGGTCTCATAGAGACAAATTGCGCCTCGCCGGTCGCGCCCGCACCACAAAAACCACTGTCGCATTTGCTTCCAAGGTCGTCGCAGGTGTTTGCAGAGGTTTGCTTTGGGAGTGTGTTTGTTGGGGGGGATTTGTGGACAATTTTTTGCTCGCAAGCGGCTATATTTTGTGGCATACGGGCTATGGCATGTCGAAAAGAACCAACATAAAAGACTTTACACTACGCATTGAGGAAATGGTGCGCCGCTACTCGGCTGGCGAGAGCCTCACGGACTTATCGCGGGGGGAAGATGTGAGCATTAGCTTTGTGCGCAAGCTACTACTGGAGGCTGGGGTCCCCATGCGCGGGGGTCGGCCTTTGAAGCCGGCGGGAGTGGAGGTCGCCTTCCACGAGGCTGGGGTCCCCATGCGCGGGGGTCAGCCTTTGACTGGCAAACTTATGGATAGACCATTGGTGGAAAGCAACCTTTCCGACGAGCAAATCCGCCAGCGTTACGAAGATCAAAAGTGCGTTCTTGCCATCGCTGAGGAGGCCGGGATCGCTCCGCCAAAAGTTCGGAAAATTCTTGTTTTGCAGGGTGTCACCATTCGTAAGCGCGGGCGCAACATAGGTAGTAAAACCGAAGGCGTGCTCTCCCTTGCGCAGCGCGACGCGCTTTGTGCAGACATCCGCGCCTGCGAGACACCCACCAGTGCTGCTCTCGGCAGGAAATATGGCGTCAGCAGGCAAACCGTCCTCAATTATGCAAAAAGTATCGGCGTGACTTACTATTCGTTGGGGCGGATTCGGGCCGACTTTGCCGCACGCAGGGCAAGCGTGCAAGCGCAGAGAGACTTGGCGCTGGCCGCAAAGACCGTCGCAAAAGAGGAGAAGCTGGACCGTTTAGCAAAAATGTGGAACGAGGGAGCGAAGAAAAGCGCTATTTTTGCGGAGCTGGGCATTGCCAATGCGGGTCTGATGATTGTAGGGCTCCGCAAGACTTATCCAGGCCGCTTTGCATACCGGATGCCCCGCATTACACCCGCCGTCGCCAAGCAAAGAGCCGCTATTGCTGCCCTGTGGCGGGGGAGAGAGGCCGAAAGAATTGCCCTTATGGAAAAGCTCTGGAACGAGGGCGCGAGCCCGGAAGAAGTCGCCGAAAAGACCGGACTCAAAGATGCCTGGCAAGCCATCAAGCGTTACCAGAAGCGCTTCCCGGAACGCTTTCCGCAAAGAAAAGCGGGGGAAAATCCCTTCCTCAGCGCCGCACATATCGCCGCCGCCGCCAGCCGGAAGGTGAGGCTTCTGGAAAAAGTCGCCCTTTTAGCAATGCTCTGGAACGCGGGCGCGAGCTCCGAGGAAATCGCCGAAAAGACCGGTATCCTGAATGTTCATAATGCCATCTACTACTACGGGAGACGCTTTCCAGATCGCTTTTCGCAGAGAAATGTGCCGATAAATCCGTTTTACAGCGCAGCAAAAATCGCCGCCTCCGCCCAGCAGAATGCGGAGCGGCTGGAAAAAGTCGCCCTTTTAGAACAGTTCTGGGAGGAGGGCGCGAGCATCGCAGAAATCTCCCAAAAGACTGGCCTCAATGATGTCTATAATGCCATCAGGCGTTACCGGCGACTCTTCCCAGATCGCTTTCCGTTTAGATATTTGACAAAAAAAGCCGCACTTCAGCAACGAGATGATGGCGATACTGCTCCAAAAGTTGCCCTTTTAGAACAGCTCTGGAAGGAGGGCGCGAGCGTGAAAGAAATCACCGAAAAGACCGGCTTCAGCGATGTCTATCATGCCGTCGGCTACTATCGGGAGCGCTTCCCGGATCGCTTCCCGCACAGAAGTATGCGA
>JAYVQK010000310.1:0-3604 GCA_043757005.1 Verrucomicrobiaceae bacterium
GCTTCAATTCCGTGAACTCCCAGCTCGGTCTCGGCATCTTCCAGCGGCCTACAAAACCTGTGCCCCTCTCGCCCGTCGCGGGGAATGGCGTCATCCCCGCTGCTGCCTTCACTACCTCGGCCTACACGCACACCAGTGGTGTCACCACGGGCACCTCTACACATACGAAAACGAAGTGGGAAATCCGCTCCTCCACCGGCACGTATGCCGAGCCGATCTACGTGCTCACGAGCACGACTAATCTCACCACCTTGCCCATCCCCTTCGCTGATCTGGAGCTGGGTAGCAGCTACTTTTGGCGCGTCACTTACTACGATCAATCGCTGCACCCCTCGGTGATTTCCGACGAGGCAACATTCCTCTTCGGCGTCGGCTCCGTCACGCAAACGCTCGTAGCGATGGATGCGACGACGCAGTGGAAATACAAAGCGCAGAACATCACCGCTGCTCCGAGCGTGTGGGCTGCGACAGGCTTTAATGATAGCGCGTGGAGTGCTGGCGCTGCGCCACTCGGCACCGCCACGGGCACTATTCCGGTGGCCATTCGCACGGCGATTGCGGCATTTGCGACGAATCCAGCAGTGCCGGTGACGAAGTATTTCCGCCTCCATTTTAACTACACCGGCACCCTCGGCCCCACCACCACACTGCGCCTCCGCTTGCTCGTGGACGACGGCGTCTTCGTCTATCTGAATGGCCAGGAACTCAAGCGCCTCGGAGTGGATGCCGCCTTGACGGATTCCTATTCCTTAAACGCCAATCGCACCGTCACCGACGCCGCCCTAGAGCCCGCTGCGGGCGCTTGGTTCAGCGTGCCTACGACCGCTCTCGTCACCGGCGATAATGTCGTCGCCGCCTCGCTGCATCAGATTGATCCCAGCAGCACCGACCTCGTCTTTGGCCTAGAGCTGGAAGCCACCTACACCCCCACCGGCGGCAACCTCGCCATTAACGAAGTCTGCGCCGACAACCGCACCGTCATCATCAACGGCGGCAGCACCCCCGACTACGTCGAGCTGCTCAATCGCGGCGCGACCACGCTCGACATCTCTGGCCTCACCATGACGGACGACCCGCTCGTGCCCGCCAAATACACCTTCCCCGCTAACACCACCATCGCGGCGGGAGCCTACCTCATCGTCTGGTGCGATAGCGACCTCGCCGCGCCCGGCCTGCACACAGGCTTCGGCCTCGATCCCGGCGGCCAATCCCTCGCCATCTACAGCGCCGGTGCGCTCACCGATTACATCACCTTCGGCCTGCAAGCGCCCGATCTCCCCATTGGCCGTGTGCCCAATGGCAGCGGCACATTTACCCTCATCGCCCCCTCGCCTGGAGCCACAAATGTCGTCAAAACCCTCGGCCCCACCGCCAACCTGCGCGTGAACGAATGGATGGCGAATCCCGCTGCGGGCAACGATTGGTTCGAGCTTTATAATGCCGACGCCAACCCCGTCGCCCTCGCTGGCCTGTATCTCTCGGACACCGCAAGCGATTTGAAAGTCACCAAAGTCCCCGCACTCTCCTTCGTCGCGGGCAAAGGCTTCACCAAATTCATCGCCGACGGCACCACCGGCGGCGGCAACCGCTGCAATTTCAAACTCGCCTCCGGCGGCGAATCCATCGTCCTCACGAGCACCGACGGCACCAGCCAGCTCAACGCCATCACCTTCGGCGCGCAGGCGCAGGGCGTCTCGCAAGGCCGATTGCCAGATGGCGCGGGCAGCTACGCCCTCTTCCCGCAGACCGCCTCGCCCGGCGCGAGCAACTACCTCCCCGCCACCATCGTCATCAATGAAGCGCTCACCAATTCCACCACCCCGCTGGAAGACACCATCGAGCTCTACAACCCCACCGCCAGCAGCGTGAACATCGGCGGCTGGTGGCTCAGCGACGACCGCAATGCGGTGCAGAAATACCAGATCGCCGCAGGCACCAGTATCCCCGCAGGCGGCTACCTCGTCTTCTACGAAAGCCAATTCAACACCGGCGTGAGCGCCTTCTCCCTCAGCTCCACAGGCGACGAGATCGTCCTCGCCGCCACCATCAGCAGCGTGCTCACGGGCTACCGCTCGCAAGCCACCTTCGGCGCAGCCGCCGACGGCGTCACCTTTGGCCGCGTGCTCACTACCTCCGCCGTGCCGGAATTTTGGCCCCTCACGAGCCGCAGTTTCGGCACAGTGAATACCGCGCCAAAGACCGGCCCCATCATCATCAACGAAGTGATGTATCACCCCACCGACCTCCCCGGGCCGCTGGATAATGCGCGCGACGAATTCATCGAACTCCACAACATCACCACCACCGCACAAAGCATCGCGGGTTGGAAAATAAAAGGCGGAGTGGATTTCACCTTCGCCGCCGGGACCACCATCCAGCCCGGCGACTACGTGCTCCTCGTCGGCTTCAATCCCGCGACCGACGCCGCCTCCCTCGCCGCCTTCCGCGCCGCCTACAGCATCGGCGCGAGCGCCACCCTCTACGGCCCATTTACCCCGAGGCTCGCCAACGACTCCACCGCCATCGAACTCGCCTACCCCGGCCCGCTCGTCGGCACCATTACCCCCTTCATCCTCGTGGATAAAGTGGAATACCTCGACATCGCGCCTTGGCCCACCACGCCCGATGGCACTGGCCCCTCGCTCCAGCGCACGAGCCGCACCACCATCGGTAATGATCCCGCCAACTGGCTCGCCGCCACCGCCACCCCCGGCGCAGTGAATTCCGGCCAAAGCACCATCCTCGACAGCGACGGCGACGGCCTCCCAGACACATGGGAAATCGCCAACGGCCTCAACCGATTCAGCGCCGCCGACGCCACCGCCGACCCCGACGGCGACGGCCAAAGCAACCTCAGCGAATACCTCGCCGGCACAAACCCACAAAGTGCCGCCAGCGTCTTCCGCTCCACCGTCGCGAAAATCACCGGCGGCTTCCGCGTGCAATTCACCGCCCTCCCCGGCATCGCCTACAGCGTCATGGCCCGCAACAGCCTAAGCACCGGCGCGTGGGTAAAAATCCGCGACATCCCCGCCACCGGCACTCCCCACGAAGAGATCACCGACGAGACCACCACCCAGCCCCAACGCTTCTACCAAGTAGTCACCCCCCAACAGCCCTAGCGCGTCGCGGATGGATGTAAACTCAAGATGGTATGAGACCATCTTCAGCAATAAAACAGACTGCGAAGGGCGCGAAGAACGCGAAGCAGCGATGAGCACCTGTCCTTCCCTTTCTCATCTTCGCGCCCTTCGTAGTCACCTTACTTCTTAAAGATGGTATAAAACATAGAAGCAACTAATACACAAACCTCGGGAATCCTATGCCACAGTATAATGCAAATCCTCCGGTGCTTTATAACTCCGGTTTGCGGTATCGCAGCGCGGCGGCTCCCAAGACACTAAAATACAAAATGCCCTACCCGCATCGCTCACTGCGCACGCAGGACTTCCTCTACATCCGCAATTTTGCCCCAGACCGCTGGCCGATGGGGAGCCCGCCCTTCACCAATAGCCTCCCCGCAAAACGCAAAGCGCCGTGAACCCATTCACGCTCGCTCTTTTCCTCCTGACTGCTGCGCTGAGTCTTTGCGCCGCCGAAGTGG